>RFNV01000077.1 GCA_009927005.1 Pseudomonadota bacterium
GCGCGGGCCACGTCGTCCGGGTGCTCGTTCTTTGCCGTCCGCTTGACGATTTCATCCCACGCCTCGGTGGCCTCTTTGCGCCCAGCCTTGGGCACAATCGGCAGGTAGCGTTCGCCGGAAATTGTCGGGTCCACTTTCGACGGGTCCAAAATCCCGCGCTCGACGAGGCCCTTGTTCCGTTCGGCCAGTTTGCCGCGCACCGTGCCGATTAGCGCCTTTTCTTCGGGGGTCAGTGTTGCCTCAAGGTCGGCTAGTTCCTTTGCGCCTTTGGTCTGTAAGGCGGCGATGCGCTGCGTTAGCTTGGTGTGCTTAGGCGAACCGGCGATTTCGTTGGCTAGCGCCGCCTGCAACGGCTCAATCTCGCGCTCAACCGCTGCCAGCGGGGCCTTGGTCAATGCCAGCGCCACCTCGGGCCGCGCTTCGCCGCCATACTGTCTGAGAAGCTGGTCCGCTTCCTCGGCCATGCTGCCGTACTTGCCGATAAGCTTGCGCTGTGCGCCTTCCAGCGTTGTGCGAATCTCGGGTGCCACCTTGCGAACAGCGGGTGTGGCCGACACTTCGGCTATCGGCGCCGGGGGCAGAAACGCGCGGGGCACAAACGACACCGCCTGTTGGGCCGCTGTCCGGTTTTCCTGCGGGCCGAGCAAGGCGCGGGCGGCGCTGGCAGCCGCATCCCTGACAGGCGCCGTGTCCAGCCCTTTGCCCGCTATCTTCGCGAGCTTGCCAAGAGGCCCGAACAGCGAGGGCGTCATCATTTCCAAGCCCGTTGCCGCAACGCGAACCAAGGGCTCTAGCTTAGTTTGTGCCTGCGCCGCTCGCATCACGTCCTGACGGGAGCCGCCGCCTGTTGCCGCACGCGCCACGTCGGCTTTGCTGGTCGTCATTAGCAGCCGAGATAACGGCGTGATATCCACGTTGCCAACGCCGGGAAGGTCAACAAAGCCTTGTTTCAGGCGGTTCTCCAGCGCGTCCGCGTAGCCCGTCTGGTCAAACGCGGGGGTCGTGACGTTGCCTGCCACCGTTGAGCGCGGATCAAGCAAACCAGCCACGGCGGCAGACGGAGCGTTGGCTACGGTCAGGGCCGCCTCAAAGGCACCCATGCCGCCGCGCTGTTCGACGTTTTGCCAATCCTCGTTGGGTGGGAAACCACGCACAGAAGCAGCAACGGGGGGCGCGGAGTCGCTGGGCGCGGCCATGCGTGCAGCACGCGCCGCGCGATACAACTCCAGCTTGTCCTCCGGTGTCGCCATGCCCTGCTACTTCCTTATCGGGAAAATTTCATTGATGACGGCCTGATTGATCTTTGCTTTGGCAAGGTCCGCGCGAATCGTAGCAATATTCTGGCCTTTAGCCACGTCGCTTAAAGCCTCCATGATTACGTTTTTGTCGTTGCCGGTCAACGCATCGACCGTCGCTATCATCTGTGGCAGGCTGTTGGGGTTAAAGTTATACGTTCGGTTGATCGCCGCTGTGATGATTGCTTGCGCCGTTTTGCCTTGTGCTGCTTGTGCCGCGATGTCACTCTTCCATTGCAACGTGGCACGCTCAGCGTTGATTTTTTCGCGGTCTCGCTGCGCCTCGTTGTAAAGGCCCGTCGCGTACTTCAACAGTTCATTCGTCACAGGCATGTTGAACTCAAGAGCAGTCGCTGCAGCCAAATCCTCCGCCGTGTCGTAAGCGTCGCGCTCCAATCTCATCCACCCTGCGGGGGTTTTGCGGGCTTTCGCTTCGGCCTCGGTCTTTTTCGCGTTTGCGCGGTGCTCGGCTGCTTGCGCGTTTTTGGCATTGATGTCGGCTAGGGTCTTCAAGCGACCAGACGCATCAAGCACGGGCAGCGTCTTGGGGTCCACGCCGTAGTACTGGGCAATCTGCGCAACCACCGGCTTGCTTTCATCGTCAAATGCGTTGGGGTTCTGTCGTCTCCAATCGGCAAGCGCCATCAGTGCCCGCGTTGTGTTCTCGGCAGACTGACTTGCCTTCCGGTCCTTTGCGGCTTGGTTGTGCGCAGCGATTCGCGCTTGCACCGCTCGAAGGGCCGACGTGTTTCCCGTCTTGTCGAACACATCAAGCGCCGCACTTTGATCCCGTGCAAGCGCGTCGGCTTCTTCGCTTGACGGGACGCCGGTGAGCGACTCACGGCGAAGCGCGTCAATCCCTAAGCGAGTGATGTTTTCAAGATCAAGGTCACGCGGGGGCTGCGGCAGGATCGATTCGACCGGGTTGAGGTTGCTGCCACCGAAATGGGACACCGCGTTTTTGGCCGCCGATTCAAAGTTCATTAGCGGCTTCAACGCAAAGTCCATTGACGGGTTCAACGCAAAGTCCATTCGCGGCTTCAACGTAAACTCACTTGACGGCTTGAACCCGCTGAATTCGCTGGTGCTGCCAAACACGGCAGGCAAGCGCACAGACAGAGGCGGCGTCAAGTTGGGGGCTGGTCGCGGTGCTGGTTGGGGCTGCGCTCCGGGGTAAATATTGGCAGCCAGCGAAAGCGATTCCT
>RFNV01000165.1 GCA_009927005.1 Pseudomonadota bacterium
TTTGAGAGAGACAGGTTGTGATCGGGGGGAAAGTCATGAAGACTCAACCTGCCTCTCTCAAGGCATGAATTACTTTTGAAATGAGAAGTGACGATCAAATTTTTTGTCGGCTCTTCTGCTTTCCTACTACTGCAACCAGGGTGCCAACCCCCTCGACCCAATCTACGGCTTCAGGGTTGGAATACTGTCAAAATCGGCTTTTCATTTCGCACGACGGGTTTGCTTTTTGGACCCTGGGTGGCCATTGTCAGGACTGCAAAAATAAAGAGTGAAAATGCCACGGCAACGAGGGGAATAAGATCTCGTAGTTCTTGCAGAACGATTTGAGAATGAGAATTTTGTAAAGAGCTTGCTTTTAGCACGACATCCCTCCCTTAGCTTGCAAAAGTCCCGAAGGGGTTTATGAACCACCTTCGAAATCTTCCTCTGCTAGGAAGGGGAGCAAAGCTTATGCCACTAGAGGTAGATACCCTTTTTGATTTTCTCGACAATGATCTTTTCAGGCATGGTGGGATCTCGCGGATCAACCATGAAGAAGGCTTGCTGCTCACAACGTCGCTTATTTTTGAGCAACCACTCGAGGAGTTTCGAAAGATGTTTATTTCGCTTGTCCTGGAAGAAAGGATCGTTTTTTAGGGCGTCGGCTGCTTTTTTCAAAGCTCTTGCTTCACTGACATCCGTCTCTTTAACGGGATAATCGCTGAGATCATATTTTTTTATGTCCTCAGGTAAAACACCCAAAAAGTGAACATCCGGAGCACTGAAATCTGAGTTTCTAATTAAGCTGGCTGCCGAACCAGCCTTTAGGGTTCGGTAAATATTCTGGATCGTATAGGCGTCCAAATCTCCGAAGAAGAAGATCGGAACTTTCAGCTGATCTTGAATGAGTTTCGCCCAACCTCGAACGGCATTACTAGGAACCCCTTGGGCACCAATTAAAATAGAGTTGTTTCTCTTACAAAAACCATTCGCAACAAACGTGTTAGCCGTACCTTCTGATTCTACAACTAAACAAAAATCAATTTTCTTTTTTGCTTTTAGTTGTAAGCTTTGAGGACGGTTCTTTGGCTGAAAAGGCGAAGTTCCCAAACTGCTCAAGTCCACCACTGCTTTTGTACCATCTGGCAACGTTTCAGTTACCACCAATTGATTTGAGTAAGTTTGTCCCCCGCGATCGTTTGCATAACAGTTTAAATCCTCTCGATAGCACTCAAGCATTTCGCAGATGAAATCAATCACGGAATCACTCTCAGATTGATCCTGGAAATCGAGCGGCTTCAAATGAGGATCGTGTTTCACCTCACCTTTTGCAATGTAGTAAAGCTCACGCTTCGTATTGACCGCACCGGTATCAATGTTTCTCAAAAGCACTTCGAGTAGAAAAATGGCTCGGGACATTTTCTGCACTGAGGAGACATTCAACTCGGTTCGGACTTTTTTATCTCCCGGGGTCAAATACCCAACCTTTGGGCTGTAGTTTGAATTATCCAAAGAACACTTGATCGCCTCTAAAATAGGCCGTCTGGCGTTCTCAAGATCGGTCAACATTCTATTGCATAGGTCTTTTGAAATTTTTGGAATGCTGTCACTTCTCATGATGCTGACTTCTCCTTACTGGGCGAGCTTTTTGATTTAGCTTTCGCCGCAGGCTTTGGCTTAGCTTTCGCTTTTTCTTTTTTCTCTACTACTTCAACTTCCGGAGCTTCTTCCTCAGAAACTGTCTCCGTGGGCTCTTCATCTTTAATAATCTGGATTTTCCCCTTAGCGGCAGCTTCTCGCGCAGCCATGTCCGCTTCTTTGAATTCTTTTTTGGCCACAGTTAGATCCCGACCCAGAATTTTTTCTAAGCCCTCTGTAGCTTTTTTCTTTCGCTTGTCTGGTGCCTTTGTAATCCGGCATAGGCAATCCACCAAAATCGGACAGAACTGTTCGATGTAGCGAAGTTTATTCTCGAGATCTTGCTCTCTATGCTCTTTTTTGATGTGTCGAGAAAGTCTTTGTCCGGCCTGAATCAGAGTTCGTCGAAGCTCTTCGACCAACTCGTCACTAGCATCAATTGTCTCTTTAGATGCGTTCTTAAACTTGATGAATGGAGAAACAAGACTGACGGCAATAACATAGGGCCCCAAGGGCACACTGTCTTTTGGCTGTTGAAGTCCATAGGAACGCCAATTTACTGATTCAATGGCTTTAACCATTGCGCATGCCGATTTATCGAATTGCAGAGGAACCCGATTTGCAAACCGGAGCACTTGAGCTGGACCATCCTCGGCACCCTCTCCCTTAGACAGTCCTTTCAACCGCGCCACGGCTACTTCGACTGCGACAGGTTTATAATCGCAGATGGTTGGCCTTCTCGTCACAACTGAGAAAAAGTCCACTTCACCCAGACGCCGGACGCTCTTTGAGAAGCTCTCCTCCCCAATAGTCATCACCGACTTGGTACTCGGGGCCATCAGGTCTGTTTTGTGAATCACAGAAAAAATATCTTTGAATTGGCTCTCGGAGATCTTATCAACCGAGGTATCTAGCATCTTTTTATCGAGTCCGTTTTTCACAAACTCAGCTAAGGAGTTATCACTGATTCGTGAAAATCCTTTTTTAAGCCATGCTTTGAGAGCCATGCGGCCAAAAAGATGTGAATGCGCAATGAACTCTCCGAGCTTCATGGTGTGCGGGTGAGGCTCAGTCGCATCAGGCACATCCGGTGATTCGTTGGAAACTCGAGTAATGGTCACCGTCTTTTGCTCAGGCAACGTGTAATGCAAAGTGAGATGCGGGTTTACCAAAGCCGTGCCGGTCAGGTACGTGATGAGTCCGCCTTCTCCCTGTAGCTGGATTCGGCCATCAATAATAAATTCTACGGAAAGACCATGGGGACCTTTTAGCTTGCCGTCTTTTTTGTCCTTTAAGACACCTTTGTTGTGTTTAATGTCGACCGCTACCTGGACTTGAACAGGCTGCCGCATGGTTTTCGTTTTTGTAACTACGGTTACCCCTTTAGCAGAGGTGAGCTGAGCCCAAGTAGTCGCAGCAGAAATACCGATACCTTGTTGGCCGCGAGAGCATCTGCCGCGTCCAAATTTTGATGAGGCTAAGTACTCTCCGAAAACTTTCGGAACATCCTCTAAGCTCAAACCAGGGCCGTTATCTTCAACCTTGATTCGAATGAGATCGGTGTTTTTTAGAGTGCCGGCTCCCAGTTTTTCAATTTGAACTGAAATCTCTGGCAAAATTTCTTGCTCTTCACACGCATCTAAAGAGTTATCCACTGCTTCTTTCAGCGTGGTCAAAACTGCTTTGGTAGGAGAGGAAAAGCCCACCTGCTGGAGATTTTTGGAAAAATATTCTGCCGTACTACTAGATGTAATTTTATCTTTAGCCACTTTTTACCTTTGAGACATCGGGGTATACGCCCCTTCGGTTGGACCCGTATAAATCTGTCGCGGTCTTCCAATTTTGGAACCTGGCGATTCGATCATCTCTTTCCATTGAGCGATCCAGCCTGGAGTTCGGCCAATAGCGAACATAACCGTAAACATATTCGTCGGAATTCCAATCGCCTTGTAAATAATCCCGCTGTAAAAATCCACATTGGGGTAAAGCTTTCGAGATACGAAGTAGTCGTCACTCAGTGCTGCTTCTTCGAGTCTCTTTGCAATATCTAACAGAGGATCGGTGATTCCCAGTTTATTCAAGATCAGATCACAATAGCGCTTTATGATCTTAGCGCGCGGATCAAAGTTTTTATACACTCGGTGACCAAAACCCATCAGGCGCACACCTTGCTCGCGGTTTTTTACTCTTTCCACGAACTTCTTAACATCCCCACCTGTTTTGTGAATCATCTGCAACATTTCAATCACTTCCTGGTTGGCTCCCCCATGTAAAGGGCCCCACAGGGCTGAGATTCCAGCTGAAACTGAAGCGTAAAGATTCGCTCGGCTAC
>RFNV01000075.1 GCA_009927005.1 Pseudomonadota bacterium
ATATATAGATATCAAAGTCTTTAAAGTAATCAAAAAACTTTTTAGCAACCGATAACGTCTCAACAGAGATCATATTTCGGTTATGAAATATATCACCCGGTATGACAAGTTCATATATACCTTTGGATTTATAAACGTCTGATGCCCATTTTGCAAAATCCAAAGCTATATCATGCCATTTCTTATCATCTTGACCTAATCCAAGATGAATATCCGAGAAACAACCTATTTTTTTGTTTGTTAATTCTTCAGTAGTCACGATTTCTTTCTTTCATTATACTGATATTGTTGTTCTTTGACAAGTGTGAAAATGCTTCTGACATGAACATGACTTCTTTTTGATATTTTTCATGTGTTTCATGCATATGCTTTTCTTTTTTGATTCTATTTCTGAAAGCATTAAAAGCGATTCTAGTGAAATAAGAAAATGGATTGGTTCCTTTTTCTCTATTGTATTTTTTTGCTATAAGTGCCTTCATCATTCTGATAACACCATCCCCAACCATTTCTTCTCTATAGCTATAGTTGATGAAATTGTTTGCATAACTTAATTTATGAGAAATATTGCTTATCATGTTTGCAAGTTCATTCGACATCTTACCAGATTCATAATACTTCATGATTTCTTCATCAAACTGTTTAGGTTCGACATAATATTTCTCCTTATCTTTAGCATTTTGTGGTTTCCTACCTCTTTTTTTCTTAACCACTTCGGTTGGTGGTACTTCTACCTTTGGTTCTTCGATCTTTTCTTCTTTAGGTTCTTCTAAAATATCATCCAATTCTTCATCTTGAATTTCTAATTCAACATCAGTATCATCTCTTGAATCATAATCATCTTCAATGAGTTCATTTTCAATCTCATCATTGAAATGATATTCTTCGTCGTTATTTAAAATCTTTTTGATTTTATTATTGTATTTGTTTTTCTTCATATGTGTAATTTTCGTTTTTGTAAAGTTTTATACGTTCTTCCAAATGTTTTTTAGAATACTTTGTATTATCAGCAATATCAAAAATAATAGCTGATTTTTTTGTTGGATGTAAACGTAAAGCTCTTCCAATAGACTGCATGATTTTAATTTTGGCTTTACCAGCCGTTGCAAAAATGATATTGTGCAAGTTAGGTATGTTAATACCTGTACTAAATATTTTAGAAACTGCTATAACAATAACATCGTTTCTATCGTTCATTAAAGATCTAATATTTTCTCGATCTTCCATTTCGGTTGAACCTTGAATGAAATAGATCGGTCTATCTGAATTATCTTTTTCAAATAATTCATCAATTTTATTTTTAATATTAACTCCGTGTTCAATTCTATCTACCATTATTACAGTATTGCTGTCTAGTCTTTTTGCCAAATTTGATATAATTGTATTTCTTCTTTCGTTGGAAAGCAAATATTCTAATTCTTTATTATATTGTTCTGTTGGTTTAAGTTGGTTTATTTCAAATTTAGGTGCATTTTGATGTTTTATGTTTAAAATCATGATTTTAAAATCAGAAACATATTTTTTATCTTTTAAATCTAAAGTTTTCTCTTCGTATAGAACTGGTCCTACCTTTCCAATAATATTCCATTGATCTATGAGTGATGGTGGCATTGTACCCGTAAAACCAAATCGATTATTTGTTGTAATTAAATTAAAAATTTTGTTTATTTCATTACCTCGTCTTAAACCATGAACTTCATCTATCAATAATAAATCTATATCACTTAAAAGTGATAAATCTGTTTTTTCACTTAATAAAATCTGAGTACCTGCAACTATAACATCTGCCTCTGGATCTGGATTGTTATCTCCTGACCATTTTGTAACACTTTCAATACCATATTTGATAAAGTCTGATGTAGTTTGCTCTACAAGTTGAATAGAAGGTACAATTACCAATGTTTTTAATCTTTTACTATCAACTGATATATTATTCTGCATACTTTCAATAACACCAGCCATTATCAATGTCTTGCCACCAGCAGTTGGGATGATAATAACTCCCCTTCCCTTCTTCATGGCTTCTTTAATGGATTTTTCTTGGTGATCTCTGTAATTTAAACAATAAAACTGATGAATATTAAAATTTTTATATCCTACATTTAGGATATCATTTAATTTTTGATCTAATTTGAAAAAAAATTGTTCAGATTGAAGATAAGCACATATGTTTTCTGCTAAACCTACATCGAATTTACCAGTTGGTGTAATGGCATATAAACGTGCAGAAGCAAACTTGTTCCTACCCTTACCATAAGCAGGGTTTGTAACAGAAAATTTATTTCGAATCATATCCAATGTCGAAACATCGGTTGTGATTTGGGCTTGTTTATTATTTAAATATGATATTTCAATCATGTTGTTTCTAGAACCATCAATTTAGTAGCATTTGCTATGTCGTATGTTATGGAGCTTAATATTTTTTCTACTTTTTCAAGATATTGAATTATTAGTTCACAATCTTGGATTTCTTTATCAATTTTTTGAATAACTTCAGTTGAATCTATTTTTTTCTTTAAAGATGCCGCTGGAATTCCAGAGGGAACATTATTTTTAATAGATTCAAATGCTTCTTCATATAGTTTTTTCTTCTTATCTTCAAGATTATTCTTATTGAGTTTATGTTGAATCAAACGTGCTATCCACTTATGCTTTGTAGCAGGAAGCATAAGCTGTTTTTCCAAGATATTAATCTGATCGTACTTAACATCCTCGTTAATTTCTTGTAAATATTTGTTGAGTAACTCCATAAGTATATATAATACATTATGTTTGAGAAATTTCAAGAAAAAATTAATAGCATTGTTGAAATGATGAATTCAACTGGTGGCGGGGCATTCGGACCTGTTGCTGCAACAGATGCAGCTAACAGTTTAGATGGAGGTACATTTAAAAATACTCCAATTAGAGATGACATGGCTGTGACATCTAGTCAATTGAAAAAGAAAACAATGC
>RFNV01000272.1 GCA_009927005.1 Pseudomonadota bacterium
ATTATTTGCTTTAATGTAGGCAATAGCATCTTTTAAATTACATTTTTTTTCACTAGATACTTTTTTAATTAATTGGTTCCAAGGCGACACTTTTTTGGCACCTCCTTGTAATGCTTTGACTGATTGTTTGACAGATTCAGCAGTTGGAATAGGTAAATCACCTTTTCTAAGTTTTGTCAATTGCTCAGTGGCTAGAGATCCTCCACATTTTTGGCCACCCTTTAGCTTGGCAGCTGTAAGTTGTCTGGATGCAAGGGGAACACTGCCTTCTAGTACTTGTGCCACCTTCGCAGGCCTTAATCCATTCTCATGATTTTGTGCCTGAATTTTTCCATCAAGAACGGTTAATGTTTTTCCAAAACTAGTGTTTGATTTTCCTGCTCCTAGTAGACGCCTTTTATACATTTCAGCCCCAGACACTTTATCTTCCATTTCTACATTGGGTTCACCATTTCCCCCAATAACTGGCACCTGTTTTTTGTATGCCCCACTTACAGCACTACCACCATTTAATTTTTTTAATAATTGTGTTCTTTCCATGATACTTAAATTTCTCTCTCTGCTTGGAACAGAAACAGGATCTAAGACTCTGTCTTTGTATAAATCTTGACTAAGTGTGTTATCATGGATAATTTGTCCTATTCGGCGATTAAAAGAATTGTTGATCATGTTATACTATAGGCAATGAAATTTATTGATTATATTTTTATGAACGTATAATATATCAAATGTCTAATTATCTAACAAGACTAGTAAATCAAGACCTTAATTTTGGAAATACTGCACCGAATCATATTTATCTTGATGTGTCGTGTATTAATAATGACAATGGGGCATCTGCTCCGGTTCCTGTTGTTTTTAGAGAATCTAGAACAATACCAATTCTAGAGGATGCAAGTATGTATTATTTAGCCATTGCAAGATTTCACATTGATACGTTTGGGGCCCTTCCTTGCATTATTCCCCAAGTGCAACTAGGACAGTCAGATGTAAACCTTACAATTTATAGTGTGACCTATAAATATAAAACATATGAGTACCAGCAATTTTTAGAATTCGTTACACAAGACCAGTCTGCACCTACGCCAAATGCCCCCACAGTACAACAGGACACATCATCCACATATTATTTTGTAGATTCCTATTCATACTTTGTGTCTTTAATTAATCAAACCTTTTCAGATGGATTTACAGCATTTAAGGCCTTAGTTGAGGATGGTTCCGATACACTGCCCTGTGACAATGCTCCATTCTTGCAGTACGATTCTACAAGTGGTGAAATTATAGCAAATGCTGATGTTACAGGATACGATCCAAATTTATCAAATCCAATTCAGATTTATTTTAATACTGCTATGTATAATTTATTGTCATCCTTTGAATTTATTAAAATGGGATTTGGAGCGAATATTACCAATGGAAAGAATTTTAAATTAAATGTTAGAAATGATAACAGTGCCAATATTTTAGAGGTGTCTAATACATATTCAGTTTATCAATGCTATCAGGAATATCCATCTATTTCCACATGGTCACCTGTATCACGCATAATATTCACCTCTTCAAACTTACCCATGAATCCATCCATTGTGTCCGCCCCAAGGGTCTTTAATAGTATACAGGGTATGAACAGTAGCACATCACAAACGACAACATTAAATGTTATTACTGATATGGAAATTAATATATCAAATGGTAAAGAAGTGTATCCATCTGTTGTGTATTTACCCTATCAATATAGATTAGTTGATTTATGTACCAGAACACAATTAAATGAATTTTCCATTGAATGTTATTGGGCAGATAAATATGGAAACATAAGACCATTCAATTTACCATCTGGCTGTGGGTGTGATATGAAATTGGTTTTTATAAGAAAAGCATTTTATAATTAAATATTTAAAAATAATATGTTACAAAAAATATGAATATAATTTTTCGTAATGTATAGTATACTCATGTCTGAAGATGCTGCTATAACAAGCACAGGAAACGCTCCTATTTACTATGGAGTTAATTCTCTTGATGAACGCCTTTGTGTTGCTAACTCATTGCCCTATGCCATTGAACGAAGTGGTCAGGCAGTTATGGGATACTCTCAGTTAGCTTCATCTGCAAGCGTTAATAACGTACAATTTATGTTGAATATACCCAACTTGTCTACAATTCTTGATAGACACATATACATTAGAACTACATGCACATGGACTCTTTCTGGTATAAATGCTAATGCAGGTGCAACATTCTTAAGTAATGCAGACAGTCACGGTGCTGACTGCATTTGGGGTCAAGGTATGGCTTTTGGTCCCTTCCCATTCCAAAGCATGGTCCAAACATTGACAGTTACAATTAACCAGCAACCAATTACTATTAACTTGGCCGAGTGCTTGCCCAGTTTGATGCGTATCTTTGATAAAGAAGTGCTTGCGGAATCTTGCAATGAGACTCCCTGCATGCTCGATTTTTTCCAAAGTTATGATACTGCTTTTAGTGCAATTAATACAGCATATCCATCCAACGTACTTGGTGATGCTTCTTATGCCACAGCATTGGGGCCAATGAAGCCACGTGGATCATACACTGTTACTCAAATACAAGATAGTGCAAACGGTGGTACATCTGCAAGTATTACAGCCACAATAATTGAGCCTCTTCTGATTTCTCCTTTCTTGATTGGGCACATGAATGCTAACCAGCAAGGTATGTACGGTATTCAAAATATTTCATTCCAATTTACTATGAAACCAAACAACTGCAGATCCATTAGAGTTCGTCCAGCCTTTGGAAACATACGAACTTGCACTCTGTTTTCTGTTTCTCAAACTGCAACATACTTGGATGTTACATATGTGACACCACCATCAGGTTCTAAATTGTTTCTTCCTGCGCGTAATGAAGTGCCATATGTGCAGGTTGAATCACAACGCACCCAACTTAGTAGCGTTGATGCAGGAGACACAGAAACTTACACATCTAATGACTACCAATTAAGCAAATTACCCGATAAAGTTCTTATTTCAGTACGAAAGAGATTCCCAGACCAACAATGTTTTGACTCAGATTCACAATTACCAATTAGTAAAGTGAGTATTACATTTGGTGGTAATTCTGGTATAATGGCAAGTACTTCACAACAGCAATTGTGGCAAATGGCTGTGCGTAATGGATCAAATCAATCTTGGGAAGAGTTCAGCGGATATACAAATATTGCAGGTACCAGTGTGCCAACATGTGGAAGTGTTGTTGTTCTTGCATTTGGTAGAGATATTCCAATTACTGATCCATTCACTGTGCCTGGTTCTCTGGGTTCATTCAATTTCCAAGTCAGCGTTGATGCAACAAATAACACAGTTGCAGCTGCTGCAAATGGAGCTGGTGCCGGTGCAGACATAGCTGACAATACCTATGAACTGTTCTTAGTGTTCCTGTACGGTGGCATCTTTGTGAACGAGTTGTCCACATCTTCCGTTGTTGTCGGCATGATCGACAAATCAACCGTCGAGAAGGTCAGCGGAGAAGACCACCAAGATCAAAATGGAGTTAGACGTATATATGGAGGCTCTTTCTTCTCCAGTATGGGCAAAGTATTAAAGGGTCTCAAACCACTTGCCAAACCAGCCG
>RFNV01000073.1 GCA_009927005.1 Pseudomonadota bacterium
ATTACTATCACAAACCGAACCGGAGCCAGTGTTACTACCACAAACTGAACCAGATGCCGAGCTTGATTGCATTCAGGCCAGACTGCGATTAAAAGAAATAAAGAGACAAATAAAAGAAATTAAAACTATGCGAGAAGAAGAAATAAAAGATTTTACACCAAAGCAAAGAAAGGAATACAACTATTTGAGAAGAAAATTCATGAACGTGCATTACGCAAGAAGGAGACGTGCCGCGAAACGTAAGGAAAAAAGTAAAAATTGAATAAATCCTATTTTTTTATTTCTATTAAAAATTGAAAAAAATAAATTATTGAAAAACTTATAATAAATTAAAAGCTATTCACTCTTGTACATTCTCCCTGAGAGGAACAAGTAAATCAGAAAATCTTTTATCGATATCTACTAAAGATAGAAATATAAAAGATACAACCAAAAGTGCAAGATTATTGAAAAAATTGAAAAAAATTGAAAAAATGATATGATTGGAATTCTCATTTGGTTTTATTGTAATTAAAAGAGAAATACTGCATTTTTCTTTCCAAAGATGGAAGGCATTCCCAGCATTCCCAGCATTCCCAGCATTCCCAGCATTCCCAGCATTCCCAGCATTCCCAAATTGCCGACCATTGCCAATTGGCTTCAGGGGTTTGAGGGGATCGACTTGCCATTTTCATTCACACAAAAAGAGCCTCGTGAGCAAGCAAAAGAAAAGCCTCGTAAGCGAGCAAAAAAACAACCCGTCGATACGAGCAGTATGGACCCCGAGCAACTGAAAAAATACCGGGCTCGACGAGAAAAAAACAACGAGGCGTCCAGAAGAAACAGGCAACAAAAAAAAAAGGAAAGGGAAGAACTGAAAAAAATACTCCTTAGTATTGAAGAAGGTATTCCAAAGGAACAATTAAATCGTTTCAAAAAAGAAAGGAATCCAAAAATAAGATTGGGTCTTTTGGGCGGAGAAAAAGAGCGACTTATGATGCTTAAAGAGGATGTAAAAAAGCAACGCGCTCTGATGCTTGAGACGCTGAGGGAGCGACTGACAAACCCCATGCAGGGAGATGCGATGCGGGGAAAGATGATGTGGACAGAAGCGATGCAGGGAGATGTGACGTGGACAGGAGAGATGACGCGGGAAGATGCGATGCGGGGAGAGATGATGTGGACAGAAGCGATGCAGGGAGATGTGACGTGGACAGGAGAGATGATGCGGGGAGATGTGGTGTGGGGAGATGTGATGTGGACAGAAGTGATGTAGGCGGAAGTGATGCAAGAGAATATTTTTTTATCCATTTTTAATTTAGAATTGCAATAGTTATCAAATTTTATATAACTAGTTGCAACACTCATTATTCAGGATGAGCTGGATTCTCTGGGTAATGCTAAAATAATTGGATAGTCTGATAAAAATACCAATAGAGGAATAATCATATTAACTATTATTTTATATCAAAAAAATATTGAAATTAAAAAAATTGAAACATATAATTTATTGAAATTTTCAATGAGTATAATTATAATTTAAAGGACACTTAAGTCGTTTCTTCCCAAATGGAGGGTTCCGACATTGATTCATTTTCAAAGGAATCAATTCGGGCTCTCCCAGAAACAACTTCTGTGGATTGTTTGCTGAATTCCCTTGAGATTGGCCAAGATCATGTGATTGATTTTTTGAAGTTTTTGTCACACTCTAATCAAGAACTTCAACAACAAACACAAGCGTCACCACCGGCCTTTGATTCACCGTATGTTGACATATTTGATTCTCCTCTTGATTCTCCGCCTGTCTTTTCGCTTTACTCTCCACCTGTCTCTCCACTTGTCTCTCCTCTTGATTCTTCACCTGACACCCCATCAAATTCTTCAATGAATTCTTCGCCTGCGCCTGCATTGGACTATTCACCTTTGTTAAAACAAAAAAAAATACGAGCGAAAAAGCAACCTGTTGATACAAGTAGTATGACCCCAGAAAAACTTAAAAAATACAAAGAGCGTCGAGAAAAAAATACAAAGGCTGCCAAGAAGAACAGACAACAGAAAAGGGAAGAAAAACAAAAATTGATGGAAAAGTTGAAGAATTTGAATGAAGATCAACCTGTTCTGTTAAAAACAAAGAAAAAATTACTGACATATCGCACTACATTACTTGAAGAATTGAGGAGTAAACTTCCAAAGAATAACTAAAAAATATTTTTATTTATTGTTTTTTTTTATTTTTTTCAATGATGTCTTTATATTCGTCAATGATTTGAGCCATAATTTTGTCACTTAATTTAATTTTTCTATGCTGAAATATATAATATTTTTCAGGATTGATTCTCCAAGATTGTTGGACGTATGAATTATATAAATAAAATGTTTTTACATCACTGCATTTTGTTTCAGAGTAATAATCAATGTGCATAACTATACCAACAATTGATAATTTTGATAATTTTTTATCTACATATCTAATTGCTTGTCCAACAGTGACATTATTGGGTAATATAGATTCTGAATTTCTCAATTCATTAAATTTTTTTGTTATATTATCGACAATTTGGGAATTAATAACATATTTTTCTTTTGTGTTTTTTGCATTTGGGGTTTTGCTTATTAAATTATTTAGAAAATCATCTTTACTCATATTGTATATAATAAATAAATGTCATTATTTTATATTATTTTGTGAGGAAATTAGTCAGATATTTCTTTACACAATAAGAAATTTGTTTGTATGCATTGGCCATATCAACGTCGCGACCAATATTTGCTGATTCTTCGGAGATGATATCATTAAAAACATGATCTGTAATTTCTGGAATGTTTTTCATTTCTACTTTTACTCCTTTTGCTACATACAATTTTGTAATGAATTGATCAATTCTGTTGTCAGTGCAATACTTATCAATAAATTCTTTAACTGATTCAACATTTTCTTGACTAAATGTAACAACATTTTTTTCCTTTTTGACTTTATGTGAATCCCCTTTTGTTTTGAATGTAGATAAACATTTATCTCCGTCCCACATTCTCCATACAATACCCTCACCTTTTCCAATTATACCAAGTTGTTTTGCAAATGGACATTCATTATCTACATTAATTGTAAAATGTTCAATTATTATTCTTGCTGGCTCGGGGTTACTCATATCAATTTGTACTTCATAAGTTTGAAAGTCGTATACATTATACAAAAGAATATCAGAATTACCAATGATGCATTTGTTATTATTTTTCATGTCAATTTTCAACCATCTATTGTAATCAGTGTCAGATTTCTGTTTTTCTATAAGTTTTGCATCAAACATAACAAAACATTTTGGTAAATGAATAAGTGCAATATCGAATGGTTGAATATTATCCCCACAAAATTCTCCAAAAATCATAATGTCATAAACTTTTGTATCAATCTTATAAAATTCAATCAAGTATTCAAAAAATGTTTTCATGCTTTTAGTTCTATCCGATGATTTCATAAAAGCTGGAAAGCCAAAATGTCCGTTTACTGCCATAATTTGTGA
>RFNV01000072.1 GCA_009927005.1 Pseudomonadota bacterium
CGTGCGTTGCAGTTTGAGTACGCCAAGGCCCCCAAAGACCCGGATGCTGAGCTGACCGGCAAGAATCTCCGGATTTTTGAAGCCGGGCATGTGTTTGAGGAGTTGGCAATCCGCTGGCTCCGACTGGCCGGACTTGAACTGTTCACCACCAAGGGCAACCGCCCGGGTGGAGAACAGTTTGGATTCTCGGTTGCCGGTGGGCGGATCCGCGGACACGTGGACGGGATCATTATGAGCGCCCCACCCGTGTTGGGATTGGCGTTCCCGATGCTCTGGGAATGCAAATCGCTCAACGCCAAGTCCTGGAAGGATACCGTCAACCGCGGGGTGGCCATATCAAAACCGGTCTACGCCGCCCAGATCGCAACCTACCAGGCGTACATGGAGCCCAGCGTGCCGGGGATTTCCAAAAATCCTGCGTTGTTTACCGCAATCAATAAAGATACCGCCGAGCTGCATCAAGAATTGGTGCCGTTCAATCCAGCGCTGGCGCAGGAAGCCAGTGACCGGGCTGTACGCGTGCTGCAGGCCACCGACGCCCATGAGCTTCTGCCGCGCATCAGCACCGACCCCGAGCATTTTGAATGTCGTTTCTGCCCTTGGCGTGAACGCTGCTGGAGGTTGCCCGCATGAACACCTGGCTGGATTTTAACGATGCTGATGATCAGCGGACTGAGCACACAAGCGAACCCGTGGATACCCAGGCGCTAAAGGACCAGTTGCTGCGCCGCTTGCCGCAGGTATTGGCTTATCTCTACCCCAAGGGGGTCATTCGCGGGGGGCATTTCAAGATTGCCAACCTGGCCGGTGATAAGGGTGAAAGCCTGGTGGTGCAGCTGCAGGGTGTAAAAGCCGGACTCTGGAGTGATTTTGCCACCGGCGAAGGCGGCGATATCCTCAACCTCTGGGCAGCCCGTTTTGGTTTGGATGCTCGGCGGGACTTCCCGCGGCTGGTGAAGGATATCCGCGACTGGTTGGGTATCCCCGTAGAGAGCCACCCCACCCCCGCAAAAGGTAAAGCCAGCAATGATCTTGGTGCGTCCACCGCTCGGTGGGATTACCTGGATGCCAATGGCGACATGATTGCTTGCGTGTACCGTTATGACCCTCCCGGCCAACGCAAACAGTTCCTGCCGTGGGATGTGAAGCGCCGGAAGAATACGCCCCCGGAGCCGCGCCCGCTGTACAACCAGCCCGGTATGTTGCTCTCACGTCATGTGGTGTTGGTGGAGGGCGAGAAAGCTGCCCAGGCTCTGATTGACCGGAAGATTTGCGCCACCACCGCCATGAACGGCGCAAAGGCGCCGGTGGACAAAACCGACTGGTCCCCACTCAAGGGGCGCGATGTGTTGATTTGGCCGGATAACGATACCCCTGGGCGCGAGTATGCCGAGGCCGTGGCCAAAGTCTTACCTGCGCATGGCGTGGCAAATGTGAGCATTTTGGAAGTGCCCCCGGGCTATGCCGACGGGTGGGATGCGGCGGATGCCGTGCAGGCCGGACTCGATGTGGAAGCATTACTGCGCCAGTGGGCTAAACGGGTGGTGCATCAGGAAACCCGTCTCCCAGCCTACCCGCTGGCGGACCTGTTATCTGACCTGTCACCGATGCCGGAAGACTTAATTGCGCCGCGGGTGCTGACCCCTGCGGGTTTGCTGGTGTTTGCTGGGGCACCTAAGGTTGGGAAAACCGACTTCCTGCTGGCTTGGCTGACGCACATGGCTGCAGGGCTTTCCTTCCTCGGCATGGCGCCAACACGCCCGATGAAGGTCTTCTTCCTGCAGGCGGAGATTCAATACCACTACCTGCGGGAACGGCTGCAGAGCTTGCAACTCCCCCGCCATGCCCGCCAACTCGCGGCTCGTAACCTTGTTATTACCCCACAATGCCGCTTGACCCTCAATGATGAGGGTTTGGCCACGGTGGTGAAGAGCGTGCTGGATCATTTCCCGTTGGGTGGGCCGGACATCATCGCCGTGGACCCGCTCCGCAACGTGTTCGATGCTGGCAAGGAAAAGGCCGACGAGAACGACAACAACGCCATGCTGTTCTTTCTCTCGCGTCGGATTGATGACCTGCGCAGGCTTACTAACCCCAACGCCGGGATCATCCTGGCTCACCACACCCGCAAGATGCCCAAGCGCCAGCTGGAGGAAGACCCGTTCCAGGCTATGAGCGGGGCCAGCAGCATGCGTGGGTATTACACCAGCGGCGCCGTGCTTTACCGCCCGGATGAGACGCAATCTCTCCGCCACCTCATTTTCGAACTGCGGAATGGCCCATCGCTGCCCACCAAGTTTGTGGATAAGGACAATGGCCAGTGGCGTGAGTTGGATTGGGTTGAACAACGCCTAGTCCGGCAGAGCTATGGCCAAAAACTGGATGCTGAGCGGCGACGTAAACGGGACGCCATACTGCAAATGCTTCACTCGGAGGCCATGCAAGGGCGACTTTACACCAGCTTCCAGTTTGCCGAACGGTTTGAGAACAAAGCTGGGCTTGGCGCCAGGGCAACAATTCAGGAGCGTATCAGCGTCCTCTCGACTAAAGGATACATCAAATTTTGCCGTCATGGCTTGCCTGAAGGCCTGCCATTCTCGCGTAAAGCAAAGAATGGCTACCTATGTGTCGAGGCAATGGAAATCAGCTTGAATGGTCAGCTGTTACCCGTTTTGCCGACCCACTTCAAATGCCCGCAAACCGGTGCCCTGTTGGAGGTCGAAAATCCCGCTGTTTGGGTATATGCCGAGCAGGAGACGGTAAGCGAATGAACGCAATCCTGCGCAATTGCCGTTTCCTCCAGATGTCTGGAGGTACCCGAGTATCTGGAGGTAACGCCTCTCACGTTTTCATGTGGTTAGGCGTTATCTCCAATCTCCAGCTCAGAGTCTGGAGGAAACGTCTGGAGGAAACGATTCCCCAGGTCTTCTGCCGAAAGTTATCTCCAGAGTGGATACCCTCTCCCTACGGGAGAGAGGGCTACCTATGGGTAGCCACTCTCC
>RFNV01000305.1 GCA_009927005.1 Pseudomonadota bacterium
GGATGCAACCACGATGCCCTTTATCCGGGACTTAAAAAAGCGGTTTACAATTATATGTTGGGACTAGGATTAGAAGAAGATGTCAGAGTGTGGTTTGATTTTTCAGTGCCCAAAGCGAAAGTGAGTAAAAAACTTATTTCTCAGAGTCTTTCTGAAACTTCTGGTTCGGACAGAAGCCCGGGCGCTTACTATTCTTAGGAAATTCTCGGCAAATAAAAGGCCTTCGATCATAAACAGAGCAAAGCCGTTCTTTGGTCAAGAAAACACAATCATTATTTGGGTGCTGGTAGAGAGTAAAAAGCTTCGTGCGAGAATTGAAAGATTTAATAATTTTCTTTTTCTTAAGTTTTTCCACGTGAGGTTTCAGGGGACCGGTGACTTCTTCATATTTTAAAAAGCCCAAGTGGTAGAGTTCCTCAGCCGTTACCACCACTGGCAAAGTACAGCAGCCAGCAAAGCAGCCCTTGCAAAGTGAGGGTTTATATTTAACCCAGGTCGAGGGAACATGAATTTCAACTTTTGTTTTTTTCATGGGGAAGGTAAGGGCAAAAACCTGGTTTGGGTCCAATTTTAGGAAACTGTCGACAAATTTCGGGGCGTTTTAAATAAACAGTACAACGCCGATTTTCATCCAGAAAAATACAGTCCTTGTTTTTTTTCTGAGCAATCACAAAAACCATTTTCTTGGGATGAAACTTCTGAATGAGTTTTTCTTTTTTGAGACGCCTGGCAATGGCGGCAAGCCCCTCCATCGCTTCTTCATGGGTGACGAGGCCCAGACGGATGAGATCGGGCACGCTCACTTCTAAAGGCATATCGTGGCAGCAGCTTGCAAAGCAGGTTTTGCAAAGGCTTGGCCTAAACTTTGTCCATTTTTTGATGGGGAGCCTCACAATGAGAAGGAGGATATCACAAACCCGCTTGACTCGCTGAGCTTTCCGATAGAGAAAGCTCAGCGAAATGGCTTTCCAAGAAATATTTCCAACCACGATTGCCCGAGGCCCCTTGGCATCGTCTCAGGCTCTTCAAAAAGAGCTATTAAAGGACATTGAGCTCATTTCAAAAGAAGACAAGTTTGGGAAAGAGTGGTCGAAAAAAAATTATATCGGCGGCTACACTTCTTACGCCTCACTCAACAACCTCCATCACCGGTATCCGAGCTTTATGGAGTTCCAAAAGCGAATTAACAAAGAAGCGGAAAAGTTTGCGAAGAAGTTGGGGTGGAACTTTAAAGGCCTTGAGCTTCAAATGACCGATTGTTGGGCGAACATCATGCCCCAGGGCACTTACCACACACTTCACTTTCACCCGCATTCAGTCATTAGCGGTGCTTTTTATCTGACGACTCCTCCAGGGAGTGTGGCTCTAAAGTTAGAAGATCCCCGAATGAGTTTTTATATGAATGCCCCGCAAGGAAAGCCCATGTATCGGGAAGTGCCTGCCGAAGAGGGAAGGTTTATTCTGTTTGAAAGCTGGCTCAGGCACGAAGTTCCGCCCAACCAGTCCCGCAAATCCCGCATTAGCATTAGTTTTAATTACGCTTTAGAGACTGTTGATTGACCATCCCTCAGGCCAGGGCTATACCCTAGGGGCTATGTTTCAAAGCCTGGCTCTCGGAGCCCTTCTTTTAGTGAATAGCCTTTCAATTTTTGGGTATGCCACTTTTAGCCGGAATTCACAGCTTTTAGTGACCTATCCCTGGGCACAACCTATTTTTGAAAATGCTTACTGGGTTTTTGCCCGTCTTCAAATTCTTTTAGCTCTCTTGGCGATGCTTTTTCTTCTTCACAATAAGGTCAGGGGAAAATGGGTTCCTGCTTTTTGTGCTGCCGTTTTGATTAGTTTAGGGAGTGAGTTTTGTGGAACCACTTGGGGGCTTCCTTTTGGAAGTTATGAATATACCGATCTTTTGGGACCCACTTTATTTGGGCGTGTGCCTTATCTGATTCCGTTAAGTTGGTTTTTCATGGGGATTTCATCTTTCGGCATTTCCCAAACCGTTTTTACCGGCACTAAGTTTTCATTTGCTCGTATTTTGTTGGCTTCTTGGATCTTGATGAGTTGGGATTTGACATTAGATCCTGCGATGAGCCACTTGGCACCTTTTTGGACTTGGAATGAAGCGGGTCCTTATTTCGGAACTCCTCTGCTCAATCTGGCGGGATGGTATGTTACGGGCTTCTGTATCATGCTCAGTTTTGAAGTTCTCCGTGTAAATCGCTGGATCAGTGCCATTCCGACCACCAGTCTTTTGACTTTCTATGGAGCTAATTTGGTTTTGCCGTTAGGAATTGTAGTCGCTGCTGGTCTTTGGGAAGCTGTTGCGATTTCGGGAATCTGCTATTCCATCGTCGCTTTTATTTTTCTCTATCGAAGACTCTTTTGGAGCCCGCCCCTTCTGACCCAGCTTCCAATTGAATAACCTATGAAGCCCTTTGTCCCCTATAGTCCCTGGACCCGAAAGGCGTTTAATCATTATTTATCTTGGAACTTCAAAAGAAACTTTGAAAATATTTATAGTATGGGGCTTTCAAATCTTCATTCAATTGAGATGCCGCTCCTCTTTGTTTCAAACCACGTGAGTTGGTGGGATGGTTTTTTTCTCTTTGAGCTTCAAAGGCGAATCCGGCCAAAAGCAAAAATCTATACTGTTGCGCTAGAAAAGACTTGCTCCGAGAATCCGATTTTGCCACGCATGGGAGTTCTTCCTATCCAGCCGGGCAATCCGGGATCAGTGAAAGCGCTTCTCAAACACTTGCGTTCGCTTCGAGCCCAAACCTTTCCTGAAGAACTCGTCGTGAGTTTTTTTCCGCAAGGAAAAATTATGCCGAGCTTTTCTTCGGAGCTTGGGTTTCAAAGAGGTATCGAGCAGGTGATTTCAGCTTTGACCCCCATCATGGTCATTCCCGTTGGAATTCATATCGAGCCGATGACTGGAAAAAAACCGACTGCCATTTTATCGATAGACACCCCGATGCCGGGTTCCCAGTTGAACCAAACGAAAGAAATTGAAGGTAAAGTTCAAGAAGCCCTGTCAAAAATTCACCAGAGACTTTTTATAAATGGCGAGTTGCTGTCGGATTCTTTTGAAAGGCTTTCATTGTGAGTTTTGTCTTAGGCTTTCTTTGCTTCATGGCAGTTCTCAATTACTTCACCGCAGTTCGTCTGGAGAGAGCTCCAGCAGTTGAGAGTTCTTTTCGGGTGAGTCTTTTGATTCCTCTCAGAAATGAGAGTGCAAGAGTCGCTGATCTTCTTAAGAATTTAGCTCGTTTCTCATCTCCTCATTTAGAAATTCTTCTTTTGGATGATGAGTCCACAGATGATACTTGGGAAAAACTCCAACAGATTTCAGGAAAAGAAATCAGAGCGATACAGGGAAAACCATTGCCGAAGGGGTGGATCGGAAAGCCTTGGGCTTGTTGGCAATTATCGCAGGCTGCCTCTGGTGACGTGTTGTTGTTCTGTGATGCCGATGTCTCTATTGGCAGTGAAGCTATCCAAAGAACAGTGAGTTTGATGGAGAAACACCGTGCGGATGCTTTGACTGCTTTGCCCCACCAAGATCTCCCAACGTCATTTGAAAAAGCGATCGTTCCTTTCGTGATGCATCTACCCATTTTAGGACTTTTACCGCTGCGGTGGATTTCAAAGTTAAAAAGCCCTGCTGTGGTTGTTGCTAATGGTCAGTGGTTTGCCATTCGTCGAGCTGCCTATTTGAAAGTAAATGGGCATCATTCTGTTTCTGATTCTTTGTTGGAAGATATGGAGTTAGCTAGAAACCTCGTGCGTCAGGGTTTCGGGGTTCTTCCGGTTCTCGCCACTCGTGAACTTTCGGTCCGAATGTATGATTCTTGGCAGGCCATGAAAGAGGGTTTTACGAAGAATCTGTATCTACTTTGTGGTGGTAGCTCTCTGTCGCTTCTTTTAGTCTTTGCAGTCAGCGCATGGATTTATCTTGTTCCGTTTATTTCCACTGCGAACGAAGTTTCTGGAGCAGGGAAGTCGCTTCTTTTGCTTTTGTTGTTTCGAATCATAGTGGCCCTTACGTTTCGAGCTTCTCCCGGAACAGTCTGGTTGCACCCCCTAGGGTCCATCGGCTTTCTCTGGCTTCTCATGCGGTCTTGGCTGGCTCATTTGAAGAATCGAGTCGTGTGGCGGGGCCGGTCTATCGAAATGGCTAACTAACGGAATTTATATAATAATAATTATGCGACCATAAAGCGCTTTTAGGCCCTCAAGTGACAAATGTGGCGCCTTGACTTGGAGCGTAAAATATCCGATTTTATTGAAAAATATAAAGGATATTTTATGAGAACTGTTCAAGATTTCGTAAACTTAGAACTCTATCCGATTGATCAACCCGAAAATCCCATCATGCAAGCCATGCTCAAGGCCTTTCAAAAGCAAATGAAAGAAGAAGGGGTTTGCGTTCTTCCCAACTTTTTATCGGCACCGGGACTAAAAAACCTGGTTCAAGAATCCACTGCTTTAGCAGACAAAAGCTTTCACAGCACTGTTCGAGGAAATGCTTATTTAGAAGAAGGTCCTACTGATTTACCGGAAGACCACCCCATGAAAATGGAAGATACGACTTCACTGGGAGTGCTTGCTTATGATCAGATTCCTCAAGAAAGTGGCTTGCGATTGATTTACCAATGGAAGCCCTTTGTAGATTTTGTGGCTCACATCATTGGTCGCGGACCACTATATGAATACGCTTGCCCCCTTGGCGCTATCAATGTCGCTATCATGAAAGATCAGGATTATTTACGTTGGCATTTTGATCAGAGTGATTTTGTGGTCTCGATTAATCTGCAAGATCCGCAAGAAGGTGGAAAATTTGAATACGTGAGAAACATTCGGTCTGCGGCAGATCCCCGCTACAACGAAGTCAGAGAACTTCTTCGAGGAAACAGAAAAAGTGTTGAAGTCTTAGAGAATCCTCCGGGGTGTCTCGTTCTTTTTGAAGGCAGGTACACCATTCACCGAGTGACTGAGATAAGGGGCAAAATGCTGCGATTGATTGCTCTTTATGGATACGCTCTTGCTCCAAACGTAACGAGTACGGATTTTCTAAGAGAAATGAGATACGGAAGAACTCACTGATGTTAGAAGTTGCAAAAAAGCCATTTGAGATCACCGAGCAGTCGCTGAGGGCTCATGCCTTTTCCGGGCGATTGTTGAGGGATTATCCAGTTTGGTTGGAATCTCTTCTTCAAGTGAAGATGGCGGCTGCTCGTGCAAACTTTGCTGCATCTCTCTTAAGCGAAAAAGAAGAGCAGGCAATTAAGATGGCTTGTCAGAGTCTTCAACTTCCAGAGTATCGAGACCTATTTCAGTCAGATGTCTATCAGGGCGGTGGCGGAATCGCTGTCCACACAAACATCAACGAAGCCATTCAGGCTTACAGCCAGGAAGTTGGAGAGTCTTTAGAAATAAAAACCCAAATCAATTTAAGCCAGTCCACTTCCGATGTCCTGGCAACTGCTTCATCGATGGCTCTTTTGCAATTGGTTTGTCAGCTGAGCGCAGTTTTGAAAGAAGTCGAGACCACTCTTTTAGCTAAAGCTTTGGAGTGCGAAGGCATCCGGACCATGGCTCGCACTTGTCTTCGAGATGCTCTTCCAGCACCGCTCAGCAAGCTCTTTGAGGGATATGCTTTGGTTGCCAGAAGACAACAGGAACAGCTTGAGGGGCACCGACAGTTACTCGAAGAAGTGAATCTCGGGGGAACTGTGATCGGTTCGGGCGAAGGCGCACCACTGACTTATCAAGCCCTTGTGATTCCCTTTTTAAGTGAAGCAACGGGTCTTGCTCTAAAGAAAAGAGAAAGTCTCTTTGATGCCGCTCAAAATGCGGACAGAATTGGAAACCTCTCTGCCACCCTGTCACAAGCCGCTACTTCGTGGATTAAAATTTCTAAGGATCTCCGATTAATGGCCTCTGGTCCACTTACTGGCCTTAATGAAATTACCCTGCCGGAGGCGATTCCGGGCTCGAGCTTCTTTTCTGGGAAAATCAATCCCACGCTTCCTGAAACAGTGATTCAAGCAAGCTTTTTAGTGTTAGGAAATCACCGAGTCGTTCAGGCGGCTCAAGAACATGGTGAATTGTTTTTAAATGTATTTGAAACCTGCGCAGCTTTGAAAACCTACGAATCTTTAGAAGCGCTGACCGGTGCCCTTTCGAAGCTAAATGTGCATTGCCTTAAGGCTCTTACGATCAATTCACAGACCTGCGAAAACTGGGTTTCTATTTGGGAGAATAATCAAAATGCCTAATCCAAAAGAAATTTTAAACAAAGCTCGACTAGATTGGGCTCATAATTGGCTAAAGACACCCAAGAAGTTCTATGCGGGAGGAAGTTTCCTTGCTCCCCAGGGTAAGACAACGTGGAAAGTAGTGAATCCAAGTTCTGAGGAAGTGTTATGTGAAGTGCCAGTGGCCAATGAAGCTGATGTGAATGTGATTGTAAAAGCAGCTGGCGATGCTTTTCAGGCTGGGTGTTGGCCGGAAAGTACTCGGCGGTTTCGTCGAGAAGCCCTCATTCGAATTGGAAATCTAATCCGTGAACACGCTGAAGAATTAGCTACTCTCGAATCTCTTTGTAATGGAAAGCTCTTTTCTGAGTCTCTGATAGATGATGTTCCAGAGTCTGCGGATGTTTTTGACTATTATGCGGGTTGGATAGACAAGCTTTATGGAGATACCGTTCCGGTAGATCCTGGCTTTATCAATTACACTCGAAAAGAGCCAGTCGGTGTTTGCGCGCTGATTGTACCTTGGAATTTTCCTCTGCTTTTAGCTTGCTGGAAAATTGCTCCGGCGCTCGCTATGGGAAATACCGTTATCGTCAAGCCATCTGAGTACACACCCTTAAGCATTTTGAGACTCTGTGAAATTATTCATGAGAAAGCAAATCTTCCTCGAGGCGTTTTCAATGTGGTGATGGGCGACGCTGAAACAGGCCGGTTAATTTCTGAGCACCCGGGAATTCATAAAGTGTCTTTCACGGGCAGCACTGTAGTTGGAAAAAAAGTGTTGATGGGTGCAGCTCAATCAAATTTGAAGACCGTTACCCTGGAGCTTGGGGGAAAATCACCCAATATTCTTTTTGCTGATTTACCGGATTTAGAAGCTGCGATTGAACGGTCATGCACCGCCATGTTTTCTCACAAAGGAGAAAAATGCTCGGAACCCACGCGAATCCTCATCGAGGATTCCATTTACGATAAAGTAGTCGCAGCACTTGGTGAGAGAGCGAATCGGATTAAGTTGGGGGATGCATTTGAAGAGGGCGTCGATCAAGGTCCTCAGGCTCACCAAGCCCATTTCAAGAAGGTTTTGGACTATATTGAGATAGGTAAAAAAGAAGGTGCTAAATTAGTTTGTGGCGGCGTCTCGGAACAGCCTAACAAAAAGGGATTTTTTGTAAGGCCAACTATTTTTTCGGAAGTAAAACCTGAGATGAGAATCGCTCAGGAAGAAATATTTGGACCCGTCTTGGTTGCGATAAGATTTAAGACTGAAGAAGAAGCAATTCGAATTGCTAATCAAACCCCCTATGGGCTGGCCGCAGGACTGTGGACTTCGGATTTGTCACGAGCTCACCGAGTCGCTGCAAAGCTAGATTCGGGAATGGTCTTCGTAAACCGTTATGGATGCTATGACTTTGCGAGCCCATTTGGAGGCTTCAAGCAAAGTGGCTGGGGCAAGGAAATGGCCATTCACTCTCTAGACGCCTACACCAAAACAAAGTCGGTCTGGATCAAGCTGTGAAAATTAAACCCATTGTCTTTTTTCCGCCCTTCGTGTGTTTTGTGCTGGCGCTTTTTCAGGCGTTTGGGCACGGGAAAGAGTTTTTTGGTGAGCTTTCAAAGGTTCAGGACGTACTCTTATCTCTGCTGGGAAATGTTTTCACTTGGGGAACGTTCCTCTTGCTGATCTCTTGTGTGGTTGCTTATTTTTCACCCTTGGGAAAAGTACGAATTGGAGGAGAGGGAGCGAAGCCCATTCTAGATAAGTGGCGATGGTTTGCAGTCGCTCTTTGCACGACTGTCGCTGTGGGAGTTTTGTTTTGGGGAACTGCCGAACCGCTTTTTCACTATTATCAACCCTCAGCATGGTTAAAAGAAGAATCAGAGCAGAACAAAATTCTTTTTTCGCTTTCATCCTTGTTTCTCCATTGGAGCCTCACGCCGTATGCCATTTACACTGTACCCGCCTTGGTTTTTGCCCTCATGTACTACAATGCAAAAAAACCATTTAGCCTAACGGCACCATTGAGCCCTCTGTTTGGGGATAGGCTAAATGGACGGGCAGGCGAGCTCATTGATTCCATATGCCTTTTTTCTTTGGTCGCAGGCATGTCTGCTTCTTTGGGAACAGGGGTGTTAACTCTCTCGGGCGGAATTCGTGAACTAATGCACACTTCGAGTTCCGTATGGTTGTTAGGAGGAATTCTCATTGCGATTGTGGGGGCTTTTGTGTTCGCAGCTGTTTCCGGGGTCACCCGAGGGATCCGACTTCTCTCTGAAGTGAATGCGAGCGTGTTTGTGGTTCTTGCTCTGCTAGTGTTTTGCGTGGGGCCGACAGGTTTTATTTTGAAGAATGGGTTTCAGTCGTTCGTTTCTTATTTTACCGAACTCCCCTCTCGCAGTGTGTATTCAGGCGTAAATGGCGTTGTGGATCCCTGGGCGAAGAGCTGGACTCTTTTTTATTGGTGCAATTGGCTCGCTTGGGCGCCTGTGACCGCTTTGTTTTTAGGTCGAATCTCCTATGGGTATACCGTTCGAGAAGTGATTATTACGAATCTGATTCTTCCCAGTATTTTCGCAATTGTTTGGATGGCGATTTTTGGTGGGTGGGCACTTGAGACCGATCTGAAATCTTCAGGTGAAATATTTCAAATTATTCAGAGCCAAGGAGCCGAAGCAGCTCTTTATGCCCTTATTGGAAAACTGGGCATCGCTAGCTGGCTTAAGATTATCTGTATTGTTCTTGTATTAGTGACAGCTTTTTTAGCCTATGTGACTTCTGCGGAAGCCAATACGTCGGCGATGGCTGCTATGAGCACTAAAGGGATCTCACCTGAAAATCCAGAAGCTCCAACGAGTATTAAAATTCTCTGGGGAATCTGTATCGGTTTGACTTCTGGTGTTATGGTGGCGGGGCAGGGAATTGAAGGCATAAAAACTCTATCCGTGTTAGGAGGAGTCCCAAGTTTGTTTTTGATTCTTCTTGTCTTGGGCTCGCTCCTAAAACTGATTTTTCAAACTAAGAAAACTCTTTCTTAATTCTTATTGTTTTTTCTTTTCTGGAGTCTTTTTTCTAATCTTTCCTTTCGCTTTTCGAGGCGTTCTGCTTGGTGTTCTTCGTGCCAAGCGCGAAGGGTATCGGTACATGCTTTTAGAGCCTCATCCGTTGTGGCATTCGTGACGCAAGTTTTATGTTCATTGATTTTGGTAAGCCGTTCCTCAGTGTGTTGAAGCATTTTATTTTTGTGCTCTTGAAATGGTGTGTCATCAGCTAGGCTGAGCCCTGACAGAGCAAAACAAACAAATAGAGTAAATAGTTTCATAGATCTCTCCTTTGGTTAAAAACGATAAGAACCACTTAAAGCTGTTGACCAGCGATTGTATCGAAAGTTTAAGTCATTAGAAAAATTATGTCCATAATCCAAATGAGCGAGAAGAGCTAACCCCTGAGAAAGTTGATAGCCTCCCGAGAGTCCTGCTGAAACGGCCTGATCGTTCCTCTCTCCGTTGGTGCGATCGGGATAGCGAGAAGCAGAGACCCCTATGGTTTGAGCTAGAAAAAGTGTTTGGGAGAGGTACATCGAGTTAGCAAAATCAACACCCAATCGAGTGCCTGAAAAATCTGAACCCGTGGGTCGTAAAAGCGTGCCCGTGAGAAAAAAAGAAGGGTTCCAAAAGATGTTGCTTTCTCGGCTTGAGAAATAAGCCCGAAATATTTGATCCCACCCTGAGCGCTTTGCCGAATCGCTTAGGCCCGGATCTAAGAAATTGCGACCCGGTTGGAAAAATGCTTCCAACCCAAGTGACCAACTATCATTCAAGGCAATTTTTGCAAATGGGCCGACACTCCCCGTCAGATTAAAGGGCTTGTAGGCATCTGTTTGAAATTGAAAAATTCCAGTCGCCCCTATTTTGAGTCCGTATTGAGTCGCCTTTAAAAAACCTCTCGTCAGAAAATTGGAAAGCTCTTGAGTTAGAAACTGTCCCCGCTGTGTTTCTTGATTAAAATTATAGTTAATAGAACCACTATAGCTCCCCAAGTATTGCCAGCGCTCGGTTGGGTTTGTGGCGTAGCGAAGTCTCCACGAAGCGGCCTGTTTGAGTGATGCTTGAGAGGACGAATTAGCAGCGTCTCCTAAGTTGGGCATAAAGAGCACATTAGAATCGTAGGCAGTTGCTAGCCCCACTTCCTTGATCCAGGCGCTTTTACTATAAGAACGCAGTTCTTGATCTGAGTTTTTGAGAACCTGCTGAGCTAAAAAGCGAGCTTGCTCACTGGTCGAATTTCCAGAACGTATATTTTCCAAAGCTGACTCTTTGGCATCGACATAAGCACCTAGAGCATCGCTCATTCGATTTTCTTTTGCGTAGGCTTGAGCGATATAAAGTTTTGAGGCGCAGGAAAAAGCATTGGATCGAGAAGCAGCTTCGAAATGTTCTCGAGCATGAGTCCAACGATTTCTTTCGAGATCAATTTGTCCAAGAAGAAATTCACTAGCTTCTACATTAAAGTTGCCTCGAACTGCAGTCTGTAAATAGCGGTGGGCGGATTGGTAATCCCCTTCTTTAAAAGAAAGATTTCCGAGTTCAAAAGAGTAGAGCGGAATTTTATGTGTCGCTCCCGTTTTTTTAGCAATTTCTACCAATTTTAAATAGATTCGCTGTGATGGTTTCCATTCGTTATCTGATTTTTTTAGAAGGGCTTGGAGCTCTAATACCTGAGGCTCCTCGGGATACCGTTTCAGAAGAGCCTCAACTTCGTTAGCTGCCTCGAGTTTTTTTCCCACTTGAAAAGCTAAAGACGCTTTCGTAAATGAGACTTCCGCTTCGGAAGGTAAGTTTGCAAACCCCGTGTATGAAAAAAAAGCAAAAAATAATGCGAGTGGTCTTAGCAAATGGTCCTCAACTTGTTAGTGAGATGAAAAACAAATTTTATTAGAGATAATTCGATTGGCCAAGGTATTTGGGGTGTTCACAACGAGTGGAAAGCGATAGAATTTCGCTATGACAAAAACTAGAGGCATCTCTCTTTTCTTAATCAGCTTTTTTTTAGCGCACTGCAGTCAGTTGGTGTTTGCAGAGGAAACCTGTGCAAAGGTAGCGGTTCTCATTGGAGAGGCATGGACGGGCAATGGAACTCAGTTAAAGGTGGGACAGGTTTTGTCCAAGGGAGTCCGACTCAAAACGGGTCCAAACTCGTTAGTTAAGTTAATTCTTGCCGATGAATCAATTTTGGATCTCGGCTCTTCTTCACAACTCAAATTATCCGATTGTCAGGAAAAAAATTGGAAGTTGAAAATTAATTTAGAGTTAGAAAAAGGTTCCGTGCGAGCTTTGGTAAATAAAGCGCCTAAAAAAAAGCGTGAAGACTTTCAGTTAAAAACGAATACCTCTGTTTTAGCAGTCAGAGGGACTGAGTTTTTTGTGAGTTGGCAACAAGATGCTCGTGGACAGGTTTCAGAGCAGATTGGAGTAGTCGAGGGTCGGGTGGAAGTTCGCTCGCTCTTTGATGATAGTTCTAAGCCCCTTTCAGTAGTGGGGGGAACGGAGTTCCGAGCTGAAGGCCTTGTCCAGCGAGTTGCAGGAGAAACCAAAGTGGAATCAAAGGCCCCTCCTCAAATTGACCAATTCACCGCTCAAGAGCAACGACAAGCCGAACAAAATACCAAAGTAGAATCTAAGGTTTTTGAAAGTACGGTAGATTTGTCGGGAGCCAAAATGGAACAATCGAGTAAGGGAGAAAAAGTTGCCTTGTTTGTTAATACAAGCATGCAAACATCTTTTCCGGCGCTTGCAAGGCGCGAAATGGCTTCGGAGAGTAAGCCAGCAGGAAGCGCAGATGTACAAAAAGTAGTCGGGGGATCTTCAGTGGGAGGCCCACCGAACCAGCCGGGCAATGGCAATCCAGTTGCGGTTTCTATTCCCGCTACGGTGAAGTGGAGTGTTTCAAACCGGGAGTGAGAAAAATATGTCTTTTCGACGATTAGCTTTTTTTGTCTTAGGTGTTTTAATTCAAGGGTGTTCATTTCAAAATGAATTTCATCCCAATATCGTTCGGTTTGAAGGGAATGGCGAGATTTTAGATACGAAAAGTTTTGTGGCCGCCTCGCAATACGACCGTGCTTGTTTAACCTACCGTGGGGCAGGTGGAATTCAAAGAACGCGTTGGGTAGAAATTGAAAAAAGTGGCACTTTACTGTCGGCGGAATTTCAAATTCCAAATCTTTTGGGGGGGTACACCTATGAATTCAATCTGTTTGGCATTGATACGGATAGCCCGGCAACACCACCAATCGGAGAACTTTGTCCAAACAGATTGCCGCCTAAAGCATCAGGTTGGGCTCAGTTGGGCTACCGACAAATAAATGTAAATACAAAGGCAAAAAGTATAGAGGTAGTTATTCCATTCGCATTTGAGGAAGGGGATGACGATGACGATGAGGCAGATTCGGTGGTTCCCAGCCCTCCAATTAATCCCCCAACCCCATTAGAAAATCCTTGAAGCTAAAGCTTACTAAATTCCTATGTTTTCAACTGACAGCGCTTCTGCTGCTCTGTACTTTCTCCTTTCCCCTTGATCGCGCAGATGCCTTTCTCAGCAATTTAAAGTTTCAAGTCCGAGGCGCCAAAAAGCCTACGGGAGAAGTCGTGGTAGTGGCAATCGATAGACCCTCGATTGAAGCTCTAGGCCGCTGGCCTTGGAAAAGAAATATTACGGCACTGCTCACAGAGTCGTTGTTTACACTGGGCGCGAAAAATGTTGGATTCGACATCGGTTTTATTGAACGGCAAACGGATCAGTTTCCCTACGACAAGCAATTTAGAGCGACTTTAGAACGGCATCAAAATCAGATCACGCTTTGTTGGTGGACCCTAAATTTTTGCAGTGACGATTGTCTGTCTTCGGGAACGGTGAAATCTCCTCCGAATCCAGTGGAAACCGGTTTCCCTTTGGCTTCTATTCCAAAATTTCAAAATCCCGAATTGAACGACTCCATTTTTTCCAGTGCCGTTCCAAATCAGGGCTTTGCCAATTCCAATAAGGATAGTGATGGGCAGGCGAGAAGAACTCGGTTTTTTGTTCGCGACAGCAAGGGCGTTTATCCCTCACTTCCTTTGGCTCTCATTTCACAACGCCTGGGTAAGTCACCGGATGAGCTTGTACCGGAAGTCGGATCTCCCATTGATTATTTGGGACCTGCCGAAACGATCCCGCGTTTTTCAGCTATAGAGCTCATGCAATTAGCCGGAAACCGAAGTCTTGCAAATGAAAACTCTCCACTAAAAGGAAAAACAGCTCTGATTGGTCTGACTGCTTTTGGTTTAGTTGACGAACAAGTAACTCCGTTTGATCACGCAATGCACGGAGTGGAAATTCAAGCGTCTATTGCAGATCAAATTTTGAGGCAGAGCTTTCCTGGCCAACCAAAAACCCAAATGTGGGTTGTGACTTTTGTTTTGTCCTTCCTGTTTTTGGGATTAAATCATTTGTTAAGAACCCGACACGTGCTCATTCTATCTGGCACGGCTTTACTGGCAATCTACTGGATAGACTTTAACGTACTTTTTCCTCGGGGGATTTTTTGCCAAACTGCTCTTCTTTATGCGAATACAGCCTTGATCGCCCTCTCTACTTTATCGAGCCGATTCTACGAGGAGTTTCGCCAACGAAATTTTCTTAAAAGTGCTTTTTCAAAATACTTAGCTCCAGAAGTAGTTCAGATTCTTCTCAGTCAACCCGAGGGATTAAAACTGGGAGGACAAAAAAAGGAAATCACGACTCTTTTTTGTGATCTGAGAAATTTCACTTCTATGAGTGAGACACTCGAGCCCGCTCAACTCACTGAACTTTTAACCGAAGTATTTACGGTACTCACTGAAGTCGTCTTCAAACACCAAGGGACAGTCGATAAATATATCGGGGATGCTTTGATGGCTTTTTTTGGAGCTCCCCTCGATCAAAAAGACCATGCCCTTCGGGCATGCTTGGCGGCCCAGGAAATGGTCCAGCAGATTAAAATGAGGCGAGAGGAGTTTAAAGAGAAGTATGGAGTTGAACTCAAGGTAGGGATTGGAATCAATACGGGAATTGCGCACGTTGGCAATATGGGAAGTCAGCAACGATTCAATTACTCCGTTTTGGGCGATTCCGTGAATATCGCTGCCCGGGTAGAAAGCTGTACGAAAGATTTTGGAGTCTCCATTCTCACTACTCAAACAACACTTAACGCAATTTCCCAATCCGCATATGGCATACCATCTTACCGGAGTGTCGGCTCCACTGTCTTGAAAGGGAAATCGACTCCTACTGAGCTTTTTGAAATCTCCGAAATCCAATCCTGAAATTGACACTTTTGGGCTAACCCCCAACCTGTTTAATCTCCTATAATTAGAGTCACCTTTCCTCAGTTTTTTCCAAGGAGAACAATTCGTGAAACTCTTTCGATTTCAGCTCTTTTTCTTTTTGATTACCGTTATCGTGGTTGTTTGCGTGGGGGCTTGCCAAAGCTTAATTGGTAATCGCTCACTCTCTGGAGGAAGGCCGAACCCCTTACGAACGGACTTTTTGAATCAAGCAGATAAACTCGTTCCCAAACCAGATACTGCTTTTTACTCCCCTGAAAAACCCAAGCTGTGTGCGGCTCTTCGGGGCAATGGTGATAAAGTTTCAGCCCACACTGCTTCGCTGGCCGGAATTGTCGAACGCTTTGGAGTGGTTGATGGTGTAGCAGGTTCTAGTTCTTCAGCCATTTCTCTGTTTCTTTATGAAAGCTCTTTGATCAATCCCCTTATTTGGAATTGTGGTGGAGCACCTTGCGACGATAAAACGGTCAGAGCCCGTCTATCGTTTCAGCTCAAAATGGGCGAGGTCGTTGTTAAGGGATTTCTCAATAGCCCCATGGTGAAACAAGCCCTAGACACCCAGAATCCCACCAATTCAGCCGAAGCAAAGCAAGGGGAAGATTTTTTAAAATATGGCTTTCATCCCCAAACTCGCGGGCTTTTTAAACGCCTCAAAAAAAGAATCATCCATCGGTTTGCTTGGCGGATCATGGCGCAGAAGTTTTATGAATTCACTGCAATGTGGGGAGCCGAGTTTGTAAATCGTGAGCTTCTGGGTGAAGTCGAAGAAAATTTAATTAATCTGCCAGCGCAGAAGCGTTGGGAAATGATGAGAGCTGTGAATGCTCTTGATTTTAATAACAGCGACGTTTCGATACTCTTCAGAGAAGGCGTTATCGATTTTCCGAGACTGTATCGAAAAGTTGGAATCGTAGCAGATTTCCTCGCAGGGCGTGGGAAAGCCTACCCCAAAGCACAAATGGCTCAAATCCTAAGCAGCAAGTGTGTTCCTGAAGCCCTAGGAAAGAGCTGGTCGGAGTTCACTGCCAACTCCGTTGGGAAAAACTGTGAAAATACAGTAGCGACTGTCATGAGAAATTATTTCAATGTTTATCGAAACTCTGCTCCCATTGCGAACACTCGGTTGAATGACCCGATTGGGGGTGCCTTGAAATCTATTGTTCCGGTCTCTGTCATCGTTCAGGGAGGGGTGGAAAAAGTTCAGAAGGCCTATAGAGAATATAAGCTTCTTTATGAAACCAACATTCCCGATCCTGCTCCCGGACACTTTGATGCCGCTTACAAGGCTTGGACAGATAGAACCGCGAGAATTAAGTTTGATTTAGATTTTGAAAATGAAATTCTTTATGGTTACTGGGGCCGCTACTCAGATCTGAAAAATATTGTGAATTCGTGGCCCCCCACAGATGAGATCAAATCCCAGAAGTTCACCCCCTTAGGAACGATGGCTTGGCGAGATGTGCTTTTAGCTTCACCCGTCGAGCCGGGGCTTTCTAAAATTAATCCTCTCAAAGATACTCCAGACCACCGAGCCGCGGGGGTTTCTGGTTATATGGCGGGAGGTTGGGTCGATCTCCATCCCACTCAAGTCTCCCGATTAATGGGGTGTGAAAAAATCATTTTTGTCACTCGAGAATGGCCAGAAGATAACGAGTTTGCTGAGGGGCTCGTGAAGTTTTTCAAAATTCCAGAGGAAAAAAGAAAGGCTATGTACGATATCAACGATCCGAACAGCTCGTTCAATCAGTCACTTAAAGAAGCCGATGCGATTTGGTGTACTTCCTGGGGGCAGTTTAAGATGTTCGATTTACAACCGATGACAACCCAGTCTTTTCACTCACCGATTTATTCTCGAGTTGGGGATGACCCACTTTTCAGTAAGGCCACCCCTATCCTGCAATCCTATAAACCTGGCTGTATGCCGATAGAACGGAAATCCTAGTTTTGCGTTATCGACGAATCTGTCTTTGGCTGCGTCTCAATAACGTAGGCGTTGTCCGCGGAACTGTTGTTCTGCTGGGGACTACGCTCCCACCACCCACACCTAAATTAGGTTGGTTCGGTGTTACCGGTGTCACAGGGGCTCCGGGATAACGATTAACCTGATTGAAGTATGGATTTACTCCTGTATATCCAAGCACGGGTTGATTCATGTTTGGTAGACAAGCTCCTACCGGCTGTACTCCAATTCTTTGAACCGAGCAGGGACGAGCTATCATGTTAGCTAGGCCAAGTGTCGGCATCACTGTCGGAGTTGAACTGCACACTAAACAAGCTCTTGGTGTTGAACTTACTCCCGTAAGAGTAGGTCCCATCATTCCGCCCATAGGCATAGCCGTTGGGGTTGACATCACCGGTGGATAGTACGGCATTGGAGGCGGTACTGCCTGGACAGTTGAGTTGTAGGAACCAAAGCCGAGTGACAATCCAAACGATCGTGCGATAGGCACTCCAGCCACTGGCACTGGGCCTGGGCCTCCGACTAAAGCTCTTCGAGGAGCTGGAGCGGGGGCAGGGACGAAAGCAGGGGTATTGTTTTTGGGCCGAGGAGCTGGAGCGGGCTCATAGCTCTTTGGCTTATAAGGTGCTGGTTGATAAGGCACTGGTTGATAAGTCGGCTTAGGCTGTTGATATACGGGTTGTTGTACCGGCTGAGGTGCTGGTTTTTGCTCTTCAACCAATTTCTTTGGGGCTAGAGGCTGATAAATTTCTTCCTCTTCAATTGTTTCCTCGATGGACTCTTCATATTCTGATTTGTGTTGTTTCAGAGGAGATACGGGAGATAAATCTGCCTTAGGCTTTCCATCTGATTTCTTATCCCCCTTGGATTCGTCTTTGGAGATGGGGGTAGTTTTATCGAGCTTTACCTGACAAAGATTTGAAGCATCCACTTTCTTAACCGCTTTCACCAGTTCAGAGTGTTCAGCAACATTTGAGGTGTTGCTGTTTTTCTTAGCTCCAAAACTCTCAAAAATATAGGAAAGAGAATTAGCCGCATCTTGATCCGCTTTGAATAAATCCTTTTCAGTGAGATCCGTTCTTTTTTCTTTCTCAGCAAAGAAAGCTTTAAGTTCATCGTGGCAGGTGTTGACTGCTTTTGCTGAAAGCTTTGTTTCGAATCGGTTTTGTTCGATTTTACTCTTGTTCACTGCAGGGAGAATGACATTGTTGACTAAGCAATAATCGATCGTGTTGAGTAAGAGCGCAGCACTTTCATCGATTCCTTTGCACTGCTTTTCAACTGCATCTCGGTATTGTTTTACTTTTTTAACCGATTCAATTGTCGACTGAATCTCAAAAGAGCTTAATCGGACAGTTAACTCATCTCCCGAAACATCGACTGAGTGGGAACCTTCTTCGGAAGCTTTGGTCCAGCCTTCAAGCTTTTCTATTAAAATATTGTATTGGGATTTTTGCTGAGGAGCTCGAGGGGCTCCGTCATAAGTGAGTGCAGGTTTCTTTTCTGGTGAAGCCCCGTGTGAAGCTGGAGCAATTTCCTGCCCTCGTGCTATGAGCGACACCAAAGCACTCAGAGCGATAAAAGTTGTTTTAGACTTATTGAGCGTTTTCTTCATAATCCACTTCCAGTTACGTTCACAATCCGTATACAAACGGTTACAAAGCAGGAACAAACCTACTTCGCCGGTTTGGGGTCAGGAGTTGCATGAAGCAGGCCATGTAGGATTTCAGTTAAAACGCTGAAAAAACAAACAACTTGTCTACATCCAAAAAAAAGTCAAAGTTTTGGACAAGAAAACTTAAGTGGTGAGTATTTCTGTTTTTTTAAGAATCAACAGGGCAATCTTAAAAACGACAAAAGACGTCACTTTTTGGCTGCACATTCAGAAAGCCACTGCGAGTTCGAGAACCGATAAACAGAATTCCGTGAATCCGATTCCGCTTCTTGAACTACTGACGAGCGTAGGAAGATATTTCCGGTGTCTGAATCAACGGTAATTTTATTTAATCTAGGGAGATCAAAAGTATACTGCTCGAGATCAAACTCAAAAACGATACTTGGTTTCTTTTCTTGTAGGTTAATCACCGTAATGCGATTGGGTTCTTCTGATCCTACTAATAGACATTTTCCCCACTGAGTCAGGCTTCTGGGGTGGGTTCCTGAGAGTTTAATGCTCGTCTGGCGCGTTGGATCTTGGCTATCAATGAAGACCACTTTTTGAGCGCGCAGTTCAGTTGCGGCAATTGCGGAGCCATCGGCTAATGCGAGTATGCTCACCAAGCCATTTCTGAGCTGGGGAAAAACTCGTTCTGCTCTGAGAGTTTTTAAGTTGAGGCGAACAATGTTTTCATCCCCTAAATAGAAGCTCTGCCTTTCGAGAATCCAGAGATGGTCTCCTACCAATTGCATTTGTCCGGGGCCCGATACTTCAATGGGGAGAAGTTTTGTTGTGCCGCCTGTCTTTGCGACTACACTTCTTTCGCCCGTCTCATTAAAGAAGAGGTTTTCGGGAGTGCCCGCAAATTCCTCAACTTGGTAAAGAGTGGGGATTGGATGAGTTTCCACTGCCATAGCCCCACAGCAGGACCTCACAATTGAGTAGTAAGTGACCCAGCCTTCGGAAGTGAAAGCTTTTCCCATAATCAAAATACTCTCTCTGTCGAAAGGATACAGGCGCTCTACGGAATGCGGCACTAGATGAGTGCTTAAGATGGTTTCGCCATCAGAGGTTCGCACTTCAATTCGATGGACATTTTTTCTACCGGAATAATCCACCCTCCGTGTTCTCCATAAAGAAAGTCATTGTAGGATGACAAGTCACTTCGAAGCAATTAAGTTCTTGTCATGGCTAAAATTGCAATTGCAGGGGCAAGTGGGTTTGTTGGGAAAAACCTAATTTCATTACTTAAATCCACCCATTCAATCAGGGCCCTAGGTCGGTCAAAGCCGTCATCCCCTGATGCGAACGTCGAATGGAAGGAGACTGAGCTCTTTTCTGCTTCGAGCACTATCGAAGCTTTGAAGGGCGTTGAGGTCGCCATTTACCTTGTTCATTCGATGATGCCATCCTCAAAACTCTTTCAAGGTAATTTTCACGATACGGATTTGCTATTAGCCGATAATTTTGCCAACGCCTGTAAAGTAAACGGGGTTCAGCAGATTATTTATTTGGGAGGACTTGTTCCTGAGGGGTATATCAGCCCACACCTGCAAAGCCGTAAAGAAGTGGAAAGTGTTCTTCAGTCATCTGGAGTCCCCGTAACGGCGCTAAGAGCTGGCATGATTGTTGGGCCTGGAGGATCTTCCTTTGAGATTTTACGATCATTGGTAAGAAAACTTCCTGTGATGGTGCTTCCCAAATGGACTCAGAGTGATACTCAAGCGATCTTTATTGATGACGTTGTGAGTGTTATTTCGGAATCGATTCAAAACCAGAACTTTCTCAACAAGACGATCGACGTGGTAAACGGAGAAAATCTCACTTACGAGGAGATTTTAAAAAGAACAGCTGGGGTCTTAAGGCTAAAGCGCCTCATGTTCCCTGTGCCAATTGCCTCAACAGGCTTTTCTAAGCTCTGGGTTCAGATTTTTGGAAATTCAACCTATGAACTTGTTTCTCCTCTAATCGATAGTCTTCTGTGTGATTTGCCCCAACTACAACCCCCGGCTGAAATAGCCTCCATCATTCGATATCGAAAGTTTGAAGGGATGATTGAAGAAACTTTAAAGCGAGATCAGGGGGCTCCCCCTCAAAGACCCAAGCGTCGGATGATTCATCAAGATAGTGTTCGCTCTATTCAAAGATTGCCCGCTGTTCCTCAGAATTGCCATTGGATAGCTATGGAATATATGAAGTGGCTTCCCACTTTTTTTCCGGCCCTAATCAAAGTAAATACGTTTTCCGAAACTCAAAGAATCGAAATAGCACTTACTTTTTTTCGTAAACCGCTCTTAATTTTGCAGTACGTTCAGGGGGCCCTAGCAGAAAGTCGAGAAAAGTTTCATATCGTGGGTGGTTTGCTCACTAAAACAACGACCACTGGATGGCTTGAATTTCGGCAAATCGATCATAAAAAATATACGCTCGCTGCTATTCATGAGTTCATTCCTCGTTTGCCGTGGATGATTTATGTCTGGACTCAAGCCCAACTCCATCGGTTAGTGATGCGTGCATTTGGTTCGTACCTCAAGCGAGCTTCGGAAAAAAACAAATAGAAACAGTTACTTGCGCTTGTTTGTTGACTCTTTTTCTCGGCCGTAAAAGAGTGGCGGTCCATGCAAAACCCAATCGTAAATATTTCTTCTTATCTTTTCGCCCCCTTAAGAAACTTAAAAACGTTGAGGCAAGATCTCATTGCACTGTGTGAAGCTGAGAAACTCAAAGGAACCATTTTACTGAGCACTGAGGGAATCAACCTCTTTGTAGCCGGGCCTGATGAAAAAATTGAGCGGTTGGTTTCTTTTTTAAGAAAAGTTCCTGGGCTCGAGGCTCTTAAACCCAAATACAGTCGTAACACTTACCAACCCTTCAACCGCATGCTGGTGAAAATCAAAAAAGAGATTATTGCCTTTGGTGTGAAAGATATTGATCCCGCGCACAAGCCCGCCCCCAAAATTTCTGCCCAGCAGTTAAGGCAGTGGCTTGATGAAAAAAAGCCTCTTACTTTGTTAGATACTCGAAATGATTACGAGGTAAAGCTAGGAACTTTTAAAAATGCGGTTGATCCCAACATTAAACACTTTCGAGATTTTCCTAAGTTTGTTCAGAGCCTGCCGGAGAAAATGAAAGAAGAACCCATTGTAATGTTTTGCACGGGCGGGATCCGGTGTGAAAAGGCCGGACCCTTAATGGAGAATCTCGGCTTCAAAAACATCTTTCAGTTGGATGGCGGAATTTTAAAGTATTTTGAAGAAGTCGGAAGCGCGCATTATGAAGGAGATTGTTTTGTATTTGATGGGCGGGTCGGAGTAGATCCTGCTTTAGCTGAGACCCCACACAAAATGTGTTTTGCTTGTCTATCTCCTCTGACCGTCGAAGATCAGAAGGCACCTACTTATGTTCCGGGAAAGACTTGTCCCTATTGCTTTAAGAAGCCAGAAGAAAAAATGCGAGAACGTATACAATCAAGACATGAAAGCCTCAAGAAAGTGACTGCTGTGCTACCTGGAGAAAAACCTTATCAACAAAGACGGCCTATCCGAGTGCCGCAAGCATTCGATGGAACCACGCTTCTTGAATGTGTATCGGGGATTTTGAAACATATCGAACCCGAAGCTTGGAAGGCCGAAATGGATGGCGGCTTGTTTGAAACGGAAGAAGGAAAAAAGGTGGGGGCTTCCCATCGCGTAAAAGCGGGAGAACGGTATTTTCATCTGTTGCCTCACGCAAGTGAGCCTCTAGTGAATCGAGATATTCAAATTTGCTATGAGGACGAAGCCATCATTGTGGTTGATAAGCCCGCTCCTTTGCCAGTTCACCCCAGTGGGAGATTTCAACGAAACACTTTGCAGTATATTTTGACCGAAGTGTATCGCCCACAAGTTCCCAAAGCAGTTCATCGGCTCGACGCGAACACCACAGGCCTTTTATTAATAGCGAAGACAAAAACATTTGCTGCCTTTTTACAAAAACAGTTTGAACAAAAAATTGTAGAAAAGTCGTACCTGGTTAAAGTCGAGGGACACCCACCCGAAAATGAATTTAGCTGCGAACTTCCCATTTCAGCAGAAACCGGTGACGTGGGTGCCAGAAATATTGATCCTGATAAGGGATTACCAGCGCTGACTCATTTCAAAGTATTAGAGAGACTAAACGACGGTACCACTCTGCTAGAAGCTAACCCAGTGACGGGTCGAACGAATCAAATCCGAGTTCACCTGTGGAGTTTAGGGTTTCCGATTTGTGGGGATCAACTTTATCTAGCTGACCAGAAACTTGGAAAAACTCAGACGTTAGCTCCTGACGAAAAGCCGCTTTGCCTACATGCGAGTCGGTTGAGATTTGTACACCCGGTGACTCGCAATAAATTTGAAATTGAATCTAAGAAGGCTCCGTGGTTAGGAGCTCTTGGGACGAGCGTTCCACAATAAGAGCATTAAGACCGCACCAACAAAAGAAAAGCCAATCATACTGGGCCCCCAAACAACCCACCCCATTTTTTCAAGAAGCCAGCCCATGCCAATCCCAACTACACTTCCCCCTAAGTACTGCATTCCATCAAAAATGCCAGCGGCAGTTGCAGCTGCTTTTTTACCCCCAAAGTCCATAGAAGCGGTTCCTGAAAGCATCGAATGAACGATGCTAATCGCAAATGAGTTAGCAATAAAAGCTCCCATGATGGCCCACATGCTGGTTGATTTCCAAATAATACCCAAGCAAATTAGTTGAAGAAGATAGCCTAAAAAGGCCACTGGGGTTCGTCGCCCTTTAAAAGCCCAATCGGAGAAGGTTCCTGCAAAGAAAGCCCCCAAAATTCCCGCAAAAACGACCGTGAGAGCGCCTTTTTGAAACAGAGGAGATTCCAGACCTAAATGCTGAACCTCGATCATGTAGCGAGGAAACCACTGTTCAAACCCATGGCGGACAAAGCCCGTGCAAAATTCCGCTAGGGCAATCGTGAGAGTGACGGGATTCTTAAAAACTTTTCCAAGAACATACCGAACTGTTACTGGAGCAGTATCTCCGCTACTCGCATCCTGGACATCAAGCTCTGGAAGCGAGCAATCTTCTGGACTGTTTCTCACAAACAGGTAAGTGAGAAACGCCATCAGAGAAATAATCAGAGCTGGCACGAAGAAAACCCATTGCCAGGGAAAAGCGGCAACCAGGAATCCACCCACCATGAAAATAAGAGCTCGACCGCTTTGAATCATCGATCCAAAAATTGCAGAGAAAACCCCTCGTTCTCGAATGTGAAACCAGCTTGCGTTTACTTTGATGAGCGATAACGCGCTAAAAGATTGGAAATAAGAATTTAAAGCCCAAACGGAAGTAAAATAGGTTAGTAAAACAGGTCCGCGGGTTATCCAGCCCATATAAGCGCCTAGTCCAAACAAAAGATTAAAAAGTACGGTTCCCGACGCTCCAATGAGCATCGCTCTTCGGCCACCGATTTTATCTGCAATGGGACCATTAAACATGGCCGAGAAACCATAAATAGAAAGACCCGCAGTGATGATCGCACCAATTTGGGTTTTATCCCAACCGAAGTTTTCGGATAACGCTTTATTAGCAAAAGTCAGGTTGTAACGGCCCATGTACATGGCTGAATAAGTAATGCCCAAGGTCAGCCAGTTAAGCGCGCGTCGCCTGCGAAACTCAGAGGTGTGAATGGGAATTTCCATGTCACAGGATTAATAGAGTTTTCGAACAAGTTCAAGTTGATGAGATGCGGCAATGGCAAACCAATTTAAAATCTGGGGTGTTTTCTCATTCGTATCAAAGAAGACTATGTTGCTTTTAGCCTCTTCGTTGTCGTTAAAAAGAGCTCCGATGACTTCTCCTTTTTTGTTTTTGAGAAGGGAGAAAGATTCATGAACTTTGCCATCCCTAAGATAGTTCTCTAGATGATACACTCTTCGGCTAGTCAATCCAGCAGGATCTGAGCCGCCGCTGCCCAACCAACGAGTAAATTCTTCAACGTCTTTAGGTCGAAGCTCCTCGGGCAACTCTTTTCTGGAAAAGGAGTAAAGACCTTCTAAATAATCCAAGGTTTTTCTAGATTTTTCATCTACCGGCTCCATTCCCACGAAACGTTTGTAGAGTTGCACCACTGCAAAGTGTTGCTGGCTATGAGTTCGAATTTCTTGAAAACCGCCCGCTTTAACAATTTCGAAAAGCCGTTCCTTTACATGCCGAAAAACTTGTGGGGGAAGACCCTTTGAGCTTTGATCAGGATTTAGGTTAGCTGAGTCCTCTCTACGAAGTGGATTTTCTAAATTTAAATCATCCACAATCATCGACTGGGGATGTTCAGGATCTTCGTAGAGTTTTACCCGAACACACGGTCGGTTGCGAACGGTGCCCATGATGGATAAAAATCCGCGATTAGGATAGTGAGCCACACGAATATCAAATCTCCCAAGGGTCGACTCCACCTCACGTACAAACTCTTCAGGAAAAAGATCGCGAGCGGTTAAAGATAAGTTTTTGTCTTTATTGCTCCAAGTGGAGATTTTTCCCAATTTGGATAGCGTGTCCTGGCAGTCGCCAAGAACGGCGTTTGAAAGGCCTAAAAACAGAATTAAGGCCCCTAGACTGAACCGTCGCAACACATTACGTTCCACGTACAACCCCTCAAGTCTCTGCCCCCAGAGGGGCTACTCAACTTGCAAAGCTGTATGCCAGCTGTCTTAGGCTCAATTTTCGTGTTCCCAGTGTCTACAGGGTGGTCAAAGTGCCGATTTTTAGAATTTAATTCGAGGAAGCTTAAACCAGCCTTTTAGGCGTTCCCACTTGCGTTCTCGAACAATTTGGCTGTGATAAATCCCGCTGTGTCCGGAGCAAAAATAACTGACAAAACAACCCAGAAAAGCGTAAGGGGCGATGGCGGGACCGAAAAGCTCAATGGCCATTAAAGTTGAAGCCAAGGGAGTATTGGAAGCAGCACCAAAAACAGCTGCAAATCCGACTGCTCCGAGGAGATTCGAAGAGATAGGAAGCCATTGGGAAAAAGCACTTCCTAGAGAGGTCCCCATGAAAACCAGAGGAATAAATTCTCCGCCTTTGAAGCCCGAAGCGAGCGTCAAAACCGTAAAAACAAATTTAAAAAAAACATCTCTGAAAGCACCGGGTTGATACATGGATTCTTGAATGACAGAAATGCCAAGACCAGCATAACGATAACTTCCTTCCCAAGCATAGAGAGCCACGAGGATGCATCCCCCAACAAAGGGCCTGATAGGGGCAAAAGAAATTTTCTTTTTAAAGAGACTTTCAACTAGATGAGTTGTCCTGGCAAATCCAGAAGCCAACAATCCAAAAAAGACAGAAGCCAGGGCAACTGAAAAAAATCCTGAAAGGGAATAGGAAAAGAAATGAGGGGCTGGATAAACCGTATGAGGGGCTCCCAAAAGATGAGTAACGAACCAGGACATCCCCGATGCAACCAGACATTGCCAAAAAGCAGTGATTCTGAGCTTCCCAATGTGGATCATCTCCATACCGAAAATCACTCCTGCCCAAGGGGCCCCAATAGCCGAACCAAACCCCGCTCCCGCTCCCGCAAGAAGAAGTGCCTTTCGCTCTTTCGAATCGACTTTCCATCGATTGGCAGTTTGATCTGAAAGGGCCGCTCCCATTTGAACAGCTGTTCCCTCTCGGCCAGCCGATCCGCCAAATAAATGGGTCAACAAAGTGCTGAGCAACACCAAGGGAGTCATTCGAGGGGAAATACGCTCCCGAGGATTGAGAATTTCTTCAATGACTAGAGCGCTTCCGCGGTGGCTGTTTCCCCCAAAGCGATTGTACACATAGCCAATTAATAGTCCGGCTAGAGGCAAAAACCAGATTATTAACGGATTTTCTTCGCGTGTTTTGGTCACGGTGTCCAAACCGAAAAGAAAAACCGTGGAAGCGATGCCGGCGGATGCCCCAACCGCTAAACTCAACAGCCCCTGTTTGAGAAGGATTCTATTATCGTTTTGCATGGGTATAGAGGCAGTACCTCCCCGTTTGGGTCTTTTCCCAGGTTTCGGGATCCGAGAATCCCCAATCAGTTGGGGGAGTCTCGGAGCATAGGGTAATGAACGCTTGAGGGCTCCCTGCCTTTTTCACAGTGTCTTTCAGGAGGGGGATCAGAGGTTTGAATTTAGGCGTTGTCCAGAGGAGCTCTTCAGTCAAAACCCCTACCGCCGCTTTCCCAACAAAA
>RFNV01000248.1 GCA_009927005.1 Pseudomonadota bacterium
TCTTAAAGGGCTCTGCCATAGCGCTACAGATGAGTTCAGTGATTTCAGTGTGAGGGTAGAGAGCGTCTTTATTGACGTAAGCGCTTCCGTGCTTTCCTGAAGTGTAAACAATATGACTATTCGTAACGAGCGCTCCTACTTTTTCCAAGAGACTTAAATCTACAGCTGGCATGATGAAATTTCCTCAAGGATCGCTTTGGCTGCATCAATCGGACTGCCAATTCCCCGAGGGGGATTACTGATAGGCCGACCGATGACCAAATGAGTAGCTCCTGCTTGGATGGCTTCTTTTGGGGTCATCGTACGTTTTTGATCATCGCTTTGTGCCCAAGTAGGACGAATACCCGGAGTAACTTTGAGTAGATTCTTAAACTCCGGGATCGGTCCCAAAAGCTCAAGTTCTTGAGAAGAGCAGATGAGCCCATCGGCTCCTCCCTCTATAGCTTCATTTGCAAAATCTAAAACTTTGTCTCTGGCGGTTTTACCAAAAATTCCTTGAGAGGCGGTATCATCAAGTGAAGTAAGAACTGTAACTACTAAAAGTTTAGCAGAGCCTTTTTCTTCGGCAGCTGCCTTGATGGCTTCGATACCAGATGAAGCATGGACATTAAAATACTTTACGCCCATTGCGGATATCACTCGGGAAGCTCCTCTAACTGTATTGGGAATGTCGTTTAATTTACAATCAGCAAACACTTGACCTCCATGCCGCAGGACGTGTTGAACAGCTTGAGGTGTTCCCACAGCATTCATCAGTTCTAAGCCGATTTTAAAACAGCCTACATAAGGTGAAAGGGCTTCAATAAAGGGAGTAGCTTTGGCGAGCGCATCGACGTCCAAGGCAAACAGGAGCTTTTCCGCCGCGTTTTCGGGCATAATGGTCATAAGTTTTCCAACACTTCCTGCGAGTGGCCCTTTACTTTTACCCTTTCAAAAATCTTTTCAATTTTTCCAGTGGTTCCAATAATGAAAGTCGTTCGTGCGATCCCCATGTATTTTTTGCCGTACATGGACTTTTCTTGCCAAACTCCGTAGGCCTCACATACTTCTCCATCGACGTCTGAAAGGAGAGGGAAGTTGAGTTCGTGCTTATCTCGAAACTTTCCATGAAGGGCGACTGAATCTTTACTGACGCCAAGAACCACAGCTTTCTTTTTTTTGAGCAGGGCAGATATGTCTCTAAAGTCACATGCCTCAACTGTGCAGCCGGGGGTCAAATCTTTAGGGTAAAAGTACAGAACTACTTTTTTCCCTTTGAAATCTTTCAAGGAAACTTTCTTTCCAGAATCGTCGACGAGGGTGAAGGCGGGGGCTTTATCTCCAACTTTGAGCATGAAGAACTCCTTTTGTTGTGGAGACTATGGCGGAGCGCGAGAGCTTCGTCAATTGCCAGGGGGGAACCTTTTTTGATAGAGTCCCCTCTTAACTATGACGAAACACGATTCTTTGATTTTTGACTTGGATGGGACTCTCTGGGACTCCACTAAGGCCTGTGCGGAAGGGTGGACTCAAGGAGTCAGACAAGTCGATCCAGGCTCAAAGGCCTTTTCCCCCGAGGATCTCGCTTCCATTATGGGGCTTACATTCGATAAAGCCGTTGAAAAACTGATGCCCCATTCAAAAGAGGACGAACGACAGAAATTGGGAGAGCTTTGCTACCAAAAAGAAATGGAGCAAATCCAAAAAATGGGGGCTGCCCTCTATGAGGGAGTAGTTGAGGGGATCGAAACCCTTTCAGAAGCTTACCCCCTTTTTATTGTGAGCAATTGTTTGGAAGACTACCTCACTCTTTTTTATCAAATGTCGGGCTTAGAACGGTTTTTCACAGATGCTGAGTGTTTTGGAAGAACGGGCCAGCCGAAGGGACATAATATTCAGGCTGTTATGAAAAGAAATCAGTTAAAAAACCCGGCCTACATTGGGGATACCAGCGGGGATCAGCGAGCTGCTCTTTTTGCTGGTGCGACTTACTACCATGTGAATTATGGGTTTGGAACGCCCTCACAAGAATGTGAACGCTTTGCTTCTTTTTCAAAACTGACCCGATATTTTGTAGACCTTTCAAAATGAGATAGAATCATCTCATGCCTCAACTGACCATCGGGATAACTTATTTCAACGAAGGAGAGCTCCTCACTCGTTGTTTAAAAAGTTTTTGGTCTGGGAAAGTAAAGCCCTCTGAGATTTTAATTTATGATGATGCCTCCACTCTGCGGCCTGAAGCCTTTATCCCGTCTGAAATTCCAGCGCGTGTCATACGCAGTGAAGTGAACCAAGGACCGGCCCGCGGCAGAAATCTGATTTTGAAAGAAGCCAAAGATGAGTGGATCCATTTTCACGATTCAGATGACTGGGTATCAGAAACCTGGTGTGAAAAAATCACAGCAGCAGCTTCTGGTTGCGATTTGGTTTTAACTGAAGTGGTTTCTTACCGAGATGGGCAGGTGCTGAGTCCTGCTGTGGTGGGGCTAAAAGAGTTTTTTTCACCGGAAGAGCTGCTTCGGTTTGCTATCCATCACTTTATTTTAGTTCCGGCAGGTACTTTCAAAGTCGAGTTAGCCCGAAACCTTCGGGGCTACCGTGAAAGCTTGTGGCAATCAGAAGATTGGGATTTTTATGTACGGTTGGCTTCGTTAAGGCCAGCATTCAAAGTGATTCCAGAAAGTTTATCTGCCATTGAAGTCCGAAACGAAAGTAGAAGTCAGAAAAAAGCTGAGACACTGACCTGTCTGCTCCAGGCGATTCTTCTTTTACAAGAAGAGCTACCCCCAGAAAACCGGGCAGACCTATCTGAAAAAGCTGCTTGGGCAGGTTCTCAGCTCTTTCAAATCGGAGAAAAGTCTTTAGCGCGCGATGCCTTTCAGTTAGCCCAAAGCCTGGGGCCTGCTCGCTATCCAGAACAAAAAATGGTTTATCGCTGGCTTGCTTCTCGTTACGGGCAAGAAGCCGCCGAGTGGATTTCTCTCACCTATCGCAAGCTGCTTCCGAAAAAAATCCGGGAAAAGTTTAGTGGATGAGGTGTCTGGTAGTTGGCGCCTTAGCCGGATCTTCGCAAGCCGATTTCAAATAGGTACCGGCATAGGCGTAGTCACTTCCTGAGTCTTTTACGGCATCTAAGAAATCAAGGGGCGTGATAACACCATAGCTGGATCCAGTGAGCCCACTCCACGAAATCAATTGATTTCGAATAAAGGAAGGGAATCCCCAAACCCATTCAAGATTTCCTTTAAACTTGGCGATTTTCGGAGGGAGCAGCCCTTCTTTACCGACCTTTTTTCGTTCTTCCAAAATTTTATCTCTTTCATCAGAGTCGACCCCTAAGTTACCCCAAAGCTCGGTATCATCAAAAAACGCATCGATTGCCTTTTTAAACACTTGTTCATCGGTTTCCCCAGGTCCTCTGAATTTCGGAAGAACCTCTTTTTCAAGACGATTGAGATAAAATTGGGCTGATTTCACTTTGGGAAGTTCGGCCCCAGCTACGGAATAAATGGTTGCTACGAGCTCGGAGCAATACTGTGAGGGCACTCCTTCACATTGTTTTCCCTCGAGGATCCACTCGGAGAATTCCTTTTTGTGTTTGGGATCTAGAATCTGCGTGTTTCGAGCTGAATCATAAAAAGGGACGTTCTTTTCAAAAAACGCCATCCCCTTTTTTACTTTCTCAAGGATAATCCGTCGCTGTTCCTGCCAGTCTTGGATTTTTCTATATTTAACGGGACTGCTTCTCCACTCAGCCAAAATCTGTGGACTTGTAATTTCCTTGGGGTACTCCCTTAATCGAATCACGTGATAAGAAGCATGATTAAGGCTTCCTTCTGGCCAATAGTTTCGGGGAGTACCGAGGGCATAAAGACTGCCATCAGGTTTTTTTGCCACAATGGCCGCATGAGGGCTTTGCATCAGATAGTCGTAAACATGAGAAGGATCTTTTGAAATAGGATTTACTTGAAGCAGGATGTCTCCCTCTTTTAAATTTTTTTCAGGATCACACTCGAGAATCACAAAGTCTTTGTTTTCTTCCTGCTCTGGTCTACGGGCAGAGTCGGGCAAGGGGAGTCCAACGTGGCTGTATGACGGATCCGTAATCGTGAGCGTTCTAAATTTGTGAGATTTCTGTTGCGTGGACACTCGACAGCCGCGCCACCAACAACTTGAAATCTCATCCGCAGAAAAAGACGGAACAGCAGAAAAAGCACAGAAACCCAACAGGAAGAGTAAGAACCACACACGCACCGAGACACCCCCGTTCTCCGGGAGGGCATTTTTGCAAGGGGTGTACCCGACCTGTCTACGCCCACTCTGAGTCTACAGGGAGGTAAAAGTAAGGAGAGAGCTGTAATTTGTCAGTCACTTGTTTTTAAGTTATTACAGGTACTTTCGGTTTTTAAGAAAGGGTTGAAACATGAAAACAAGAGCAGCGGTGGCTTGGGAAGCAAAGCGTCCCCTAGAAATTGAAGAAATTGATTTAGAAGGGCCTAAAGCAGGTGAGGTTCTGGTAAGAATCGTGGCGACAGGGGTTTGCCATACCGATGCCTACACCCTTTCAGGCGCTGATCCAGAAGGGTTATTCCCGACGGTATTGGGGCATGAGGGCGGGGGAATCGTGGAAGAAGTCGGTCCTGGGGTGAAGAGTCTTAAGCCTGGAGATCACGTGATACCGCTTTACACGCCCGAGTGTGGAGAATGTAAGTTTTGCCTGTCGAAAAAAACTAATCTTTGTCAGTCAATTCGGGCAACTCAAGGCAAAGGCCTGATGCCTGATGGAACCTCTCGGTTTTCTAAAAATGGAAAAACCATTTATCACTATATGGGGACTTCTACTTTCTCTGAGTACACAGTTCTTCCTGAAATCGCGCTTGCTAAGATCAACCCGAAAGCACCGCTTGAAAAAGTCTGTTTACTTGGTTGCGGGGTAACTACTGGAATTGGAGCCGTTCTAAATACCGCTAAAGTAGAACCAGGTTCGACCGTAGCTGTATTTGGTTTAGGGGGAATTGGTCTCAGCGTGATTCAAGGCGCTGTGATGGCAAAAGCCTCTCGAATTATTGCAGTTGATATCAATGAATCAAAATTTGATTTTGCAAAGAAACTGGGAGCTACAGACTGTATTAATCCTAAGAAATACGATGCCCCTATTCAAAATGTGATTGTCGACTTAACTCAAGGCGGAGTGGATTATTCTTTTGAATGCGTGGGAAATGTAAACTTGATGCGGGCAGCGCTTGAGTGTGGCCACAAGGGGTGGGGCACTTCAGTTATTATTGGAGTGGCGGGTGCAGGTCAGGAAATCTCGACCAGGCCTTTTCAATTGGTGACTGGACGTGTTTGGAAAGGAACTGCCTTTGGAGGAGTTAAAGGCCGCAGTGAGCTCCCCGGCTATGTTGAAAAATACATGCAAAAACAAATCAACATTGACGACATGGTGACTTTTGAACTTCCGCACAATCAGATCAATAAGGCATTTGATCTGATGCACGAAGGAAAAAGCATCCGCTCGGTATTGAGATACTCATGAAATCTCTAAATCGAACAAAATGTTTTGGGGGAAGTTTAGAGTTTTTTGAGCATGCTTCAGAGCAAACCGGAACTGCCATGCGCTTTTCGGTTTTTTTGCCACCGCAAAGTCAGTCTCAGAAAGTTCCAGCTCTTTTCTGGCTTTCCGGGCTTACTTGCTCAGAAGAAAATTTCATGCAAAAAGCTGGGGCTCAAAGAGTAGCCTCTGAACTGGGGCTGGCTCTGATTGCGCCGGATACTTCTCCTCGTGGAGCTAATATTCCCGGGGAAAGTGAAAGTTGGGATTTTGGTTTGGGCGCGGGCTTTTATGTTAATGCGACTCGAGAGCCCTGGGCCAAGAATTATCGCATGTACGATTATGTTCTGATTGAACTCAAAGATTTGGTCCTTAAAAACTTTCCGATTGATTCCAGTCGGCTGGCGATTTCGGGACACTCCATGGGAGGTCATGGGGCTTTGGTTTTGGGACTCAGAAATCCTGAAGTGTTTAAATCGGTCTCTGCTTTTGCGCCGATCGTAGCGCCATCCCAGTGTCCTTGGGGACAAAAGGCTTTCAAAAATTATTTGGGAGATCATCAAGCAGATTGGAAAAACTATGATGCTTGCGAGCTTTTAAAACAAACAAAAACCAGAAAAGAAATACTTGTGGATCAGGGCACTGAAGATAAGTTCTTGAAAGAACAGCTCATGCCAGAAAAGTTAGAGGCAGTGGCTAAAGCTATCGAGTTTCCGCTAAAGCTTCGAATGCAATCTGGTTATGATCATAGTTATTATTTTGTAAGTTCCTTCGTTGAAGATCACTTGCGATTTCATTATGATCGATTGGCTCCTTAGAAAATTCAAAGAAAATATTTTTTCCTGGGGGGGCTGTTTTTTCCTTTTGGTTGGTTTCTCAGTCTTGTTCATGGGGCGGGCGCCTCAGTTTGGACACGACTACAAATACTTTTTACCCCACTTGGTTGAGTCCGCTGATTACACCCAAAAAAACTGGGGCATTCAGTACTTTACTCGCTTTTGTGGGGGATTTCCTTCTTATGGAAATCCTCAGAGCATGCAAATTTCGTTACCGGGGCTTTTGTTTCTTTGGCTGACCCCCCTCGATGCAATGGTTGTTTCAGTCCTTTTGTACTGTTTTCTGGGGTATTGGGGATGTTACTTCTTTTTGAGAAAAATGTTGGATGCTTCTAAGGAGGTTTCTGCGAATGGGGCCCTCATTTTTTCTTGTAACGGTTTTTTCTTTTCCCATATTCTTTCGGGTCATTTTTCCTACATTACTTTTCCTCTGATCCCTTGGGTTTTATTGTTTTTGTTTGAATCTGATAGATCAGCCGAAAAGAGAGTACAGCACTTGTTTCTAGCTTTAAGCGTTTTGATGGCGGGAAGTTTTATTTACAGCGGAGGTTATTGGACGGTTCTTGTTCTGGGGTTTTCCATATTTTATTTTTCTTTGTTCATTTTTGGAATTCGGCCGCGCACTCTTCTTGGGTTTGTCGGCTTAATTTTTTTGTTGGGAATCAGTAAGCTGAATGCTTTTTTAGATTTGCATCCACTCCTGTATCACAATTATGAAATATCAGAATCTAACTCAGTGACTGGGGCGATCTTGTCCGTTTTTTCGGCTTTGTTTCTTCCGCCTGGTCTGGCCAATTATGGAGTTTTTAACAGGGCATTTGGATGGTGGGAGCTTTCTGCTTTTATTAGTCCCTTTGTTCTTTTTTCCTTTTTCTTAAAAAGTCCCACAGAGGAGACGAGTTATAAAACTTCGTATTTTCGTCGGGCTGGCCACTGTGCTTTGTGGGGTTTCCTGGTGCTCTTAGCTGGGGGGGCAAGCTCGCCTGCAAGAATTCTGAGCAAAATTCCGTTTTTATCAAACTATTATCTCGTAGCGCGCTACGCCTCGTTCTTCATTTTGCCTTTGATTGTGTGGCACTCACGAAAAGTTAATTTAGCAACAGCTTTTGGGTTTAAAGGGGGTTCCGTTGCTTTACATAGTAAGCTTAAGACCCGTTATCTGTGGGGAATCAGCTTGGGAGGGTTAATTGTTTTCTTGCTGGGATTTTCGCAGGTTGTTTTTTTCTGGCCCAGCAGGAGAAATCGCATTGATTTTGATGTCAGGAGTGTGGAGTACTTACCGTTGGGGACGATCAAAACCATCGAAAAACGAGTAGACCCCATCTTGGGCGGAGGAGCGGTAGCACTTAATTGTTATGAGCCCCTTTTAGGGTACCGTCACGAAGGCGATAAAAGGCAGTTAAAAGAAGGGCCCATAGAAACCCTTACAGAGGGGAGATTTAACTTCACTCATCCGGCCTGTTTGGTTTACCCGTCTCTTTATCAATGTGAGCGATGGTCTCGAGTGGGTTTGAGTGAGAAAGATAATCTTAACCGGTTTCTTAATAACGAAGATCCGGCTTGGAAGATTCCCTACCGCCAATCGATTGCTAATTGGATTTCAGCTCTGACACTGCTTTATCTACTGGGTTTGGCGATCCGATCATCGCGCCATGATGCCTACTGGCTTAGCGAAGTGAGTGATACCTAGATTTAAGCTTGGGTGAAAGAGCTCATCATATCGTGCTTCATCTACAAAAACGTTATTCATGGGGTCTGCTACTTTCTTTAGGCTTGGAACATAAACCCATACGTGTTCGCCTCGCCCAGAGTCTGCATCCACAGTTCCAGTTCGAAGCTTCGCTTCAATCCCGAGATGATTCAAAATTGTTTTTAAAATAAGAGCTTTGTGTCGGCACATGTTGGCTTGAGGTGGTGTCTCACTAAAATACTGGGAGGCCATCAGAGGATTTAAATAAGGCCAAATGTCAGTGTTATCTCCACTGCGTTGGGAGAGGTACTTGTTTAGGATCTCGATAATGCGTTCCGGATTTTTGTGTCGGGCTTGAAGGATAATTCTTTCCTCTTGTGTGAGGTAACTTAAAATATTCTCGTAATCGAAATAAATTGAGAGTCCAATGAGAGGGGTTTGATTCATTTGCCCAACGCCTTCAGAGCCGGCCCAAGCCCCCCCGGCAGCAACGGCAATGAGAGCCGTTTTGTCGAGCACCATCCCTGCTAACTTCTTGAAAGTATCACTGCAAGAAAAGGCAAAGGTTCCTTGACTCCAAAGCATCAGGATAAAGATAAGATTTCCTAACCACCGCATCGCTAACGTCCCACAGTCTCTCTACCCAAACCCTTAGGGTAGACACCGGGTATTCAGCAATTAGGGGGCCAAAAACCCCTGGCATTTTTTTATCCATTGAGCCTCAAATCGAGGCTGAGAAATATCGCAGAGCTGGCGTAGGGCACCCCCTGTCCAAAGCTTTGCCACTCGCGAGGGAAGGGGCTTCAGAAGTTCCTTGATGCCGCCGGGATAATTTGATTGAAGGCCCGAAAGGGCTCGAGCATAGCCTACAGGGCCTTCGAGCCTAACCCATCCTTGAATGAGAGCATCTGCAATGGTTCCTAATTCTTCCAATGCGAGATCAGGATGACGGGCAAGTTTCTTACCCCAGTCGTCCAAAAAGGGACCGAGAGGCAATAAAAAGTCGATGTTTTTTCTTAGAGCTCGAGGCTCTCTGAGTGAAAAGTGACGGTGATTTTCAACCGCCATCAAATCCCGGTTGATTTGCCCAGCTTTTTCCAAGGTTTTCGTGGACATTCTCTCGGCAAACAAGTGTGGAAGTTTCCACATTTCGAGAACTCTTTGGAGATCTCCCAGATTGTGAGCAATCAGTACCGAAGATTTCAGAATGGAAAAGTAGTCCTTTTCTTTGTGGAATTCGAGAAAGCAGGTTTCTTCGTTTTCGATTTCACATTCAATAAGAGACAAAACTTCTTTAGCTTTTTCAGGAAACCGTTTTCGGCTAGCCCCGAAAGCCGCTGCGGCAATGCTAAACCATTCTCCTTTGTGACCTTCTAAGAGTCGTCCGGAGGGAGACTTCAGCCAACGAGCTGAGAGGGAAGTGGTATCCCATGAAAAAGAATCCACGATAACTGAGAGCATTTTTAGGAGGTCTTCGTCTGCAATACTCGGATCCCACAATTTGAACCGAATGTGGGCATCGACATCTGTCGGAACAAAAGTAGCTACTGTTGCATAGTGGGCGGAGACACAGAGTTCAAAATAACGTCCCCAAGAAAAATCATCCCAGGAGGTCGTGGGGCCAACAGACTGTAAAACCTGTAAGTAACGAAGCGAGGGTTTTTCCTCAAAAGACATCGTTTTTAAAAAAGGGGCCGTATTGAAAACCTGTTTTAAAAGAAGCCGAGGCTCAATTCCCTTGGGTCGAGTTGGAATGGGAACAGAAATAAGTTCTGGCGCAGCAGTGGATTCAATCTGCTCAAACATTTTTAAGAAGACCCAAGAGGTACTGGTGCAGCCCTTCAATGAGTTTGGGGGAGAGAGTGAGTTGACGATACTTTACGCCAGAGAGTTGAAAAATTTTTTTCGAAATTCTATTTTCAGGAGTGTCACGATACTTATCTGAAAGGTAAACAATTTCGGAAACTCGTTGGCTTGCAATGAGCTTTGCGCATTCGTTGCAGGGAAATAAAGTGATATAGCCGCGCGATCCTTTGAGAGAACCTCTGGCATGAGAAATGGCATTGGCTTCACTGTGAATCACATAGCCATATTTCTGGTATTCCAGGGGCACAGTGCGATCATTGCCCCAGGGAATTTGTGTTTCATCAACGCCAGCGACAGCTCCGTTGTATCCCATCGTGATCTGGTGATTGTTTTCATCCACAAAAACACAGCCTACTTTGGTGTTCGGGTCTTTACTTTTATAGCTTGCCAGCATGGCTTGAAGCATGAAGTATTCATCCCAGTGAAGCTGGGAGGAAACGGGCACAAAATTTACCAAGTGGCCCGGATTGATGTGAGTGGTGTCTTCCATAGCTTTGTTTGTATTTGGTTTTGGCAAATTTCAGGGATTACGTCAAATGGCTCAGAAATCTTATCGGGTTGGGGAAGAAGTGAGGGTGAAAAGCCTCGGAAGAGAGGGGGTGATCATGGAAATAACTACACGGGGAACTTACCGAGTAGCCGTGGGTTCGATGAATTTAGAGGTCAAAGAAAAAGACCTGACGGAAGCGCCCAAAGACAAATGGAAGAACGCAGTTGAAAAATTAAGGCCCAAAAAGATTCCATTTCAGGGGGAGATGTCCCAGGAAAAAATGCCCGAAATTTTAGATTTGCATGGACTCCGAGTCGAAGAAGCTTTGCCCAAAGTAGCTCATTTTATGGATCAAGCCATACTCAACGATAAAGACTCAGTTCGAATCCTCCATGGATTGGGAACGGGGAAACTCCTCGAAGCAGTCCATAAGTTTTTAAAAGCTACGCCAACAGTAAAGCACTTTGAATTAGATCAAAGTAACCCCGGAGTCACAGTAGTCTATTTTTAAAGTACTAAGACCGCGCCTTTGAGTTTTACGAGTTCCTCATAGATTTTAAGAACTATTTCAGCATTTTCCGCGCGCACTTCTAAAGTCACAGCAATGTGTTTTCCGCTATCGGTTTCCCTGACTGTGTGGCGAGGCTGAATGTTTTCTCCCGCAGCTCGGAGAGCCGCCTCAATGACTCGCTCAGGAAAACTGTTCTGGTGTTCTCCAATCACTTTGAAAGTGTAAGAGCCAGGAAACTGATGTGTGGACTTTAAAAGTTCAAGGGGAGGAAATTTAGTTTGTGTAGTCATGGGAGGGGGATAGCACAAGTGTGAAAAACGTCAAACAATCAGGCAAGTGCTGCGTGTTTAGCCAGTGGGGAGTCCTGTCTAAGAACAGGACAAAAAAAACATGTGAAATTAATGGGTTAAGTGTATCCAAGGGGCATACGGCCATAAGTTCGGCACTTGTCTAAGATCGAGGCTTTCTTAAGTGCTCGAAATTAATTAACAAAATAAATGGCACCCCCGGTGCATCAAGAGGGAATTAGTACTTACCGATAAATCTAACTGGGGGGTTAGGTCCTATGCAAACTCGTCTACTGGTAACTTTTGCCTTAATTTCATTAGGTCTTATTTCCTGCATGAAAAAAACTAGGGTCGGTACTCTCAATAGTGGAAATGGGGCTAATGTGCTTCCGGACTATGGCAATCCCGCCATTGCCTCTGCAGAGTGTCCGAGTGGGGTTGTTTTAACGTTAACGCCCCCAGCAACTGCCACTTATCGGGTTAATGAAACCCGCTCATTCACTGTAACAGCTACGGGTTGTAAACATGGTTATCGGTTGAGCTATGATAACGAAAATAGAAATTTTGGAGATGCAACAACCGTTTTGGCGGCTGCCTCGTTTCCCAAAACATTTACTGCTGCTGGTCCTGCGGTTGTCTCTGCTCGGGTGAGTGTTCTCAACCAAAACCAGCAACCCGTCAGAGAGTTTCCTGTTTCTATTAGTGTGATTGTAAATGAAGCACTTCCACTGGAGTGTCCGAGTGCGAATATCATGATTCCGCAGTCTGTATCGGGAGACTACAATTACACTTTTAATCTCCAGCCTTCTCGGCCCGCCATCATCACGGGTATCACGGGCTCTGCTCCGGACTTTATTAGCGCCTCTCCGTCTCTCTCTCCGAATCCGAGTCAATCCATTCAAGGAAATATCGTGGTGAAGGGAAGAAATGGAACTTTGAATTTCGCGATTAGAGATGCCAGTAACTTAACATCAACGTGCTCGGTTCAAATTAGAAAAGATATCTTTGGTGTAACACTTGATTTTAATGGTGATGGCATCCTCGATGATGCTGCTTTATTGAGACAGAACGATGGGACTTATCAGTTGCAAATCAGTTACACCCAGTATTCCGGTGCAACCAAAATAAATAGCATCATTCCGGCTACCGGATTTCTTCCGACTGAGTTTTACGAATGGATGATGGCGGGTGATCTCAATGGGGATAACCGGCCCGATCTGGTTTTCTTTAGAAGAGAAGGTAACCCAGCGGTAGGAAAATTTAAAATGGCTCGGTCTCGAGGAGGAAGTGTTGGGGGAACGGACTTAGCCTACGATTTTAGTGATCTGACTGGGCAATGGCCGAGTGATCGATTGCTTGAATTTCCGTGGTTAGATGCTGGTGCAAGCCCAGCCCGAATCGTGGGAAAGATAGGTAGTCAATTTTTTACATCTCGAATTGAAAATAATACTATCACTAATCCTGAAGCTCTGAATTTATCCCTTATCTTGTCAGCCTCCCCTTTGGATCCATTTCTGGGAGGTGGATCGATGGTAACACTCACCTCGCAAGGGTATCGGCGGTGTTCCATTCTTTCATGCACTCCCTTAGAAGCAAACAATCGATGTATTGGGGATTTAACTCTGGTGCGGGAAGTAATGCCTAACTATCAAAGTGATGTCACCAGCTTTGCTTCACACCGAATAAACTCGAGGTATTTAGCGGTTGCAAGGTGTGATCTTGGTGGGCCAGCAGTTGGTTACGGAGAGATAATCGTGCAGCCTTCAGCTCCCCCCCTACCACCAGCTCCACCCACGCCTCCACTGTCAGCCAATTGCGTGGCGGGAGATGTCTCAGGTGGAGAAGTCGTGGACTTAGGGCTTTATCGGATTCATAAGTTTAGAAATGTGGGGGTCACTCAACTCACCCTGAATCGCTCCTGTGCGGTAGATCTTTTAGTGGTGGGTGGTGGTGGCGGCGGTGGTATCGGCCGAGCCTCAGGTGGTGGCGGCGCTGGTGGTGTCGTCTACCAAAGTGGTTATCGCTTTCCCAGTGCAGGTAACTATTCTGTGACCGTGGGAGCTGGTGGAGTTGCAAATGCCAACGGAGGAAATTCGTCGGTGAATAATCTGGTTGTTGCACTTGGCGGAGGAAAAGGTGGCGGTGGTGAAGGGCAAAGCTATCAAGGGGGCACTGGAGGCTCTGGCGGTGGTGCAGGTTTTAAGAATAATTGTTCGGTAGGAGCTGGAACCAGTGGACAAGGAAATTCCGGAGGCTGCGCTCGAAGTGGAAATTGGATCGCTGGCGGTGGCGGCGGTGGAGCTGCGGGTGCTGGTACAGCGGGCGGGTGCTCTGGCGCTTCGGTTGGAACCGTTTGCGGTGGAAATGGCGGAGCTGGAATCTCACTCGATATCAGCGGAGCTAGCGCAACTTATGCCGGCGGGGGCGGAGGAAATGGACAGGGAGTTGGGGGAGCGGGTGGTGCTGGCGGTGGCGGGAGAGGCGGAGTTAATGGAGGAGCTGGAGCCAGCGGTGTCGCGAATACTGGCGGCGGTGGTGGAGCTGCAAGTGGAGCCGGTGGAAGCGGAGTTGTGATTCTGAGATATCTCAGACAAGTTACTAGATAAAAGCAAAGGGGATACGCATGCGTTTTGGAACATTTTTTCTAGTGGTCGCTTTGGGGCTAGGGCTTTCCGCTTGTATGAAAAAAGCCTCAAGGGATTTGAGACAAATTACCCCTGGGCCAGCGGCTGTTTTTAATCCAATGTTGCCTCAAACTTATCAAGGTGTTGAGTGTCCGAATGGACTTCAGATTACGGTTACCCCGCCGACTGAAAATATCCAAGCTCAGAGTGCAGCGTCTTTCTCCGTTTCAGTTGTGGGTTGTAAGTATGGGTACGATATTCAGGTAGGAAACAACTCTGCCCGAGTGGCCATGAATGCAAGCAGTTATAACTCGGATCCCAATGCTCGGAGATATATCCCTTATACTTATTCATTCAGTCAAACTTTTCCATCTGCTGGCCCGGCAACAGTTCAGGTTTCTATCTTTCCAAGAGTCTCTGATTCTGTTCCAAGCTATACGCAATTTTTCTATGGAACGACCTCTGTGACGGTGCAGTCGGCTCCTACTTACACTTGTTCGGTGGAACCTGCTCTGTTTTCAGTTCCTGCTAATAGTACAAGTGTTCAAAGAAATTTTTATATTACTTCCACTGCGTGTTCCGCGCAAAACCCCCAAATTACTGCTATCAGTGGAGGGACTACGACTCAAACCACGCCGATCACCCTTTCTACGAATCCCGTTCTTTTAACGCTCACCCAACCGCCGGGAGCTATCCAGTTTACCGTCTCAACTTCGGGAGGCCAATCGGTTTGCTCTTCTCAAGCAGTTCCGGTTTCAACGAATCAGATTTTGGGTAACTTCAGTGGTGAGTTTCCAAACAGCAAAATGGATCACTTTTACTTGGTTCCTAATCCCTCGGGTGGGCGAGACATCATGGTGGATTACGTTGATGTCAATGGACGATACGTGACGACTGTTTTGAGCGCTCCTTTGGTGTCGGCTGATATTCCAGATTCCATTCTTGCAGGAGATGTCGATGCAGATGGAAAAGACGATGTCTTGTTGTACAAAGCGGGAGTCTTCAAGTGGATGAAATCTCTGGGACGAACTGGCTTTGCACCGATATCGGCATTTTCCCAACAGTGGCCCTCTACTATGCTGTTAACCGATTTTTCATTTGTGCCCGCGGCTTCTGGGGCACCGGCTATGATCAGAGGCACATTCGGGGGACAAACTTATTACTCCACGATTTCTGCAACAGGACTCAGTCAGCCCCTACAACAAGTGGGACAAGTAACATTGAGTTTGAATTCCACTTCGCTGTCCGGAGCTAATACAAATGCGATCTTGGGATGGTCAGGCACTCAAGTCACTAATTGTGAACTTCGCAAATGCTCTTGGTCTTCTTCGGGGGGAAGTTCTTGTACTCCCAATCAAGTAGATCAAACTTTTGCATCGGGTGCATCTTCCGGAAGCACGATTACGGTATCTAACCTTTCCGAAAGCTATAATTTTCAAATGCGCTGTAATCAGATTCAGAGTTCACAGATCATTTCCTCAGCGGTTGTTCCCTTTTTTGTAGCGGTTCCAAACATTTGCCCTATTTCGAGTTTGGTTTTAAGTGGATCTAGGTCCCCGGCGGCGGCTGGCGCGCAAACACTTTCCTTAGGGACTTTGAGCATGCCAGCAGATATGACTGCATTGGATTTGAGAGTAAATCTAATTGGCATCGATGATAACAATCCCAATTTATTGATTAACGGCCAATCAGCTCTGAGGATTACAGAAGGAAATGTAAATGCTCATAACATTACCGGAAGAAATGATCAGATTGCTTCGTTTGTTGCTACTGGAGTTAATAACGTTCAATGTGGAGCTATAAACAAAGGCGGCCCATCCTCTTGTACAGTCACCATTAATGGCTCCTATAAAACTTATGGAGGCTGTGTTGCGGATCTGAAGCAGTCTCACGTTATTGGAAATATTGATAGGATAGAAAATAATGTACTACATGGTTGGGCCTGCCAGGCGGGGAGTGCCAATCCCGTCCCAGTTCACCTCTACATAGGAGGAGCAAATTCCGCGAGTTACTTCTCGGGAGCTTTCACGGCTAATCTCGTTGCTCCGAGCGGTGTGAGTGGAAAATGTGGGGCCAATGGAATTGCTTACGGCTTTAGTGTCGATTTGAATCCTTACATTGGAACTCGTGCGGGACAACCCATTTATGTTTACGGAATTAATTCCAACCTTTCACTCAACGTGCTTTTAGGAAACTCAGGGCGGTTACTCGTGCCAAATCAATAAGCTTTTCGTTTGATTGCGTTCAGGGCATAGTAAGCTTCCAAAGCTGAGGTGCCCATGAATCCAAAAGCACGTTTTAATGCTGCTTACCTGATTTTCGCTTTTTTCCTCATTCTCATTCTCCATGAAGCTTGGGTCCAGTACACCCAAGTCGCCCATCTTCCGTACAGTGAGTTTCAAAAGCTTCTTCAAGAAAACAAAATTTCTGAAGTCGTTCTCAATGAGAACCAAATCGTTGGGACTTTAAAGCAACCGGAAGGAAATCAGAAAAAACAGTTTGCTACCAATCGGGTAGAACCCGACATTGCAAAGCTCCTCGACGAACACGGAGTGAAGTACAGCCGCGTCATTGAAAACAGTCTTTTTAAAGACATTCTTTCGTGGATCCTCCCTGTTTTTGTATTTTTTGGCCTTTGGTTGCTCCTGATGAAGCGAATGGGGGGCAGAGGTGGCATGGGCGGCGGTTTTATGTCTGTAGGCCAAAGCAAAGCCAAAATCTACGTCGAAAAAGACACCAAAGTGACTTTCAAAGACGTGGCGGGAGTCGAGGAAGCAAAAGAAGAACTCAAAGAGGTCGTCGACTTCTTAAAAGAACCGAAAAGTTTTGGCCGATTGGGAGCTCGAGTACCCAAAGGGCTTCTCCTCATTGGACCCCCAGGAACAGGAAAAACTCTTTTTGCCAAAGCCGTTGCGGGCGAAGCGGGAGTGCCCTTTTTTTCAATTAGTGGTTCTGAATTCGTCGAAATGTTTGTGGGGGTGGGCGCTGCGCGCGTTCGAGATCTCTTCGAGCAGGCCCGCAAGAAAGCGCCTTGCATCATCTTTATTGATGAACTGGATGCTCTGGGACGGGCTCGTCAAGTAGGCGGATTCTCTGCAGGCAATGATGAAAAGGAGCAGACCCTCAATCAACTCTTGGTGGAACTAGATGGATTTGATTCGTCGACGGGAATCATCGTCTTGGCAGCTACTAATCGGCCCGAAATTTTAGATCCTGCTCTTCTTCGTGCTGGCCGTTTTGACCGACAGATTTTAGTGGATAGGCCTGATAAGAAAGGCCGCACTGAAATTTTGAAGGTGCATGTCGGTAAAGTGAAATTAGACCCTTCCACGAGTCTTGAGCAGATTGCCGGTCTGACTCCCGGATTTACCGGAGCCGATCTTGCCAATCTCGTCAATGAAGCCGCTCTGGTGGCCACTCGACGAAACGCTGAACAAGTGACGCTCAGTGATTTTACAGCTGCCATTGAGCGAATGGTGGCGGGGCTTGAAAAAAAGAATCGGCTTTTAAATCCTTTGGAAAGAAAAGTGGTTGCGTACCATGAGATGGGGCATGCGCTTATGGCTCACGCCCTGCCGGGAGCCGATCCGGTTCATAAAGTGTCTATTATACCCCGAGGAATGGGCGCTCTCGGATACACCCTTCAAAGGCCAACAGAAGATCGGTATCTGATGACCTTAGAGGAGCTTGGAAACAAGATGGCAGTGCTCCTAGGGGGCAGAGCTGCAGAAAAATTGGTTTTCAATCACTTTTCGACTGGCGCTGCCGATGACATTTCACGAGCCACTGATATTGCTCGCAGTATGGCGACTCGTTACGGGATGGATTCAAAGTTGGGCAGTGTTACTTACGACAATGAGACTGGAAGTTATTTAGGTGGCGCAGGGGCTGCGAACCCTTTTCAATATCCAAGATACAGTGAAGAAACAGCTCGAGAAATTGATGTTTCAGTCAAAGAAAGAGTAAATCAGGCCCTCCAAAAAGCCCTTCTGTTAATTGAGAGCAATCGAAGTATTCTTGAGCGTGGAGCCGAAATGCTTTTAGAAAAAGAAACGCTTGTAGAAGAGGAGCTCAAAGGCCTTTTCGCAGACTTAAAAAAGGAAACAGCATGAAAACTTTGGTTCTGATCGCAGCCACTTATGCCCTAGCTTTTGGCGGGCCCAAAGCCCAGCTCTGTAAGCCCTCGGGGTGCAATGGGGAGCTTTGCACGGAGAAAGGTAAAAAAATGATTTCTCCCTGTGTTGTTCTTCCCCAGCATCAGTGTGTTAAGAAATCAAAGTGTGAAGTTCAAGCTGATGGGAAATGTGGTTGGACTCAAACGGAAGAATACCAAGCCTGTCTTAAGCAGTTTCTCCCTAAATAAAAAAGGACGGGATTTCTCCCGTCCTTCCTGCTGAAAGAGATTCGAAACTTACTTGCTCTTCA
>RFNV01000320.1 GCA_009927005.1 Pseudomonadota bacterium
AATCAGTTTTTCTATCCGATCAACAATCAGCTTTGCTCCCTGGGGCTCATACCGACTGATGTAATCCAAACTCGTGTCACAAAAAGTACATTTCTTCCAATAACAACCATGGGCCAAAGTTAGCTTATTCCATCGCCCATCGGACCAAAGCCGATGCATGGGATTAAGCCCTTCATTCAAGGAAAGATAACAATCTAAGAGAAGACCTTCATAAGTGGGAACCCCAGCATCTTTCAGGGGAATGTCATGGAGCTGATCATTTCTCTGAATCACTTCTCCATTTTTCCTTAACAGGGTACGCAGAAACTTAGGGGGTGAGCTCGGATTTTTTAAGTTCTGGAGCAAAGTAAGAAAAGGCCGCTCACCATCATCGAGCGTAATGTAGTCAAAAAAATCAAAGACTCGTGCATCCTTCAGTTCTCTTAGTTCTGTGTTGACGTATCCTCCACCCGCGATCACGGGAGTTCTGGGCAGAAGAGACTTGGAAAGTTTTGCCATTCGAAAAGCGGCGTAAACATTCCCGGGAAATGGAAGGCTGAATCCGATTACATCAGGTTTTTCACTTTCCAGGATCTCACTCCAGATTTCATCCAGCATTGAATCTACGAGCGTAGGTTTTGCATTGAGTGCTTGCAGAATCGGATCAAAGCTCGGAGCACTGGCAGCTAATTTTTCCGCATACCTTGAAAGTTCAAATCGTGGGTCAACGCCTTCTCGGATCATGTCGGTGAGATCGTCAATGTAAAGACTCGCCAAGTACTTGGCTCGATCCTGATTTCCGAGTGAACCAAAGGCCCAGTGAAGTTCCCCGTCTCCGTTTTTCTCCCACTCTTTTAAAATTTTGAACCGAGGCCCCTCAGGAAGAAACCCACGGCGGGAAATCGAGTAAGAGAGAGTAGAATCTTTGCCCTGTAAAAAACGAACCACGGGTTCTACTGACTCAATCACCTCACGAGAGTTTTTTAGAAACCACCGAACGGTCGGAGAAACAGGATCTTCCCCATTTAATTTTCGTTTTTCTAATTCATCTCGAACTCGACTCAAGCCAGCTTTGGAAAAAAGTTTTAAAAAGAGTTCAAGCCCCACATCTCTTTGGGAAACTTCAAAATTTTCTTGTTTTAAAAAACCAGTTAAGTAGGCAGTGGCCGGGTACGGCGTATTGATTTGGGTCATTGGAGGGGTGGCTAAAAGCGCTTTCATAAGGCCGGGGAAACTAGCTGATTCTTAAAAAAGAGTCCACGAAATCTAATTTTAGTAAATGATTTCAATAATTTGTTAATATTTTTGAGGGCTAAATCCTGTGTAAAAATACCCCCTTGCGAAAAAAATCTTAACTGGTAGTGTCATAACCGTCCGGACAGTAGACCTTTGAGCAGGGTGCTCAGTTAGTCTTCAGTCTGCACCCTAGCTACCTTAAGGAGGTCTTGTGGGTAAGAAACTATACGTAGGGAACGTCCCTTTCAGTGCAACAGAGGGAACCCTCATTGAATGGTTCAGTCCATTCGGAACCGTTGAAACAGCAACCCTAATCACAGATCGCGCAAGCGGTCGTTCTAAAGGTTTTGGTTTCGTTGAGTTCTCATCTGATGATGAAGCAGAGCGAGCAATCTCCGAAATGAATGGAAAAGAAATGGAAGGCCGAGCTCTTACAGTTAACGAAGCTCGTCCAATGGAACCACGCCGACGTGAATTCGGTGGTGGAGATCGTCGTGGCGGCGGTGGAAACCGACGTCCAGGCGGTGGATTTGGTGGTGGACGCGGCGGACGCGGCGGAAACTACTAAGATTTTCCAAGCTTAGTAAAGAAGGACGGAAGCGAAAGCTTTCGTCCTTTTTTTATTGGTAATAAGTCTCTGCAGGAAAAGTAGTTTTAATTACTTTAAGTTCTAGAAGCTGGGAGGCCAACTCTTTCCAACGCTCTTTCGATTGATATCCCAACCCAAACTTTTTTGTTTCCGCTGTTTCAATCAGTGGGATTTGGGCTTTCGCTCCTTCCTGAAAAGTTTCAGGATCCATCGTGGGATTTAACGATACCATGGTTTTATTAGCTAAAGCCGGATTTTTAAGATAGTTGCGCCAGCCTTCTTGTGTTGCTTTGACAAATTTTTTGACGAGCTCAGGATTCTTAACTGCAAAATCTTTTCGAACAATCACGACAGTTAAGTAAGGATTATATCCCGAGTCGGCTATCAAAAATGTTTTGGGATTCGCTCCTTGTTTTTTGGCAAGAATGGGCTCGGCTGTGATAAACCCCTGCTGGGTCATTTTCTTGTCGCTTAAAAACTGCGTGATTCCCCCGAGAAAAGGAACAACTTTTACATTTTTAAAGCCATACTTTTTTTCACAAAAACGAATGTAAGGAAGGCCTCTTTCCGCTGCAATCGTCCCTGGGTTTTCGAAAACATCCTTGAGTTCTTTGAAGCCTCTCTCTGAATGTGTGAGAAGGGCCATTGGCGAAGTTTGATAAACAGCATAGATAGAAACAACTTCAGCCCCTTGCGATCGCCCTAAAATCACTTCATCGGAATTAGAGATACCCATTTCTACTTTACCGGCTTCTACCATTTGAATGACAGGAGTGCCTACCCCGCCCGGAAGAATCTCTATTTCCATGCCTTCTTTTTTATAAATGCCGTTAAGCGAAGCATCGTAAAACCCCCCAAACTCTGGCTCAGGCTTCCAATTCAGTGCCAATCGCAACTTAACAGGTTGTGGATCTGCTAGAGCCAGTAAAGAAATAAACGCCATTAACATTGATATTTTTTTCATAAGTCCTTTGCCTCAGAAGGATGCCAATTTCGTAGGAGCAGATAACTGACTAAGTCTATCGTCTTTATTAATAGAAGTCCCAAGAGCGAAGCTAAGAGCACAGCTGCAAATACTTTGTCTATTCTTTGCTGAGCTCTCGCGACATCAATAATACTTCCGACTCCGACGCCCCCTAAAAACTCCCCGACGATGGCGCCAATAACGGCAAGTCCCCCGCAAATGCGAAGGCCATTCATAATAAACGGAAGAGAACTGGGTAGATACAATTTCACTAGTGATTGCCAACGACTCGCTCGATAGAGCTTAAAAAGATCTTTTAAATTAGGATCCGCTGAGAGAAGCCCCGTTAACGTACTCGCAACGACAGGAAACACAGAAACAATAAAACCTGAAGCGACCACCGCCGGAATTCCGTATCCAAACCAAATCACCAGAAGAGGCGCGATTGCGATAATCGGAACTGTCTGGAAAAAAATCGTATAAGGATAAAAAGCAAAAAGGACTGTTTCGGAAGTAAAAAGAATAATTGCAGAGCTAATTCCCAGCGCCAGGCTGAGAACAAAAGAAACTCCCACAGAAAAAGTGGTGGTTTTGAGAGCGCCCCATAATTCTTCTCGATCCTCGATCAAGGAGTTTAAGATTGCTGAGGGCTCCGGAAGGATAAAAGAGCTGATCCACTTAACTCTCACCACCATTTCCCAAATTGAAACAATCGCTACAAAAGCAATCAACGGCAGAACAACTTTTCTCACCATTGGCTTCATGATTCTAGCTCCTGAAACTTCGAAAAGAGATCTTGGGTGAGCTGGCCAAAGCGCGAATCCGATCGAGTTTCCATCGAACGGCTCTTGGGAAGCGGGTTTTCAATCTCATAACGAATGCCCGAGATTTTCTTCGATAGCATAAAAATTCGATCCGTTAAAAAAGCAGCCTCAGAAATCGAATGAGTCACAAAGAGAACAGTCATTTGGGATTCCACCCACAGATCCCTTAAGTCTTGATCCAATTTTAATCGAGTCACTTCATCGAGGGCAGCAAAGGGTTCGTCTAAAAGAAGTAGGTTTGGCTCTGTCACTAGACTTCTTGCTAGCGAAACCCGCATTTTCATGCCGCCCGACAGATCGGCCGGATAATAACTTTCAAAATCGATAAGACCCACTCGCTCAAGAGCTTTCCGAGCTTTGTACTCTGCCTCTACTTTTGAAGCCCCTAGAAGCTCTAAAGGTAAAGTCACATTTCCAAGCACTTTTCTCCACGGAAGAAGGTAAGCATCTTGAAAAACATAGCTCACTCGCTTATCCGCGGAGGTGATTCCATCTTCCCCAACAGAAATCTTTCCCCGGGTCGGTTCTCTCAGGCCCGCGATCATTTTCAAAAGGGTTGATTTTCCACACCCCGAAGGCCCGAGAAGTGCTACAAACTCGCCAGGATTTACTTTGAAACTCACTGAGCGCAAGGGGGCCAGTGAATCAAACTCCTTCGTGAGATCTTTGGCTTCAACACTTAACCCTAATAAAGACATAGGGTATTAGTTTACGGGTGCTTCTTGCTTTTGGAAAATTATTTCTCGGATGAGAAGGAAAGAACTCAATCCCCATAAAATAAAGTTAGCTAAGACTTTAGAATTATAATCTTGCGTTAAAAAGCTGACCCAGGGTCTTGGGAAGAGAGAGGAATAAACGAGGGTTAAACAAAACCCCACTCCAGCCATCAGCCAACGTTCTTGACGGGTCTCTTTCGGGAAAAGCAAAAGGTAAGCTGGCGCCACCCAAACAAAGGTGGGCGATTCGGCTTTAGGAGTGACTGCTAAAAGGAGAGACACAAAACTTGAGTACAAGACTCCCCAAGGAAACCGAGAATGAGGAATTCGAACCCTAGATAAGAAAAGAATCACTCCTCCAATCACTGCGGTTCCGACCTGAGCCACTCTGCCCACATGAGGCAATCCAAATCGATTAAAAAAGGCCACCAAATCTAAAAGCTGTCTTTGGGAGAAATCCTGAGTCGTTGAACGAATCTGTTCCCAGTGAAGCCAAACCGCCTCAGGAACTCCGACGATGGAAGCTGGCAACAGAAACAAAAGGAGCAAGCTACCCAAAAAGCTGGCCCCAAAGGCTAAGTGAAAAGGCAAAAATAGGAATCCCGCAATCAGAATCGGAAAAATTTTAAGATGGGTACCCAAAGCCAAGAGAAAACCCGCTCTTCCAAAATGTCTTTCTTTGAATTCTGCTAAAGCTACTAGGATTAAACCTGCCATCAGAGCATTCGCTTGCTGGTACCGAAGAGAAATATCGAGCTCTACAGCGCAACAGATTAGAAAAAACCAAGTCCAAGCTGACCGTTTTTTTGAGAAGGTGACCCAACGAGATACTCCCCACCAAAAAACAAAACTATTTAAAAGTCCCCAGAGCAGAATCCCAACTTTGGGTCCAAACCACGCAAAGCCTTTCCAAATGAAAGCAAAGAAAGGGGGATAAAAAAAGAAATCTCGTCCTTCACTCGGAGGCAAATAGGGATTTCCCGTTTCATAAAAGCGTTGCGTACCCTCCAAATAGGTTAAAGTGACCACATTGGGACCCACTTTTAAGAGCAAAGGAAGAACACAGAGAAAGCTCCACATTCCCAGAAAAGCCGTTTGTTTCAAACTTTGAGACTTCATTTAATGACTTACTCGCTCTCGCAAGGGTTGTGGGTTTTGCACAGCATATTCCTCTATTCGATCAACTGCCTGATCAAATTCACGGCTTGCATGAATCAGTTTCCAAAAGTGATGGCCAAATGGCAACCACGGAGAACTTACTCCAATGTAAAATTTAAGCCTCTGGAGGCTTCCCTCTCCAGAACCAAAATATTTTTTGACTAAAAAGGCAAATCTTAGAACAGCCTGAAAGTATTCTCTTCCCTCTTCCTCGGGTGTCATCGGTGGATTTTCCAAGGCCCTTGCTCTTGCCGATTGAGCATGCCCTAACTCTTTAGCGATTTGCCACAAGATCCAAGGTCTGGCGGTAGCCGCTCGAGCCACCATCGCTCCGTCGACTCCAAAATGCCGAATGAGAGAAATGGCATCTTGAGCAGTCTGTACATCGCCATTGGCAACCACGGGAATGGTTCGTCTTTGGGAGAGTTCAGTTAACACCTCCCAATTTGCTTTTCCATGGTGCTTCTGTTCACTCGAACGACAATGAATCGTCATCCAATCCGCTCCGGCTTCTTCTAGGGCTTCCGTGAAGGAATCCAAATATTCGAGATCAATTTTGTCCCCCAGGCCCGCCCGTAATTTCACACTCACTGGGCGAGGAGAATGTTTCTTAGTTACTCGGACTACTTCTGCTGCATACTCTTTATCTCCCAAAAGAAGCACTCCCCAATTATGAGAAAGATTTTTTTTCTTAGGACACCCCATATTGATATCAATTCCCCAAGGGTTGAGTTCCATGAGCTTCTCAACACTCGGAGCGATAAAGCGCTCTTCGTTCCCCAAAAGCTGAGGGATAAGGCCTCTTTCATTTTCTGCGACAAACAGATTCTCTGCTCTTTCAAGCCGCTCGCTGGGAAGTCTTCGACTGGAAAGCATCTCTGAAAAAATTAACGGAGTAATATCCTCTGGAGTATAAGCTCGAATCAGCTCTCGAAAAGCTACGTGAGAAAGCCCCACCATGGGCGCCACCATGAAAGGAAAGTCCACGTGGAGTCTTTTTAGGCGGGTTTCAGGAAATTTCATGGTGACCACTATTCTTTCCACCAATCAGTTAACGAAGTAACCGTCAGTTTCTCGGGTAATCCTAGTCTTTCCCGCTCAAGACACCGAGAAAAATCGAGTTCGACTGCTCTCAAGGCAATCGCCCCAGAAACTACCGAAGCACTTTTAGAACCGTAGAGTTCATCCCCCAGAATAGGAAAGCCGTGCTTCGCCATTTCAAAGCGTAATTGATGGGATCGCCCAGTCAGTGGAGAAAGACTCCATAGACTTTTTCCAGTTTCTTTTTTTAAAAGAACCGCTTCGGTGATCGCTTCCTTTCCAAAATCCTTTTCATAAGCTCGTTTTTTTCCCCGAAGCAATTTACTTTTCCAGATAAGTTTCTCGTTTGGCTTGAAACTCTCTTCCGCCGGTTCAGTAAAAGCCTCATAGCTCTTTCGAACGAGCCTATTTTCAAACCAAGCGTTGGCTATCCGATGGGCTTCAGGGGTCCTTGCCAAGAGAAGAACTCCACTCACTTCTTCATCTAAACGGTGGATTGCCCAGAGTCGAATCTGTTTGTTCTTACTCCATTCTGTTATTTCGCAGGGGCGAGAATCTTGATCTCTCAAGCGCGAGGGCACGCTCAAAAAACCGGCTCTCTTGTCCACGACCAAAAAGTTCGTATTTTCAAACAGTTGCATAGCCATTATAATGGGCTTTCTGATGATTTCTTTACCCATTGATTCCCTTCTTCCCAAACTCTTGGGAACTCTTCAAGTAAAGAAAAATATTATTCTGAAAGCCAGTCCAGGCTCTGGAAAAACCACCCGAGTCCCCCGAGCGCTCCTTGAGAGTTCACTTCTTAATCCGGGCGAGGAAATTTGGGTATTAGAGCCCAGACGAGTGGCCGCCAAATATTCGGCTCTCAGAGTAGCTGAAGAACTCGGAGATGAAATCGGAAACCGAGTGGGCTATCAGTTTCGCTTTGAAAACAAAACCTCCCGAGAAACCAGACTCAAATTTTTAACCGAAGGGATGTTCTCACGGCTTCTTCTCTCCAATCCAAGCCTGGAAGGAGTCGGAGCTATAATCCTAGATGAGTTTCATGAGCGCCATCTCCATACCGATACCGCTTTGAGCCTAGTGAATTGTCTTCAAAGAACGACTCGTCCAGATTTACGCATTTTGGTTATGTCCGCAACCATCGACACCAGCCTCGTCGGTCAGTTTCTGCACGACTCGGTTGTTTTGGAGCTTGAGAGCAAGCCATTTCCCTTGGCTATCGAGTATCGGGACTCCCCTTCCGAAAAACCGCTTGAGATGAAAATCAAAGAAGCTTTGAGAAATCATCCCAAGCTCACTTCCCCAGGTGATGTTTTGATTTTTCTTCCCGGAAAAAAAGAGATCCGTAAAACGCTAGAAACGCTACAAGTCCTTCCTCAGCTCAAGGATTTCCTGATTCTTCCCCTCCATGGAGAACTCACCAAAGAGGAACAGGACTTAGCGATTCGCCCCCAAAAGAAGCGAAAAATAGTCCTCTCAACAAATCTCTCAGAAACCTCGCTTACAATCGAAGGCGTTAACTTTGTGATTGATAGCGGCCTAGAGCGCCAAGCGGCTTTTTCTTGGTGGACTGGCCTTCCCTCTCTTAATACGCGAAAAATCAGTCGAGCCTCAGCCGAACAAAGAGCAGGAAGAGCGGCCAGAACAGGACCGGGAACATGTTTAAGAGTTTATTCACAGGCCGACTTTGAATCGCGTCCGGCGTTTACAACCCCTGAAATCATGCGGTCCGATCTTTCTCAGGTGCTTCTTGAGATGAAATCGATTGGGCTCACTGAGCTTCCGGAGTTTACTTGGTTTGAATCTCCCCCTGAGGACTCTCTCAAAGCTGCGGGTGATTTGCTTCACGGTTTAGGAGCCACTGACTCGATAAAGAGTGGGCTCACCCCTCTCGGAAAACAAATGAGCAAAATTCCAGCTCCCCCACGTATTTCTAAGCTTCTTTTGGAAGCTGAATCCCTCGAATGTTTTGAGTCGGCACTGAGATTGTCTGCTCTCATCTCAGAACAGGCACTAACGGAATTGGATGCATTAGAGTGCCTACCAAAATCCCCCTCATTTTCTTTGAAGCGGACTCAAGAACTTTTAAGAAAACACTTTCAAGATTCCCCTGAAAAAAAACCTGAAAACCTCCCACTCGCTGTTCTTCGAGCTTTCCCAGACCGAGTTGCGAAAACACGAAAAGAACGAAGCCAACAAAGAAGTCAGAGCCATCAGTTGGAACTTGTTTTAGCGTCGGGGGGAACCGCCCTGGTACCGATGACCGCTTTTTCTTTGGCTCATGACTTTTTTATTGTGCTCGATGTACAAGAGACTACCTTTTCCCAATCTTCAAACTCAAAAGTCCACGCACGTTCTCTTTTAGCAATTGAAGAGACTCAGCTCTTAGATCTTCCCGCAACCCTTTTAAAAGATTCTGAAGAATTGTTTTGGGATGAGAACAAGAAGCGCCTTTTATCCAAAAGCCTTCTGCGGTTGGGCAATTTAATTTTAGAGGAACGGGAATCTGTCCCAGAAAAAACACTTAAATCCTTTGAAACGTTCTTTAAAGCTGCCACCGGGAAAAAAATCGAATCTTTAAACAAATGGGCTGATTGGATTGAAGCTCTGTCTGCTTTTTCTCCAAAGGAGCAAATCGAAACACAGTTAAGTCGAAATCTTTTGGTAGCTAAAAGACTGGGGTTGCCTGAAGTTCTGCCTTCACAACTAGGAGAGAAATTATCGCAATGGACTTGGAATGATTTCTCATTGGCCTCTTTTAAAGACGTAGATTGGGAGGAGATTCTCGGGCAGTGTTTTCTTGCTGAAAAATCCCATCTTCTGAAAGCAATGACACCTGTCCAGTTCTCCCTTCCAAGCGGTCGCAAAGCGACTATCCATTACCCGATGAATCGCAATCCCTGGATGGAATCACGTTTACAGGATTTTTTTGGCTTAACCGAAACACCCACAGTCCTAGAAAAAACCCTTCCTCTCACGCTTCATCTGCTGGCTCCTAACCAGAGAGCGATTCAAGTGACACAAGATTTAAAAAGTTTTTGGAAAAATCAGTACCCCGAGGTCAAAAAAGAACTTTCTCGGAGATACCCCAAGCATGCCTGGCCGGATGACACCTCTAAGCCGTGGATACCGAAGCCGCGGCCAAAAGGTCCTTAATCACAATGGAAGCCGCAACAAACCCAAAAGTACCTGTGACGAAACTGGCGTTCCCCATGATTACATTTCTGTTTTCACATTGGAAGTAAGGGTTGTCCCCTTGAGGGCAAACACACTGAAACCCCTTTCCTCCATCGTAATGAAGCTCTCTGGGCTCTAATGCTGGCTCGGTCGAGTAAACGGCAGGAATTCCAAAGGGCTCTTTCTCGCTCCTAGGAAAAGCATATTTTTCTCGTAGGATTCCTCGAATTGCGCGGGCTAGGGGATCGACAGTCGTAAAAGCCAGATCCGCTATTTTAATTTCTGTGGGATCCAAACGCCCGCCTGAACCCGTAGCAGTTACTACTGGAATTTTTTGTTCCCGGCAGAAAGCTAAGAGATGGCACTTAGCCGTCACATTATCAATCGCATCAACCACATAATCGGGTCGTACTGAAAAAATGCTCTGGCAAGTTTCGTTATTATAAAACTGCGGGATGGAACGGATGTTAGCTGCCGGATTGATTTTTTGCATGCGTTCCGCCATCACATCTACTTTTTGGGATCCAACGGTTCTATCAAGGGCATGTAGCTGGCGATTGAAGTTGGTGACACAAATCTCATCGAAATCAACCAAAGTCAGCGTTCCTAAGCCTGAGCGAGCTAAGGACTCTGCAGACCACGAACCAACTCCCCCCAAACCAATGACCATGACGTGGCTTCTAAACAGAGCCTTCATTTTATCGTCGCCAATGAGGCGGCCCATTCGATCAAAACGCCGATGGAGCTTGTAATTTTCTAAGTCGCGATCCATGAAGGGAATCCTTAGCGCGACCGAGAAGAAGATGCAAGAAGGGCCCTTAAATTACGGCTGCTGGAAGCCAGGAGAGCTTCCGGACTTGAGTCTTTTCGAATCTGAGAAATCGCCTCGGCTATCGGGACTAAAGTACAAGGTTCGTTCCGGGACTCTTTAGAAAAACCAGCAACTTCAGGCGTTTGATCGGGAGCATCGGTCTCGATCACAAGCCTATCGAGAGGAATAAGGGAAAGGCACTCTTTCAACTTCTGGTAGCCTTTTCGAGTTACCGCCCCTCCGACTGAGATTAAAAAACCTAAGTCTAGATACTGCTTTAAAACTTCTTTTCCTTCGGAAAAAGCATGGACGAGGCCCTGACAGTGGCGAAAACCTTTCAATACAGTGATGGCCTCACCGTGTGCATGAACGACGTGGAGGATCAGCGGCTTTCTAAAATTTTCGTTCAGCATCAGCTGGATTCGAAAGACTTCTTTTTGAAGCTGAGCCTTGTCTTTAAACTGGGGCAAAAAATCTAAGCCCAGCTCTCCCAAACACTGGGCTTTCCCCAGCTCGGACTCTAAACGTTTTACCGCCGTCATCACTTCGCCTTCATCATGACTAGCTACCCACCAGGGATGGAGGCCAAATGCCATGTGAATTTTTCCAGCTCTAAGTTTTGAGATTTTTTTCTGGGCCTCCCAATCTTTGGGTCCAATGCCTCCCAGAATCCACTCCCCCACCCCAGCTTTTTCTGAGCGACCCAACACCGATTCCAGATCTGAAGAATATTTGGGATCGGCTAAATGGCAATGGGCATCGATGTACGAATTAGAAATCATAATCTCGCAAAAAATGGCAGGTATAGCCGCCTGGATTTTTTTGAAGGTATTTTTGATGGTAATTTTCTGCCGGATAAAAGGGTTTGGCAGGGACTATTTCTGTCACAACCGGTTTCTTCCACTTTCCGGACCGATCCACTCTGAGTTTAACCTCTTCTGCTGTTTTTCTTTGTTCAGGGGAATGATAAAAAATGGCCGAACGGTATTGAGAGCCGAGGTCGTTTCCTTGTCTGTTTTTAGTCGTGGGATCATGCATCTTAAAAAAGAAGAGCAAGATCTTTTCGTAATTGATTTTTTTCGGATCAAAAACAATCTGGACTGACTCAGCATGTCCCGTGGTCCCCGTTTTAACATCTTCATAAGTAGGCCCTGAAGTCGTCCCTCCGGTGTAACCCACGGTCGTTTCTAAAACTCCCGGAAGCGCTCGCAAGAGTTCTTCCATTCCCCAAAAACACCCACCAGCGAGAGTGGCAATTTCCGTATTCGTTTTTGTCATTTTTCCCTGACCCCCTAGAGTAGCCATGCTTAATAAAAATCCTATCCCAAAAAGAAAGCGACTCATTTTCTCTCCAAAACAGAGAATAAAGCCTTTGGATTTTGGGGAAGCGTTCCCTGATATTCTGTTTCTAGACTCTCAATACACTTAAAGTGAGCACCAAATAAATCTTCAATGTCCTGAGAAGTGAACCTCCACGGTCCATAGCCCCAGTCCTCCTGCTTCCAACTAAATGTCTTTAAGAAGAGTAACCCGCCTGGGACCAAAAGACGAGATACTGTCTCGACGTAAGTCGGTCTATCCTTGGGTTCCACACAATGAAAACAGCCTCTATCGAAGGCCAAATCCCAATGGCCTTGTAACTTAGAATGGACAATATCATCTTCAACGAATCGAACTGACGAAGTCAGCTTTTGAGCTTTTTTAATCGCCCCCGGAGATAAATCTGTTCCTGTCACTGCAAATCCTAAATGAGAAAGTTCACTGGCTTGAGTCCCGGGTCCCGTCCCGATATCTAAAAATCTTCCTTGATGAAGCCCTCGCTGCTCCAATGCCCTTTTGAGGTCAGAATCCAGCTCTCGACAAAACCAAGCCATCGACTCCACTGGCTCAGTTTCGTAAATCATTTTCCAATCAGGAAATCGGCTTTTTCGTTCCATATCAATGACGGTACCATAATTTTTGCCGAAAGCGCCAATTTCGATTAAGGTAGGGACCTCATGCAATACGATCCATCTTCCATTGAGCCAAAGTGGCAAGACGAGTGGGAAAAACACCACTGCTTTGTCGTAACCAATGACTTAACTGAACTCAGCAAAAAGCCAAAGTACTACATTTTGGATATGTTTCCCTATCCTTCCGGAGCTGGTCTTCACGTCGGCCATCCCGAAGGCTACACTGCAACCGATATCGTCGCCCGCTTAAAGCGAATGCAGGGTTTTTATGTACTTCATCCCATGGGCTGGGATGCCTTTGGACTCCCGGCTGAAAGAGCCGCCATGCGGGAAAATATTCACCCCGCCATTATTACCAAAAGAAATATTGATAATTTTAGACGCCAAGTGAAGCGCTTAGGGTTTAGCTACGACTGGACTCGCGAATTCAGCACAACCGATCCCGATTACTATCGCTGGACTCAATGGCTCTTTTTAAAGCTCTACGAAAAGGGTCTAGCTTACCGAGCTGAAGTTCCCGTGAACTGGTGTCCTGCTTTGGGAACCGTTCTCGCCAATGAAGAAGTTAAGGACGGGGTCTACGTTGAAACGGGAGATCCCGTCGAACGACGATTGATGAATCAGTGGATGCTCAAAATTCCAGTCTATGCTGAAAGGCTCTTAGAGGATTTAGAGGGACTCGATTGGCCGGATGGGGTCAAAGAAATGCAGCGCGAGTGGATAGGAAAGTCCGAGGGCGCTGAGATTCAATTTAACATTCAAAATTCCAAAGATTCATTTAAGGTATTCACGACTCGCCCAGATACGCTCTTCGGAGCGAGTTACTGTGTGCTTTCGCCGGAGCACCCCTTAGTCCCCAAAATAACCACAGCAGCGCAAAAATCAGCTGTTGAGACTTACGTTCGAGTCGCTAAAGACAAAACCGATCTCCAAAGAACGGATCTCGCTAAAGACAAAACGGGTGTTTTCACTGGGAGCTATGCAGAACACCCGGTCACTGAAAAACCGGTTCCGGTCTGGGTGGCGGACTATGTACTCATGACTTATGGGACGGGAGCTATCATGGCCGTTCCTGCACATGATGAACGAGATCATGAGTTTGCAAAAAAATTTGGACTTCCTATTTTAGAAGTCGTCTCGGGAAGTGAAGAGCCCGTCAGTGAAAAGGCCCATACGGGAGATGGAAAAGCGGTTAACTCCGATTTTCTGAATGGTCTTTCGGTGAAGGAAGCCAAAAGTAAAATGATTTCTTGGCTCGAATCTCGAGAGAAGGGCACTGGAAAAGTTACTTATCGGCTTCGAGATTGGCTTTTTTCACGCCAACGCTATTGGGGCGAGCCATTTCCCATGGTGCACTTAGAGGATGGCTCGGTGGTTCCTCTGCCCGAGTCTTTACTTCCAGTAGAGCTGCCCCCCATCGATGAATATCGCCCGACAGAAACGGGAGAACCCCCTCTCGCTCGTGCTAGCAAGGATTGGCTAGAAGTGACTCTTCCCAATGGAAAAAAGGGCTTTCGAGAGACAAATACAATGCCCCAATGGGCCGGATCTTGCTGGTACTACTTAAGATTTATTGATCCTAAAAACTCAAAAGCGGCTGTGGATAAGGCCCTCGAGAAGTACTGGATGCCAGTGGATCTATACATTGGCGGAGTCGAACATGCAGTTCTCCACCTTCTCTACGCGCGATTTTGGCATAAGGTATTTTTTGATGCGGGCTTAGTCTCAACTAAAGAGCCGTTCCAGAAACTATTCAATCAAGGAATGATTTTAGGGGATAGCTATCAAGACTCCCGAGGTAAGTACTACCCCGTTGAAGAGACCGAGAAAAAGGGAGACAAGTTTTTTGTAAAAGACTCTGGAGCTGAGCTTAAAGTTCAAACTGAAAAAATGTCCAAATCAAAGCTCAATGTCATTAACCCTGATGATGTCATTAAGAATTACGGGGCGGATGCGATGAGGCTCTATGAAATGTTCATGGGCCCGCTCGATCAAGTGAAGCTTTGGAAAATGGATGGCCCTGAAGGTCCCTATCGCTTTTTAGGCCGCGTGTGGCGCTTGGTAGTGGATGAGCGAACCGGGTCTATTCAAAGCAAAGTCTCGAATACCCCAGGAAGCTCAGAGGCAGCTCTCTGGAAAATGCTCCACAAAACAATCAAAAAGGTTCAGGAAGATACCCTCGCCCTACAATTCAATACTGCTATTTCGCAAATGATGATCTTCGTCAATGAAGCGACTCAGGCGACGACTCTTCCTAAGGAAATTCTAGAAAACTTCTTACGAATTCTTTCTCCCTATGCTCCCCACTTAGCTGAAGAGCTGTGGAACAGGCTTGGCCTCAAGGGATTTGTCTCTTTAGCTCCTTGGCCTAGCTTCGATGAGTCCCTCTGTACAGAGGATTCAGTCGTAATCGTCGTGCAGGTGAATGGAAAGCTCATTGAGCGATTAGAAGTTAGCCGACAAACTGATAAGGCCACGCTTGAAAATTTGGCGAAATCAGCTCCGAAAGTGGCTAAGCTTCTCGAGGGAAAGTCGATCAAAAAGAGCATCGTCGTCCCTCAGCGTCTAGTGAATTTTGTCGTTTAGAGGGAAAAATCCGTTTTTCAGACTGAAATTTCCACTTTTCAGAGGGAAAAAACACACTTTTTTGAGTTTTTTGTTTGTGTTCTGATGGGATCTGTATTTATCATTAACTTTAATTAAGCCGTTATCAGTATCAAGGAGACAAAAATGGCAAAAAAGAAAGCTAAAGCAACTAAGAAAAAAGCAGCAAAGAACATCTAAGCGTAAGCCAAATGCGAAGTTCATGGCTCCGCTACAACCAAGTGCTGCACTTGCTGTCGTTGTAGGCAGCAAACCTCTTCCCCGCACTGAAGTGGTGAAGAAACTTTGGGCCTACATTAAGAAAGCAAAACTGCAAGATCCTAAAAACCGTCGCAATGTGCGAGCAGATGCGAAATTAGGACCTATCTTCGGTGGAAAGAAAGTTGTTTCCATGTTTGAAATGACAAAACATGTAAGCAAACACC
>RFNV01000111.1 GCA_009927005.1 Pseudomonadota bacterium
ATGGAACTGAGGAGCTGTGGATTTTGATGGCTCGTCTCAAATGTCACAGTCGTGGGCCCAGCTTTGAATCCCCTTGCGGTCACATCACCGGGGCCCACTTTTAATCCCAGAGAACTCACCACCTCAATCTGGTCTAGGTTTTTTGAGAGAGCCTTGTTTTTAGCTAATGGCAAAACGGCATCCAGGAAGAGAGCGGCAGAAAAGTCCCATCGATACGCGACAATGGCAATTTCTAGGGTCTTAGGTTTGCTTTGAGATTTATCCAGGAAAAGGGCTACAGCGCCTCGTTGAGTTCCTTGCCAAAGGTCGACCACGCAATCGGGTCCTGAAGTCAGATCTCTTACGAACGAGTCAAAATGTTCAGGGCCGTAGGGAAGCCGAGGGAATTGAGTAATAAATTTGCGAAGTCCTTCTGAGGAGCTCGGTAAAAAAGGCTTAAGGACTATGTTCTGAGTTTCTTGGGCTGACATGGATTCAAAAATATTACCCTAAGCCCCCCGAAGGGTCGACATTCAGATTTCCCTGGGTTATTTCGAAAGCCTTGGAATATTTAAGTACACTCAATCAGGCCCAAAAAGAGGCCGTCATCCATCCCGAAGGCCCTATTCTGATCCTCGCCGGAGCGGGCTCGGGAAAGACCCGGGTATTAACCCACCGAATTTGTCATTTGATCTTTGAGCATCGAGTCGACCCCAGACAAATTCTTGCGGTTACGTTTACCAACAAAGCAGCTGCCGAAATGAGGCATCGGGTATGTGGGTTATTAGAGCGGTTGGTAGGATTTCCAGTGGACGAAAGAGATTTGTGGATCAGCACATTTCACTCCGCGTGCGTCCGCATCTTGCGTTCAGAAATTCACCAGCTCGGTTATAGTCCTTCATTTACCATTTACGATGATTCGGACCAGCTTTCTGTCATTAAAGCAGTAATGAAAGAACTCAACATTAGTGATTCTAGCTTTTCTCCGAAATCAATCCAGGCCAAGATCAACAAATCCAAAAATGATGGAACCGACTTTGATGAGTATGAATCCTCGTTGGGCGGTCCCTTCGAAGATGCCTTTGTCCGGGTGTTTGAAAGATATGCGAGCGTTTTAAAAGCGTCTTCGGCAGTGGATTTTGGCGACATTATTTTACTAACAGTTAAGCTGTTTCGGCAGTTTCCGGCAATTCTCAAGGCCTATCAGAATCGATTTCAATACATTCTGATTGATGAATATCAAGATACAAATAAGTGCCAATACCTCCTGGTCAAACAACTAGCTGGCGAAAAAGCTAATGTCTGTGCCGTGGGGGACGAGGACCAATCAATTTATCGGTGGCGAGGGGCAGACATTCAAAACATCCTGAATTTTGAAAAAGATTATCCCAACGCACGAATCTACAAACTTGAACAAAACTATCGCTCAACCAAGAACATCATTGAGGCTGCCAGTCACGTGATTTCCCAAAACACTGAGAGAAGAGATAAGAGCCTTTGGACAGATAATACTGAAGGGGACAAAATTAGAATTCTCGAGGCTTATGATGAGCACGATGAAGCCCAAAAGGTTAGCTCTGAAATCTCTAATCAAGTGATAAATGGTGAAAGCCTTAATCAAATCGCCGTTTTTTATCGAACGAATGCACAGTCACGAGTTTTGGAAGATATTTTGAGGGGCAAAGGACTAAACTACCAGATCTACGGTGGCCTTAAATTCTACGAGCGCCTCGAAGTGAAAGACATGATGGCTTACCTTAAGCTTATCGCAAATCCGAATGACGACGTAAGTTTCCGCAGAATCATCAATGTCCCCACTCGAGGCATTGGGGCTGTATCTTTAGAACGGTTTACCCAAGTTGCTTTAGATGAGGGCAAATCTCTCTATCCTCTTCTTGAGGCGAGCTTCGGGGCGAATCCGACAGTACACTTGGACCTCGGGAGATCTCAAAAGCAGTTTAAAAAGTTTTTTGAACTACTCGAACGTCTTCGTGCGGAAAAATCCAAGCTGCTACCTTCCGATTTATATTCGATGGTGCTCGAAGAAACAGGATATCGAGATAGCCTGATTAAAGAGCAAACGGTCGAAGCTCAAAGCCGGCTCGAAAACTTAGCGGAGCTGAGACAGAGCATTGTTGAGTTTGAACTTCGATGGGGAGCTCAGAATCCCGATAAGCCTATCACGCTCGAAGGATTCCTCGAAGAAATTGCCTTAGTTTCTGAAATCGACCGATTTGATCCTGATGCCCCAGCAGTCAAAATGATGACCATCCACATGGCCAAAGGACTTGAGTTTGATGTCGTATTTATTGTTGGATTAGAAGAAGAACTGTTTCCTAATGTTCGGCCTTGGGAAGCAGAAGATCCTTCTGATGTAGAAGAAGAACGCAGACTTTTCTACGTGGGAATGACTCGAGCCAGAAAAAAACTTCACCTACTGTTTTCAAAAAACCGAACTGTATTTGGAAATAGCCAATTTCGAGTGATGAGTCGTTTTATTAATGAGATCCCATCCCAATACTACGAAATGGAAAAAGCTGACTACTTCGCTCGACGAAGGCAGTTTTTAGAGCGTCCTGGGATTCCTCCTCGGCGGATGTCGTTCGACGAAGAGAGCGAGTTTAATCAGATCAATCAAGATATGGACTCGGATTTTTTTCAAGATCAATATGAAGACTCAAATTTTGATGGGCCTCAAAAGGGAAGCTCAGTTGAACACCCTATTTTTGGAAAGGGTGTTGTGAGGCAAACGCTCGGAAAAGACAAGATCATGGTTGAATTTCCCGGACATGGCCTGAAAAAAATCTCATTAAAATTCACCCAGCTTAAGTAGAAAACACCGTAATCCCGATTCCTTCCCAAGCCTTATCGGCTGAAAACTCGTGGACTGGTTTAAGCCAATTAAGTCGTTGAATAAATTTCCAGGGCAATTCGATTTGGGCTACTGCGACTTTGAAAGAACGGTGAGAGGAAAAGTTCTTTAACTGACGAAAAACCTGGCGAAGCGTGCCTCCGACAAAAGGATTAAAGAAATAGTAATAATCTGCTGGTGGAAGACCTCGTTTAGCCGCGTTTCTACACAAGAAGGTGACGTTCCTAAGTTTCAGGCCGTGCTTAGCTTTTTCGGCCATTTCATGTCGCTCACGCATGATCTCTATGCCGGTAAATTTTACTTTGGGATATAGAAGGCCCAAAGTGAGCGGAATTCTTCCCACGCCAGAGCCCAAGTCTACTACTTGAGTTCCTGGTTTTAGTTTTAGGGATTTTCCCCAATGACAGATTACCCGGTAAGGAGTGTAGAGGTCTTCAGGGTCCAAATCCAAATAAAGGGCTTCTTCCTGATAAGTCTGAGGTAGGGTCACATCCTTCAGACGGTGTTGTACTTTCCTCTCAAAAAGACCCAGGACGCGATCGATACATTCATCTGAGAAGAGAACACCTTCCGTTAGTTTTAGAAAAGTTGGACTATTAAACCATCGAAGGCACCACTTGCGTTTCTCCAGCCAACTGGATTTTTTTCCAAGTTGTTCAGCAATTCGAAGGCTTGCCGTTTCAATCAAAAAAAGAGTTTCCAGTTTAGTTGAATCAGTGCGCTTGCGACGCTTTTGAGGCTTTTGGGACGCAAGCTGTTTTTGAAGTTGAGTTTTCTGAGGGCCAGAGAGCTGCTTTAGAAGAGCCCCTTTATCGACTTTTTGGGCTAGTTTCCAAAAAAGAGGCAAAATATCTGGCCACTTTTTTCGAGGGATCTTGGCCAACCAAGGCTCAACCTCCCAAGAGGGGGAGCAAACAGTTAAAAGCAATTGATTAAAAGACTTAGCTGACATTGTGCTCCGGAGTTTACCCCGTTTTCTTTCCTTCGAGAAGGAGGTATGGTGTCTTCCCATGCTAACTAAAGAAGAAGTTTTAAAAATTGCCCATCTTGCAAGGCTCGAACTGACGGACGATGAAGTCTCTTTTTATCAAAACCGATTGGCTCGGGTTTTAGACTATATGACCGAGCTTAAGGGGATTGAAACACCTGGGGGGACCTCGGTGCGCCATGTCCCCTTGGATTCAGAACAGTTTAGAACTGATGAAGTGGTAAATTTCACTGATAAAGAGGCATTGCTTCAGAATGCCCCAGCTCTTGAAGAGGGTGGGTTTCTCCTTCCTGCCATTATGGAGACCGAATGAGCCACTTAAACGAATTAGACATCCAGGCGCTTCTTTCTGGTTATGAGAAAAAGCAATTCACCGTCTCTGAAGTTGCGGAGAGCTGTTTAAAAGCTGTTGCGGAGAAGAACCCTAAACTAAATGCTTTGTTAGAGGTTTCTCCTGAGAAAGTAATGAAAAGAGCCAAGGAACTCGATAGTCAAAGTTCCAGTTTTGGAAAGCTTAAGCTTTATGGTGTTCCTATTGCCATTAAAGATAATTTTTTAGTTAAGGGATGGCAGTGCACAGCG
>RFNV01000071.1 GCA_009927005.1 Pseudomonadota bacterium
TATGGCGAACAAAATTGTGACATCATCCAAGTTGTTTAGGCATGGATCTATCAAGTGGGGTAGATTTCCGGGTGGAAATCCCAATATTCTATTTGAAAATCAAGAGTATTTGAACAATAAGGACGTAGTATATTGCATGTCTGGCAAACTATCCGACGTTAGTGAAGAGGAGTCATTTCTTATTGCATTGTGTAGACAGGGTATTAAATCATTGCAAATTCACATGCCCTATTACGGTGTTGCTACCATGGAAAGAGTCGGGAAGAAAAATATTGTTGCTACTGCCGAGACGATAGCCAAGATGATTTCCACACCCCTGCTCTCGACCAAGACGGGAAAACCAATCCTTATTATTCACGACATGCATGCGCTTCCAGTGAGATTTTATTTTCCTGATACGGTGACCGTCAAGCCACAAACGGCGATTGATATTTTGCTTGAAATTTTGAAGACTACGCATCCTGATATTGTGATCGCTTTTCCGGACGATGGCGCCTACAAGAGATTTGCAGAATATTTTGAAGGTTTCAGGATGATTGTGTGTGCCAAGGCTAGGAAAGGAGATGAGAGGGTCGTTACTATTTTTAAGAAGGAGAATTGGCCGAAAGATGATTCAGTATGTCGTGAGCATGTTATTATTATCGACGACCTCACCCGATCTGGCGGAACTATTGAGGAGTGTGAAAAGGCACTTAAGAAGGAAGGCTTCGAGAATGTCAGTGCGTACGTGACGCACGCAGCATTCGATCGACCCGAAGATTACCAAAAGTTTTTTACTGAAAATGGTGGAAAGTTTCATAAATTTTACACGACTGATTCTATTCAAGATAACGCGCGAGAAATTAAGGGGCACGCTCCCTTTGAAGTCATCGAGCTCGGGACTCACTCTGCAAGGGAAATCCTCAAGGAATGTGATCTTCCGTGGCACAAATTGGAAGAACAAAAGACAATCAATGTTTATGTTGCGTCGACAAATGAGACAAAGATGGGAGCTGTATATGATGTTATTTCAAAGGCCAACGAGGGATGTATTGTAAATGTCTATGGTGTTGAGGATATTTCTTCTGGGGTGAGCGAGCAACCGATCGGACTGGAAACTCACCAAGGTAGCAAAAATCGACTTGCGAATCTACAGGAGTGGGTAAAGTATCATGGGTATGAGTATGATTACTTGGTCTCAATTGAGAATGGAATTGATTTGAATATCCAATCGAATAGTGACACACAAGCGACCCAAGCTGAGACACCGAGTGATGCACAAGCAACTCAAAGTGATGCACAAGCAACTCAAAGTGAGGCATCGAGTGAGCCGTTTGACTTTTGTGTAATTTCGATGAGGAAGGCGGGATCTGTTTATATGAATGAGTCAACCCTTAGAACTTACATCGGACGAGTTCAGCATCTCATTGATCAATCCGTGAAATTGGGAAAGACTGTGACTGTTGGATCTATGATTGAGAAGGAGTTTGCATACCTTAAGGGAGCTTGGCACAAGCACTTTGGACCTCACACTCGATATGATATGATTACGGATACACTCCTGCGTACGCTCGGAGATGTGAAGTCACAATAAAAAATTGAAAAACTATCAATTAACACTTTTGTTTATAATTAAAAAATAACATCAATAAAATAAATGGATAATATTACTTTTACTGGAAAAGAATTCAACGAAATTTATAAAAACGTAATATTTTATAAATTTTTAAGGGATGACTTGAAGCATTTCGATTATACATATAAGAATGGATTGAATATTGACCCTGTTCCATTTTATCCATTTGGAAAGTGCCAAGCTGGAGGAATGTATTTTTGTGAAGAAATGAGATCTCCAATCTATATAGGATGTTATGGCAAATATTATTCTACTGTGACTATCCCAGATGATGCTTTTGTATGCGTTGAGAATTATAAATTTAAGGCAAATAAAATATACTTAGATGAAATTAAAGAGATTGGATCAATTGAAAATGTTAAATTTTGGGAATTAGTATTGTCGATCTATCCACAACATTTAGATTTGATTCATCCGAGCAACCCAGTTTATGAGAAGATGTGCGAATGTGCGATTAAAAATAATGGATTTGTTTTACGAAAAATAGGAAAAAATGTTACAGACCCAGAATTATATTTTAAATTATGTGAAATTTCAGTAAAGCAAAGCCCAGAATATATAATATATGTCAGTAAGAATATGATGTCTGATGAACAATATAAACAAATATGTAGAATTATCGTAGAGACACATTCTACGGGATTAAGATTTATTGATCAAACTCACGAATTATGTAAATTTGCCGTTCAAAAATTTGGTTGTGCAATAAATTATGTAAAAGTCCAAACGCCAGAGTTATGTAAATTAGCTGTACTACAAAATGAGCATGCACTTGTGTATATTAAAGATCAACAAACGTACAACGAAATGCACAATTTAATTTATGGATTGAATTGATTTAATTTATAAAAAATTGAAAAATTTGATAAAAATAATCAAATAATTATCCAAACTAAAAAATATATAATGTCAAAAACAATTAAAAAGAAAAATGCTGAGTCCGATGATGAATTTGACAAACCAGCAAAGAAAATAAATAAAAAGAAACCTGTTGAAATTGAGTCAGGCGAGGAATTTGTTAAGCCAGTAAAGAAAATAAATAAAAAGAAAACTGTTGAAATTGAGTCCGATGAAGAAGTTGTTAAGCCAGTAA
>RFNV01000124.1 GCA_009927005.1 Pseudomonadota bacterium
TCTGTCTCTGTTTAGCTTGACATACCAGTTAGTCAAAATGTCAATGAATGATACAACATCCTTAGCTGCAACGTCCAGTTTAAAATCCTTGAGATCATTCTTGACTGATCTTCCAAGTGTGGCGACTCTTTCCAAAATCCACAAATCAATATTTGTGATACCAACCATCTTGTCTGCTCCTTCCTCCAAATATTGTGATGTAAATTTTCCATTAAGCATTGTTCTGTTTGCATTTACGTATTGCTCCAAATAAAATTTTGATGCATTGACAAGTGGAATAATCTTAGCAAATAGTTCTTTAATATGTGTCTCATTGAAACACAACGGTTCTCCATTTACCAAAGGAGACTTGATCAAATACATCCTTAGTGCATCAGCTCCATATAGTTTCAGCAATTTATCTGTTTTGACAAAATTATTTAGTTTCTTAGAAAATTTTTCTCCATTTTCATCAAGAATTAGACCCATGCAAATAACATTCTTAAAAGGAACCTTTATTATAGCATTCGCTGGTGTGACCGCGGTAAAAATTACAAGAAGTGTGTAAAACCATCCCCTTGTTTGGTCAAGTCCCTCAACTACAAAATTGGGATAACCCTTTGAAAAATAATCAGCATTCTCAAATGGATAATGAAGTTGGCCAAATGGTACACATCCACTTTCAAACCAACAGTCAAATACAAATCCTGTACTCTTATATCTCTTGCCATTCGTCTTATCAATATGATCAATGGTGTTAAACCAATCATTATGAATGTCATCAGGTTCACGTTCCAAACCCAAATATTGAGTCAGTTCACTAACACTTCCAAATACTTTCATATCTGAGTCATCCTCAGAAACAAGTACTGGCAGGGGCGTCCCAAAAAATCTTGTTCGTGAAATACTCCAATCTTTTGCTTGCTCTAGCCAATTATGAAATCTCTTTGAACCAATTGCTTCATTAGTCCAATTAATCTGCTTGTTTCTTTCAACCAAAGTTTCTTTCAATTTAGTAACCTCTACAAAAAAACTAGGACATGCCATGTAAATCAGCTTTGTATCCTTTCTGTAACAATGTGGATATTTGTGATTAATCTTTTGCCTTCTCACAATTTTTCCTGTTTTTACCAAAAATAACAGAATTTTTTCATCAGCATCAAATACATTCATTCCTGCATAGTCATTTACCACTTCTGTATATGTTCCATCCATCTTTACAGGACACACCAAATGAAGATCCTTTTGACTGATAATTCCCTTTTCAACACAAATTCTACAATCGTCTTCTCCGAATGCTGGGGCAATATGTACAATTCCAGTTCCACAACCCATATTTTCATCAGACTTTTTAACATATGGATCAGCAATTACCTTATGATATTTAAAATTTAGATAGGAAAATAGTGGTTCATACTCGAGTCCTACCATATCAGATCCTTTTCTAAACGGCTCAATTACCACAAATTTCATCTTTAGATTGAAAGCTGAATCCTCAGAAACAATATATTTTTCTCCGTTGCTGCATGTGCACATAACATACATCATATCAGGGTTAACACAAAGTGCAATGTTGCTTGGTAGTGTCCAAGGAGTTGTGGTCCATGCTACCAGACTTGTATTGTCAAATCCTACCATCTTAAATGCTACATATGCCGACACTGTATCAATATCCTTATAATTCAATCCTGCTTCAAAATTTGATAGTACGGTAGAACAACTGTATGAAACTGGCATTACTTTGCAAGCCTTGTAAACCAACCCTAGCTTATTCAATTCTGAAAAAATCCACCAAACTGATTCCATAAAATTCTTGTCCATTGTGGTATATTTGTTCTTAAGATTAATATCACGACCAATTCTTTCAAAAATTGGCTCCCACGAACCAGACACTTCATTAATCTTATCTTTACATGCCTTACAAAATTTATCAATTCCAAACTTGATGATGTCATCGCTGGTTTCAAGACCGAGACTCTTCATTACAGCAGTCTCAACAGGCAATCCATGACAATCAAAACCAATCTTCTTGCGACATCTCACATCAATCATATTAAAAAATCGTGCAATAACATCTTTTAGTGCACTGATTGCCATGTGACCCGGGTGTAGCTCTCCGCTAGGAAATGGTGGACCATCCATCAAATCACAAATTTCTGTGTGGCTCTCACTTTTTTCTGCAAGCAGACCAGTAAGATTCATATTTCTCCATAACTCAATAATTTCATTTTCGTGGTAAGTGTATGTGGGATCATGAGGTAGTTCCATTTTCAATATTGTTTAGTATGAAGGGTATGTGTTAACCCAAGTTTTTAAATAGAAGATTACTGAGAATCAATATTTCAACTTTTATTTATCTTTATATAAATAAATTGTTAATTAGATGTTGAATGCCAGTTTCCTATGAATTATTTCGTTGATGTCCCATAGAAGTCCATCTAAATGTTCCCTAGGATTGCCATAGGTCTTAAATTGTGAAGCTTGTTTCATTGAATATGATAAAATTTGAATAAATGTGCTT
>RFNV01000069.1 GCA_009927005.1 Pseudomonadota bacterium
TAAAATTTGTCAAACTGACTTAGATAAATTAAACGATAGATTAAAAAAATTCGAAAAATTTACATCAGAATAAACAGTCTGCAGGTACCACTGATAAGTAGAAATATTTATTATAAGGATGGTGTAATGGCCATTTGACGGTAAAAATCTTGTGGAACATGGTGACAATCCGCAGCCAAGATCCTAAACTCGTTATGTTAGAGCATGGATAAGGTTCAGAGACTAGACGTTTATGGGCATGAGAAGTTTAACATACTTCTATGATTGCTTAAGGTATAGTCCACCCGGCTACGAAAGTAGTGAATAACGTAGTTCTTGATCAGAACGAAATTATTTGTAACGGATAAAGTGCGTATGACAATTGGACAATTAGTGGAGTGCTTAGTTGGAAAAACAGCAGCACTTCAAGGAATGGATGCTGACGGAACAGCATTTGAAGAATATGATTTAGAATCAATAAAAAATAAATTAGAAGAATTAGGATATGACAGGAATGGTTATGAATATTTGTATAATGGCATGACTGGAGAAAAAATGAAAGTGGCTATATTTATTGGCCCAACGTATTACCAGCGACTGAAACATTTAGTTGAAGACAAGTTGCATTGTTTAACAATGGATCACGAAGTATTAACATATGATGGATGGAAGACTTATGATAAATTAAAAATGAGTGATAAGATTGCCACTCTTGTTGATGGTGAATTACAATATGTTAAACCAATTGACATATTTTATTTCCCTAACTTTAACAAAGAATTGTACCACATTAAATCACAACAAGTTGATCTAACGGTGACAATGAATCATAGAATGTACGTGGCTACTTCCAAAGGGGCTGGAAAATTTGAAGATTTTGATTTGATAAAAGCAAGTGAAATAGTTGGAAAACATGTTAAATATCAGAAAAATGCGAAATGGCATAATGATGATTATCAATTTGTATTACCTGGTATACAGTGTAATAATGGAGTAAATTATCCCGATAAAAATCTAAATATGGATGCATGGTTGAAATTTTTTGGAATCTGGATGGCTGAAGGGTGGACTACAATAAGTAAAGATCACAGATATCCAAATTCCAATTCGCATAAAGTTCAAATTTGCCAATGTAAACCAAGAGTTCAAAAAATATTAAATGGAATAATGACAGATTTTGGTTTTCATTATAATCAAATAAAAGATAAATTTACAATAAATCATAAACAATTGTATGAATATATGAGTAAATTGAGTGTTGGTGCTCCTCATAAACAACTACCAGAATGGGTATGGAAATTAAGCACAAGGCAATGCAAAATACTATTGGAGAATATGATAATAGGAGATGGGTCTATTCAAAGAAATACATCCAGATATTACACGTCATCAATAAAATTGGCAGATGATGTCATGAGACTTGCATTGCATTGCGGATGGTCATCAAATAAATTACTACATTGCAAAGCAGGAAATGTATGTTATATCAAAGGAAAAAAAGTAACATCAAATTATGATATGTGGATATTAACAATAAATAAATGTAAGAATACTCCTTCTGTAAATCATAGTCATGTAAAGGAACAAAATATTCAAGTTGAAGAAGTATATAAATCTAAAGAACCTGTTTTCTGTTTAGAAGTACCATCTGAGGTATTTTATGTTCGTAGAAATGGAAAAGCTGTGTGGACAGGAAATTCAAGAAGTCGTGGTCCTACGACTTCGCTGACGAGACAAGCGCCAGAAGGTACCGTTCGCATCCATATATACTATTTTTAATATATGTGGATCGATTGCGCCCTAGTCATATGACAAGATATGGCTAGTCATCGAGTATGATGGCAACACGTTCAAAGTGACGGGAAGTTCCGAAATTGCGTGTTAAAAATATTGAAAATAATATTATATGAAATATTATATACTAAAAATGATGAAACTAAATAAAATGATTAAAACGGACAAATTGTCTCCCGCCAAAGAAATTTGGAAACCCGTTGTTGATCGCGAAAGATACGAAGTATCAACTCATGGACGAGTTAAAAATTCTGAGACTGGTAAAATTTTATCAGATAATCACTTGCGCAGTGGTTACAAATCTGTGTGTTTGTCAAAAAGCGAGAATGATGTTGGAGATCAGATTTCATTCAAAATTCATAGATTAGTAGCAAAAGCATTCGTAAAAAATGATGATCCAACGACAAAAACAAATGTCGATCATATTGACGGTGATAAATTGAACAATTATGCTAGTAACTTAGAATGGGTATCCGGAAAAGAAAACACACGACGTGGGTTCATTACTGGAAAAAACAAAGTTACAAAAAGAGCCGTGAATCAATTAGATCTAGAAGGGAATATCATAAATACTTTTGACTCGCTACAAGATGCTAGAATTCAAACTGGATTAAGTGACGCAAGTATTGTTGCAGTTTGCCGCGGAAGAAGACGAACATACGGTGGATTTAAATGGGAATATGCTGATATTAATCCAAATGATGGAGAAATCGATTTAACTGGTTTTGTTGACATAGACGGATTTC
>RFNV01000066.1 GCA_009927005.1 Pseudomonadota bacterium
CGACCAACCACTTCCAATTGGCATGCACGCTATCGGCTTTGTTCCTTGTCCAACAGCAACATATTTTAATCCATTCCATGTTATCCCGTAACCTCCACCAGATAATATAGAATTACCATCGCCAGTCCAATTTATTCCGTCGGTAGAATGTGAGATTGTATTATCACCTTCGCCAACTGCAATAAACTGTGAACCTGTCCATAATATATCATTGCACTTATCGAATACACCATCTACTACATTTACCCAATCAATTCCATTACTTGAGTACGCTATAGTAGAATCAACTCCAACTCCACCAGCCACCCAAATACTTCCATTCCAAACAACACACAGACACTCACTAAATATAAACTCACCCAAACCAATCCACGCAATACCATCAGACGAAGCAGCAATAGAATTTGTACCAGACCCGCCTGCCACCCACATTTGCCCGTTCCACCCAAGAGCGTTACCTGACGTGCTAAATATTGTATTTCCAAGACCGGTCCACGTAATTCCATCTGTTGAGTGCGCGATAGTATTAGTATCTCCTAAACCTACGGCACACCATTTAGAACCATTCCATAAAACATCCTTCCCAGATTGAAATATTGAGTCCCCCAGTCCTGCCCATTCAATACCATCTTTAGAATATGCAATAGAATTTGTTCCATCTCCTACTCCTACAATTGGATGCTCCATTTTTACATTTCCAATATTTGAATTCCATATTACTTTGTTACCAAATACAAATATAGGATCCCCCGATCCTGTCCAAGTAATTCCGTCAAATGAATAGGCAAATATATTTACACTGCCTTCACCGGTAGCAATAAATTTCGTTCCGTCCCACGTTATTCCATTTCCAGAAACATTAAATATAGAACCACCCAAACCAGTCCAATTTATTCCGTTTGATGAATATGCGATGGTATTACTTCCAGAACCCACCGCGACAAATCTCGTACCATTCCACGCGATCCCCAAGCAAGAAGTGAAAATTGGAATTAAATTTGGATTTGCTCTCCAGATTTCTCCGTCAGTAGAATAAAGTATTGAGCTTCCACCATTTGATCCGTCACCACCAGCTATCCATCTGAAGCCATTCCAAGCAAGACAGAAACATCTATCGAGTACATCACTTGTACTAGAGTCAGGAGCCGACCAATTAATTCCGTCTATTGAATAAGCAATTGAATTAGTTCCTTCTCCTCCCGCTACCCACTTTATTCCGTTCCACGCCACAGTATGGCCAGAAACAGTAAATATAGAATTACCCAAACCTTTCCACGTTAATCCGTCGACCGAATATGCAATTGTGTTAGGGGCTCCTGAACTATTTGCTGTTCCAACCGCTACCCACATTGAACTGTTCCACTTAATACCCCTTCCAATGCTAAATATTGACTTGCCTATACCTGTCAAACCCAGCGTTATTTCTTTTGAGTAAGCCATCGAGTCAACGGGACCTTCTCCCACAGCTATCCAAAATTCTCCGTTCCACGCAGCATCAAAACATTGATCGCTCAATGGATAATCACCAAGACCAGTCCAATTTATTCCATCATATGAATATCCATACGTGTCATTTATTCCCAAAGATGGATTTCCTTTTCCCACGGCTAATACTATATTAGTTGGAAATGATATGGTGTTTTCTCTTTTTCCATTCCATGCTACGCTATTGCAAGATGTAGTAAATATGCTAGTGGAATTTGAAACTCCACTCCAATTTATTCCATTTGTTGAGTATGCAAGTGCATTTGAGCCTGATCCCGTAGCTATCCATCTCGCTCCATTCCATATTATAGATTCACCAGAAGTAAATATAGAGTTTCCTAAACCAGTCCAATTTATTCCGTTCATGGAATAAGCAATAGAATTTGGTCCACTTCCAACAGCCACAAACATCGTTCCGTTCCACGCAACACCGTTATATGTAGAAATTGATTCTGGTGGTGTAGCATTCGACCACATTATTCCGTCCATTGAATATGCAATGGAACCAGCTACGCCACTTCCCACTGCTACCCACATCGTCCCGTTCCATGTAATACCATTTCCTGATGAAGTCAAGCCAACCTTTCCTCCTCCTTGCCATAACATTCCATTATATGAATATGCATATGAATTATTTAATCCTTGGCCGACAGCTACCCACATTTTACCGTTCCATGCTACGTCATTACAAATAGCCATAATTCCCGTTGTATTATTGCTAACAGGATCATTCCAATTTATTCCATCAAATGAATAAACAATAGACTCATCTCCGAATCCTCCAGCCACCCACATTCTATTATTACAAGCAATAGCATAACCTCCAGAAAGAACTGAGTTTCCAATACCTGTCCAATTTATTCCGTCATATGAATATGCAATTGAATTTATAATTCCTTGTCCAACTGCTACCCATTTTGAACCATTCCACGAAATTCCATTTCCAGAAATGTCAAATATACTATTTTGAATTCCAAACCAATTAATCCCATTAGAAGAATATGCAAATTGAGTTGTTCCTGATCCTACAGCTACCAGTCTGTTTGGTACACTTTTACCAAAAGTATAAATTTGTTCTATACTAACGCTATTATCTATTTTAGCAATTATACCATCTGAAAAAATTTTTGTGGGCTCGCCATAATAAATGCTATCTTTTTTATTGGTAATATTTGCTTCTTTATTTATAATAGTATTGTATATACTTAGACCTCCTTCTCCCGCTGGTCCGTCTGGCCCTTTATCTCCTTGTTCACCTTGCAATCCGTCTGGCCCTTTATCTCCTTGTTCACCTTG
>RFNV01000269.1 GCA_009927005.1 Pseudomonadota bacterium
CAGTTTCTTTTGGTTCTGTTTGTCTCTCCCACGAAAAGGCACTCCTTCCTAAGTTTATGAAGGCAAAGACTTTTGTTTCGGGAAATCCCCTATTGGTGAAGGTAGCCCAAGCCAAGAAAGCGGGGCCTGAGCAGTGTCTGTCCTCAACCAATGAGCTTGGTTGGCAAACCTTAACGTTTACCTTCCCGGAACGCCTGCCCCTAAAAGTAAGCGTCTACTCTTCCACTCTGGGAAGTCTTCTTTGGAAAAGTGAACAAAGCTTTAAGCTCTCCAAAATCACTCTCCTTAAAAAACAAGGGGACAAAGAGATTTACCATTGTGAAATCCTCGATCCTAAATCGAAGCTCACGTACGAATTCGTCCTCAATTTGGAAAATACGGATACTCGCCTTCGAGTAAAGCCCTAAGTTTTAGTCGTAGCCTCCCCGTATTCTCCCCAACTCCTTAAAACTCATGGAAAAAGACGGCTGTACAAGATCTTTACAGGCTGGTGATCTTCCCAGCGTGTTTTGACAGCAAAATGGGCTTTTTGAACACCTAAGATTTCAAGTGGCTTAGATTCTTAGATTGGTCCCTTTCTTGCTTTTTAAAATACGCAACGGGGGACAATTCATGACAAAGGCAGCCTTTCTCTCTCTCTTTTTGCTCGTTATTTCCCTAAATGCTCAAGGTGGGGATCACTCTTTTAGAAAAGATAATATGATTCGGGATTGGTCCGGCAGAAAGGATCGCGTTCAGGAAAACTTTGATTGGGAGGTGCGCGACATTAAAAACAAACTTGAAAATGCTGAGACCCTTACTGAAGAAGAGATTAAAAAGCTACTGGAACGGGTGCAAAAGATTCGGGCCGTTCAAGAAGTCTTTAAACAACAAGCTCATAAGCTCTTAAATGATGAGGAAGTAAGCGCGGCCAACAAGAATCGCTTGCCCGAGTTGATTGAGATCTATGACAACCGTCTCAGTGTTACTAAGGAACTCTCTCTACGGGTTTTGCAAAAGTCTCTTCAAGCAGAACAAATAAAGACCCAGCTCGAAATCATAAAAGCTGGTGTGGGCGATTTGAAACTTAGTTACTAGAGAAATCATGAATTCAAGTCCGAAGGAGTAGCCAATGAAAAAGTCCGCAATCGTTTTGGTTCTCATGTTTTTTTGTGTCGCTAAAATAGGCCTCGCCGGTTCGCCGGGGCTTCACGCTCCGAAAACTCCTTCCGCAAGGGAGGGTGGGCGCCCTGAAGAGAGGGGAGCCATAGAACAAGCTGGGGAGCCGATTGAGATCCCAGAAGACATCACGACTGTTGAATCCTTGCGAAAATGGCTCCAAAAGTTTCCCGAGGAGGAAGTGGTCATCAAAATGGGAGCGACTTGGTGCGGGCCCTGCCGAGATCTTCATCCCGAAATCGAAAAGCTTGCTAAGAGAAAAGTGGGCGAGCTAAAGGTTTTAACTATCGACATCGACAACAACCCAGCGCTGGCTAAGATTTTGTCCCCGAGGGGGATCGTTCCTTCACTCGTTACTCTAAAGAACGATGGCAAGAGCTCCCCCTCTCAGCCCATCATTGGATATAAAGTTAACCAGTCATCTCCCATTGGGAATTGGTTAAAGACGAAGTGATCATGAAAAAATTGATCTTCATTTTATTTCTATCGCTTCAAGCGGGAGCTTTTCCAAGCCTCTGCTTGAAAGCTTTCAAAAAGCTTACTCCGGGAGAGCTTCGGTACGTTACGCCGGAGTTCTTGAAGAAGCATAGCCCGAAGTACTCTTTAGAAATAGGTCACACAGAAGTCTCTGATCAGTGTGCGTATGGAAGTTGTTGGTTGCACGCAAGACTCTCTCACATTGAGCAGGAAATCAAAAAGAGAAGCGGTCAGGAGATTAAGCTTTCTAGACATTACCTGATTGCCCAGTCGCTTTTAGACAGGATCGAGGATGCTCTAGAAAGCCCCTTGTCACCTATATTCCAAGGGGGCAATGCTCATTATGCCGACGGTTTGATGAAACGATTTGGGGTCATCCCCGACCACCCTGAAATTTGGAAACCCAGAGTTCAATTTGAGAAGTCTCCGCACGGGGGACGACTCGTTTACTTTTTAAATGCAAGAGCTGCCAAGTTTCACAACGATGCAAAGGATCTTGTGCCTGAGTCAAAAGCCTACTTAGATCTTCAAGACGAAGCCAGAAAAGACATGCGAGCCATACTTAAAACCTACACTGGACCCCTTCCCCAAAAATTTACTTTGGCCGACAAAACGCTAAGCCCGAAGGCTTTTTCAAAGTACTTGACCCAAGGATACAATCCAAAGCCTCTTTGGGTGTTTCCCGAGGTTGAGCCTCTAAGCGGAAACCTAAAACGAGAGAGCTCGTTACAAGCGGCTGCGTTGCCCACTTATGCAAAGTCATCTCGAGAATCGTTAGAAAAGATTGAAAAGAGGATTATTAAAGCTCTCCAAAACGGCCAGAGCGTCACCCTATCCTACGAGAACAATACGCTCTTTGCTGACCGGGACACGGGAATCATGTCGATTAACGCCTTTGCAACTCCTGAGGGATTTTCCCCCCCGCCTCGGCTCTATCGAGATGCCTTCATGAGCGGAAACGGCCAGCATGCGGTGGACATTGTCGGGGCTGACTTGGATGCCGAAGGGCGAATCATCAAACTTAAGATCAAGAATTCTTGGGGTACCGAATCGGGAGATAACGGCTTCTACCATATGTACCGGGACTATTTTGAAAATTTCATGACCAGTATTTACGTTTCTGACTCAGAGGCGACCCGTCCTTCTCAGCCCTAAGTTCTCCTTCCCAATTAGCCCAGACTGATCCAAGATAGAGGCCTCATGAAAGCTCTTTATCTGATTTTAAATGAACTCAAGCGAATGGACGAAAAGGTCTTTCGACTTCGTCAGGAACTCGATCAAATCCCAGTAGAGCTCGCTGCCCTAGATGCCGAGATTGGGAAAAGCCTCGCCGGCTTTCAAGCAGTAAAAACGAAACATGACGATTTGGAAAAGTTGGTTAGAAAAACAGAGGGCGAGCTCAGAGAAAAAGAAGACTTCCTTCGAAAAGCTGAAAGCAAAATGATGGAGGTCAAAACAAACGAAGAGTATCAAGCAGCCCAAAAAGAAAATGAGACCCACAAAAAAGAAAAAGAACAAATTGAAGAAAGAGTTCTTGGGCTTCTCTCTGAAATCGAGGGATCAAAGAAAACCGTTAAAGAAGCGGAAGGCATTCATCAAAAGAGGGCGTCTGAGCTAACGGAATCTAAAAGCAAGCTCCAGGAAGAAGGAAAAAGTATCCAGCGCTCTTATGAAGAATTGTTAGAAAAGCGAAAAGGGGTCCTGACTCAACTAGATCCCAACTCAAAGTCCCTGTATGAAAAGGCTAGTCAGGCAGTAAAGGGAGTTCCCATTTCAAAAATTGACAAGGGGATGTGTTGTTCCTGCAACGTCCGCATCCGTCCCCAGTTATATAACGAGGTTTTAGGGTTTAAGGCGGTTCACCGCTGTCCCAGCTGCCACC
>RFNV01000065.1 GCA_009927005.1 Pseudomonadota bacterium
CAATTTCATTTGATCCCATATCTGCACCACTCAATACTGCCGCTTGGACTGCTGCGCCATATGCTACTGCTTCATCTGGGTTAATCGATCTATTTAATTCTTTTCCACCAAAAAAATTGGACAATAATTCTTGAACTTTTGGAATTCTTGTCGAACCTCCAACCAATACAACTTCATCAATGTCTCCTTTACTCATTCCTGCAGTATTCAATGCATCTTCAACAGGTTTCATACACATCCTAAATTGATCAATACAAAGTTCTTCAAATTTAGCTCTGGTCAACTTAACACTTAAATCTTTTCCTTCAGCTAATGAATCAACCTCAATTTGTGTGGCTGTTGAACTCGATAATGTTCTTTTTGCTCTTTCGCATGCTGTGCGCAATCTACGAAGGGCTCTGTTATTTCCTTTAATATCGACTTTTGTCACTTTCTTAAATTCATTTGCACAATAGTCAACCAATCTGTTATCAAAGTCTTCTCCACCCAAGTGGGTGTCTCCAGACGTGGCCTTCACTTCAAACAAGCCATCATCAATCACCAATATACTTACGTCGAATGTACCCAATTATGTTATCGTTAGGCTCTTTATCCTAACTTCTTACACTTTCATGTAAGTTCAGACTATATCTTACCTAGTATATCTAACAATACTAAGTTCTGGCGCTCGTGGATATTTTTCCATGATGTATTGTGTATACATTTTAGGATACTTTATCTAGTCGTTGAACCTTCATCCTCTTTCAAGGACGCTTGGCTGCTGATTTCCCAATCTTATAATTTTTCAAACCGTCACGATTTTCATTACTGAATGCGTTGTGGTATTATAAGCTCTAAGGGGTTCCCAGCAATTCACCAGATTTTTTATGGGAAGCAGTTTATAGTTTACCACCCAGATCAAAGATCAATACAGTTGTTTCCTTTCCCTTGTTTTGGTTTTTCTTGTCCAATCCGTAAGCCACTGCAGCCGCCGTGGGTTCATTAATAATTCTCAGAACGTTTAATCCAGCAATTGACCCTGCATCTTTCGTTGCTTGTCTTTGGGAATCATTAAAGTACGCAGGTACCGTAATAACTGCGTCGGTTACCTCGTGGCCCAATGCTTGTTCTGCAATTTCTTTCATTTTAGTTAAAATCATAGCTGAAATTTCTTCTGGTGTAAATGTTTTTGTTTCTCCTTTGAACTCAACTTCAATTTTTGGTCTTCCGTCAGGTCCGCCGACCACACTAAATGGCCAGTGTTTCATATCACTTTTTACAACGGCGTCGTCAATTTTTCTTCCCATTAATCGCTTGGCATCAAATACTGTATTTTTTGGATTTAGTGCTGCCTGATTTTTAGCAGCATCTCCGATCAATCTTTCAACATCATTAAATGCTACGTACGACGGCGTAGTTCTATTTCCTTGATCGTTTGCAAATATTTCCACATTTCCATTTCTGAACACACCTACACATGAATAGGTCGTACCCAAATCAATTCCGATAGCAGTTTTAGATGGCATTTCTGATATTTATTGTTAATATTATACATTATAAGGCTTATCTTTACATACTTTTATTTATTCAATTTTTTTAAAGAATTTTTATAATAAAAAAATGGACTTTTTAATTCAACACACAAAACACAGAAACAAATAAACAAAAAAGGGAAAATGGGGGGAAAATGGTCTGCTCAAAACAGTCCGCGCTTCTCGAGCTCACGTTGGTGAGCCGTCACATGCGCGGATCGCTCCTCCAGCTTCTCCAACTGCTCAGACATCTGCTTGAGGACAGCGTCGATCGATGTCTGAGCTTGCACTGGAAGAGACTGGGAGGGCTGTTGAGCGGACCGTTGGGCAACCTGAGCGGGCTGTTGAGCGGACCGTTGGGCAACCCGAGCGGTCTGTTGAATGACCCGTTGGCCAACCTCCTGAGCAACCTGTTGGCCGGACTGCTGACCATTCTGGCGCTCTTGCTGGCGCTCTTGATGGCGCTCTCGGTTGGCCCTCCCCCCGCGCGTTCCTCGGTGCTTCTGCTTCTGGTTTTCATCTGCCACGTCAGCAGAAGCAGAAGCAGTGGGGCGGGGAAGTGTCGGCTGACGCGGGACTTGGCGAGTTGTCTGTGCCAACGCCAACTCAAACTGCTGAATCTTGCTGTTTTGGGCGGCCATCTGCTTCTTGAGTGACTCAATCTCCCCCAGAGCGAGCTTCTGGGATTCCTCAAACTTTTGCTGAAGCGCCAGAAGCTGACGCGCGAGCTCAGCCACACCATAAGCCAACTGGGCCACCTGTTGCTGTTGTTGGTCAACATTCGCAGCGGCTCCCGAAGGAACTCCGCTTGGGACATTGGGAGGAACTCCGCTTGAGACATTGGGAGGAACTCCTCTTGAGACATTGGGAGGAACTCCGCTTGAGACCTTGGGAGGAGCTCCGCTCTGGGCCTTGACAGGGAGCATCGTGTGACCAGTTTGGTCAGTGGGATCTCGCATGAAATGATCCCCGTCGAGAGTATGAAAAACGGTCTCGACACCAGAACCCTTCGGGAGAGAACCCAGCTTGCCGGAGACACTCGGCAGAGAACCAAAGCCGCTTGCAAAAAGGGCCGCTCGAGAAGGGGGCGGAGAACCAAGGCTGCTTGCAAAAAGGGCCGCTGTGTTGTGTGCCACTCGAGAAGGGGGCGGAGATGATGTCACATCAATTCCCGCGCTTGCCTTGCCCACGTCCGCCTTGGACTTCCTTGACGGCAAAGAACGACCGTCGCCCGTGGAAAAATCCGCGGAAGCGGAAAAAGACTGCATTGAGCCCGAGCCGGTGGAGTGGCCAGACGAGGCAGAGCCGTCAAGGGAGCCAGTGGAGTGACCAGACGAGGCGGACGAGTCAGACGAAGCCATCGCAAACGCAGATTCTTCAATGCAATGAAAGAAGAGTGATAAATTGTAAAAACCTATGGGTTTTTCAGTTATTTTGAAATTTCAATTTTTTTATTATGATGGTACCCGCTAAGCTAAAGCTTACAGGCAATGCCTATTTTTATAATAACCTCAATAATTATCAAGTTTCTTTTAGCGTAATTCAGATAAATTAATAG
>RFNV01000192.1 GCA_009927005.1 Pseudomonadota bacterium
TCGCCCAAAAAAGCGACGGGGTTTGCGACGCTCAAGGTGACGTGCGATACGGATACGGCCTGCACGGTGTGGCTCTCAACCATTCCCCCGCCCAACACGGGGGCGTCGCCTAACGATGTGCCACCCGGTTTGTGTGGCGGGACGGACGGCGGTTCGGACGGCCCGGTTGCACAGGGCCTTCTAACGCCCCCAGAGACATACATCACGCCCGCGCTGTATGTATTCGGGTGCGGCGTGGACGCGGCGGCCACAAACGTCACGGTATCCATCAGCGCAGTCCTGAACCCGGCCTAACCCATGAACCCCCAAGTCTCCCCGCACTTTACCCTCAACGAGTTCACCAAGGGCCGGTTGACGCCCACGGTGGAACAGTATGGCAACATCATTCAAATGGCCCGGTGGCTGGAGAAAGTCCGTGACCGCGTGGGGCCGGTTATCATTTCGTCGGGAATCCGCAGCGCCGAACGCAACGGTGAGGTCGGGGGCACAGACCGCTCTTATCACCTCTATTGGGGACCGGGTATTGCGGCTGTGGACATCGTTTCATCGACGACGAGTCCGCTGGCGCTGGCGCAGGCTTGTGTGGACGTTGGCGGGTTTGACAGCGTGATCTGGGAGCGCGCGGATCGCCCGTGGCCCGTCAAGGGTATCAATGACGGTATGCCGTGGGTGCATGTGCAGATTGGCTCCAACCCCCGTGGCTTGACATTCACAGCCGTCCCCAAGGACAAGGCGCTGTGGGGCAACATTGACAAGGAAACACGTCCGGTGCAGGTGTATTCGCCGGGCTTGAAGGTGCCGACATGATGAAGAACGCATGGGTCATTCTCTCCGCGCTGGTCATGGCGACTGTGGCTTTTGCCGCGCCGCCGCCTGTGCCTGCCGCGAATGGCAAAAACCTTCTTGACGGCAGCACCGGGTCCACGGTGGTCGGGCTTTTGCCGCAGGTGCCGTTGAAGCAGGGCTACCCGGCGCCGAACATGGAGTTTGGGATTCTCGGCGCGACGTTTGCAGGCAACGATGCCGCCGTGACCGCGTGCTTCCAGACTGGCGCGGTGACTGAGATCGAGTTGCAACAAGTCGCGTTTTCGCTGGAAAGCCCCGATACCGGCGCCGCCATGTCGGCTGAGATTTGGCAGCAGGGCTGCACCTACGACCCGCCCGGCCTGAACAGCGCGAACCAAGATGACGCCAAGCGCAACACGCTGTACGCGGTGACGGGGCAAACCGGCGCCCCGGCCCCTTACACGAGCGCCGCCGCCGTCGTCGCTGACTTCAGCGCCCACGCTTTGTTCACTAAGGACAACACCGGATCGACAGCGACGAACGGCCTGCTGATACGGCTGACGCTGGACTCCAACGGCGCGACAGCCACGGCGCAAGTGGTGTTCAAGGCCACGCGGCTTCAATGACATGCTGCAAGGGTACAGCAACAGGCTGAACAAAACCGGCTGGCGCGGACCAGTCGTAACCACAAGGCTTGAAATGGCAGACGCTCCGATTCCGTTCACCCCGACCCAGCCAATTCTCCAGCAAGTCGCGGAACCCTACCCGATTTGGCAGGACAAGAAGATCATTCTGCTCGGCATCCAGATCATCCTGTCGCTGGTCTCGGCCAATACCGGGTTTGTCGTGCCGGACATCGTACCGCAGACGCTTGCGGGCCTGATCGGCGGTCAGGCGATCATCGACCTGAGCAACGGGCGGAAGATCAAGACCGTCGCGCCGATGATCCTGTTCGTGTCGCTGGCGCTACTGCCGTCGTGTGTCGTGAGCCAGCCGGACATCCAGAAGGCCCTCAACGCCGCAGGCTACCCGTACCAGCAAACCCGCGTGCGTCAGGCGACGTTGACCGTGGAAGCGTACAAGGACGCCACCGCGAGCGAGCCGGACGCGACGTTTGAGGCTGTGTGCGACTACGGCCCCAAGACGATCATCCCGGCTGCCCCGGTGTGCGAGATTCGGAAGGCGGACTAACCCCACAGCCGCCCCACCCCGTCAACAAAAAAGGCCGTGTTTTTTCAGGGGGCCAGAATCCGGGCAACGATTTCGCACATGCGCTCCTCGCCCAGCGCGAACGCGACGTGCGCGACCTCGTGTGCCAGCACCGCCGCATCACTGACCTCGATTTCTTGCCGGTCGGCAAACGCCTTGCGCCGATCCGTGACCAGATAGACCGTGGCGCGCCGCGCGTCTGTATCGCGCACACAGTAGCCGTGAACGTCACCGGCCTCCGGTATTGCCATCCGCAGGGCTTTGTGCCGAATCAGTACGACCTTGATGCGCCAGTCCTCGACGTTCAACGCGCGCTGGTAGCGCCGCACCAGCCGCTCGGCTTCGCGTTGGCGCATGTCAGCACTCGTTGACGTGGTAGCCGGTGGCGTTGCGATACCGCGCGGCCACGTCGTCCAGCAGACACTCGATGCGCCCGTGTTCGACCACGCGAGGGCGCCCC
>RFNV01000329.1 GCA_009927005.1 Pseudomonadota bacterium
TAACAGCACCGGCGACCAACGCATATTTCATGACTTCATCAATGTTGGGAACCTGAGAGCCCAAATACGTCAGAGCGGCATTGTCTAAAACAGCGGTGAGAGCCGAAGCGCCAAAATACATTGAGGTTGGGTTGAGGCTTCTTAAAAGAGGCTCAAGCCACCAACGTTGGAATCCTCCTAGGATAACTAAGCCCCCTAAAAAGAAACCAACCAATAAGCCTTCTCTGATTTTAAGCTCTTCTTGGTATTCCATGGTGATGGTGACGATGCCTAAGAAAAATAAAAAGACTCCTAAAAAAACAACCGGATGGTGGGATAAGCGGACGATCGAGGCAAGAAAGACTAGATGGAGTGCCACTATCCAAAAAGGCATTGGGTCTTTTTGGGTTTCGCTCTCAGCCTGAAGGCTAGCTAATTCTTTTGAAAACAAGATCGCAACGGCCAAGGCATTGAGGATTACCGTAGTAGCAGCTCGCCAGCCAAAGTGGGTGAGCATGAACGACAGATCCCATCCCCACTTACCGCTCACCATTAAAACCGGAGGAGCCGCATAAGGAGTAAGCGTTCCGCCTACTGAAACGTTCACAAAAAGCACGCCCAAAAGTGCATACTTCAATCGTTCGCTGATTCCCCGGTCGAAAAAACGTCTCTTCAGGAGTAAAGCGGTGACCGTCATGGCTGCAGGTTCCGTGATAAAACTTCCCAAAAGAGGCCCCATTGAAAGGCAGGTAAAAAGAAAAGCGCGTTCTCGTCCTATCGGGATGACGGCACTCAGCTTATCAATGATTTTTTGTGCAAAATAAAGAAGGGGCTTTGTTGAAGCAACTGTCATGATGACAAAAACAAAAAGAGGCTCTGTAAAGTTCAACCCCTCCAAAAACGAAATAGTAGGAGTGCTTCCGAGCCAAACAGCCAAAATCAGCATCAAAGCCCCAGCCCAAATGCCGAACACTACTTCTACTTCTCCAAAGAGATGCAAAAGATTTTCGGGAACAGAGCCCTCGGGAAATTTAAGAGCCCAATGTTGGAACTGTTTTACCGAAAACGAGTGGAAGACCGACAATGCAAAAAAGAGAGTTCCTAGAGTTTCACTTTGAGTCAAAAGTTCCATTGAGTGATTGTAAAGGTCCAGTCTCCAATTTGCCAAGTGCTCTTTGGCATAGGCCATGCACTCTCTTTGGCTCAGGAAAGAAGGTGAAGCGTGACAATCGAAGCAAGAAAAATGGAAGTAGTAGTCGAGCGAGCTGAACCGACCCACTTCAACTTGATACAAAGATACATGCTCTTACGATCCCATCCGCGAAGGGTTTTTCTCGATGTGGTTGCCATGTCCTGGGAGATGTACTTTCTGTGGAATCAAAACTGGAGAGCTGCATTGGGAATCTTTCTCGTCATGAACACGGTCGGCCTCATTCTGGGAAGAAAAGTGAACTATGAAGCTTTGGCCAATACGACTCTGGGGAAGATAGCTTTACTGCATACCCAGCCAATGAATTTACTGCTCCAATTAACGGGTGCCGCTTTTCTGGTCTATGGGCTTCTCCAAAGGGAGGGATTAACCATCTTAGCTGCGACTTCATTGATCTTTGCGGGCCATTTTTATGGCTGGTCACGAGTGCATCCCGCATTGAAACTACGTGATTAACGATTGCTGACTTGAGCTTGTCTTCTTTGCGCCCCTGTGGGATGTGAAGAAGACAAGCTATGAATACCCCTCTTTCTATCATTACTGCCATCCACAATGGCCTTCCAATGAATCGCCTGTTTTGGAAGGCTTTGACCGAGAATACGCAAACGCCGTTTGAGTTGATTATTGTCGACAACCATTCTACCGATGGTTCCGGACAGTTCTTTCGGGCCCTCGAAGAAGAGACTCGTGGCCAAAAACACGAAGTTGTCTACTTACCAAACTCAAAAAACCAATCCTATCCTCGAAGTCAAATTCAAGGAATGGAAGCTGCTCGTTACGAAGTCCTATGTTTTCTCAATAATGATATTTGGATGCCTCAGGGCTGGGAAAAACCATTCGTAGAAGCGCTTCAGGCAGATTCGCGACTTATTTTGAGTCCCAGTGGTCAGGAGGCTCAACCGACTCAGTTGTTTTCAACAAACCTCAAGAGACGCTGGAAAAATATTTTAAGTCTTTCGAAAGTGTGGGCCTTCTTGCTGCACAAAACAGAAGAAGAGCGACTTTGGAAATCCCTCAGCTGGATGTACGGCGACCTCAAAAACTTTGTTTCACCCACCCCAAACGACCAAGAATGGATGCCAGGAATTAAAGGGGATTCGGTTATTTTCCATCGAGAACTTAGCAAAATTATCGGCAGTCCCTGGGACTTAAGAATTCAAGCAGCTGATTGGCATCTTTATCTGACGGCAGCTTCTTATCACGAAAAAGATCCCTCGTTTCCTCTGCCTCGGGTCTTGTTAAAATCCTACATCCATCACTTTGGTCGCTACTCAGCTCGGCAAACTTATGAACCCCTGGAAGATAGGGAATCCTTTAAAACAATTGAAGAAATCTGGGATCCGGAAACCGTGAAACGCTTGTGGTGGGGCTTTCACTTGCCGCAAGAGTAATGATTCATTAAGGTTCGCTGAAAATGCTTAATCAACGAAAAGTCGTATGTGTGCTTCCGGCGTTTAATGCTGCTAAAACGCTTGAGAAAACCTTAATCGATGTTCCGACTGATTTGGTGGACCTCTTTGTTGTTGTCGATGATTGTTCCACAGATGAGACCGTAAAAGTTGCTAACTCTTTAGGTTCTCGTTGGCCTCTTAAAGTCATCCAACATAAAAAAAATAGGGGCTATGGGGGAAATCAAAAAACTTGTTATGAAGCGGCCCTCAGCGAAGGAGCTGATGCGGTTGTGATGCTTCATCCGGATTATCAATACTAACCAAAATTGCTAGGGGCGATTACGTGGATGGTTGCTTCTGGGGTTTATGATATTGCCTTGGGATCCAGAATTCTCGGAAAAGGGGCACTTCAGGGTGGAATGCCGCTCTGGAAATATGTTTCTAATCGAATCCTGACTTTCATAGAGAATTTAATGATTGGGCAGAAGCTCTCTGAATACCACACCGGCTACCGTGTCTTTTCCTCACGGGTTCTCACTGCTGTTCCTTTAGAGGAATTTAGCGATGACTTTGTTTTTGATAATGAAATTCTAGTGAAAGCCCATTCAATGGGATTTAAAATCGGAGAAATCTCTGTGCCCACAAAGTATTTTCCAGAAGCTAGTTCTATAAACTTTCGGCGGAGTCTCCAATACGGGTTGGGAGTGCTGGCCTGTTCTTTTAGTGGCTTATGGATTCGTTTGGGTCTGTCTCGAAAGACCCGGCGGATTGGGGATTTTTCGAGCAGCCAAGCCAGTTCCTAAGAGACTTGAGATTACCATAAAGGCACACAAAGCGTTACGCCAACGCCTGTTCAGTTCAATCACGAGAG
>RFNV01000063.1 GCA_009927005.1 Pseudomonadota bacterium
TATAGCGGGCTGGGGAACAACTGGACCCCGAATAATTTTAGTGTTACGGCTGGTGCTGGGAATGACAGCCTCATAGACTCCCCCACTAATGGGTCGCAGTCGGACACTGGCGTGGGCGGCGAGGTGAGAGGGAATTACTGCACCTGGAATCCGCTTGCGAATACAGCGGTTACACTTAGCAACGGCAACCTTGACGGGCTAACCATTGCCAGCAATGCGCTTACTCGTTGCAATAGTGCAATCTCCGTTTCTTCCGGCAAATGGTATTTTGAGGTTTTACTGAACGTAGCTGGCACAAATACAACAGTTGGAATAGGTCAGAATCAAATCACTTCTCAATACCCTGGGCAGGATGCTCTTTCGTATGTTCAGGAACTTGATAACGCAAGAAAAGGCAACAACGACACCTTCTCATCTTATGGGAGCACGCTGGCCGCAGGCGATGTGTTTATGTGCGCTTTTGATCTTAATAACAGCAAGATCTTCTTTGGCAAAAACGGCACATGGTTTAACTCCAGTGATCCTGCAGCAGGCACAAATCCTGCGTACACCTTAACAAGTGGAACGTACTGCCCGATTACCCGTCCATAAGGAAACCTGAGCGGTTCGATTAGCGCAAACTTCGGCCAACACGCATTTGCCTACACCGCACCATCAGGCTTCAAGGCACTCTGCACCACTAATTTGCCAGCCCCATTAGTCACGAAGTCTAATACGGCGATGGATGTTGCGTTGTGGACTGGTGATGGTGCAGCACGTAGTATCACCGGACTTGCATTTAGTCCTGATCTTGTTTGGATAAAAGGTCGATCTTCGGGACCACCGACTATCCAGCATGTTTTGCAAGATACTGTCAGAGGAAGCAATAACATGCTTTGTTCGAATGACACTGGAAGTGAATCTGCCTTTGGGCAACCACCTGTTTGGGGATATATTTCTGCCTTTAACTCAGACGGATTTACTCTTGCTTCCGGCAGCGGTGGGTTTTCCCAGGTAAACCAGTCCTCTAACACTTACGTCGGCTGGGCGTGGGACGCAGGCACCTCAACTGTATCCAACACACAAGGCAGCATCACTAGTCAGGTGCGGGCGAATGCAACGGCTGGGTTTAGCGTGGTTACTTTTACAGGCAATGGATCCACAAGTGCCACTGTTGGGCACGGGCTAGGTGTTGCTCCAAGACTTATCATTGAAAATCTCGGACAGTTTCTTTTGATGGGTCTTGGTGGGTGTATCATGCCAACATGGGGTCAGGGACTCTCACGCTTAACAGCACTGATGCTGTAAGAACAAATTATCCATCTGGATATATTAACAACTCACCAACATCCACAACTTTTTCATTCACGGCAGGCAGTGGAGGCACAGTAAACAACGTCAATATTTCCGGTGACAATTACGTGGCATATTGCTTTGCCCCAGTAGTCGGGTAC
>RFNV01000060.1 GCA_009927005.1 Pseudomonadota bacterium
AACCTCTCAGTGACCAGCCTACGGTACAATCAGTTCAAGGTCAAAGTGATCAACCTCTCAGTGACCAGCCTACGGTACAATCAGTTCAAGGTCAAAATGATCAATCTCTCAGTGACCAGTCCACGGCACAATCAGTTCAACTGCATTCAATTCAAGGTCAAAATGATCAACCTGCACAAGAACCAACATCTCACAATATTTGTTCAATTCAAGGTCAAAGTCTAGCGTCCAGTGGCCAGCCTACGGTACAATCAGTTCAACCGCGTTCATTACCCAACGTGCTTTTTCAGATTGATCAGCGTGGCAGTGGTATAGACGGCAAAAGTGCGCCACCAATTAGTGGAACTAGGTTTATCAGAACACTCTTTCCTTTTGACGTACGGTATGATGTCATTTCAAAAAAAATGGATTTGAACGGTGATTTGTCACCTATTTTTCGCAAGTTGCTCAAAGAAGACCCTACATTGGCAGAGACTATTGAAAGAATCATTGATCAAACGATAACATTTCGTAAAATTCGTAAAAATGAAGGATATGGAGATTTAGATGACGTATGCAATCATTTGGCTAAGTTGTGTAGCGATTGTATTAGTCAACCATTTTTCTTTGAGGTTATTCTCAGCTTGATTCGATTTTTTTACCCTGGGGTTACTTTTTCTTTGGATAATGGATTATACTCTCATTGGTGCGAAGTAAGTAAATCAGCAAATGATGAGCCTTGGGTACTTGTGTCGACAGACAAGATGAGACAAATTGTCAGCGAGGGCTATCCCGATGTAAATCTGCGTAAGTTTGAAAATATTATTGAACTGTATGACACTTCATTGGGAGTGAAGAGACGGATAGCGACTTTGTTTGTTGTCAAGGAGCAACGGTATGTTGATGCGTTGGCAATTAGCAACTCGTACATTGAGTTCAATGGCACGACAAACATTCCTCGAAATGAAGGAACAAAAATGTTTGGTTATGCAGTGGCAACGAACCCAGATACTGGAAGACCAGAACAGAATTTCGGTGTGTGCGTTACTTATGGAGACAAAAGTACTGTAATTAATTTCTGAACTATTTTTTTATTATTTGTTATTGATAAAAAAATGCAATATTAAATGCACTGTAAACTCATATATTTTTATGATTAGATTATTTGTAATCAGCCTATAACCTACACCCTCTCAAGCTTATATGCCTCCGCCAACCGATTAGTAACATGGATGCTCTGAATGCCTTTAGTAAACTCATAAAAACCAATTTTAACGGCGACTTAGTATTTCAATGCGGAAAAAAATATTCAAATCAAGTTATCAAACCAATTGGAATTCCTCCAAATTTTAAGAAGGAAATCAGCCTGTATGACGGTAAGACAGGATGGGACATTGTACAAAAAATTCAGGGCGTTCATACTAAGTATCCGTATGCGACGCTGTCTCTCGTTGCCTCCCACAACAACGAAACTTTTACAACATTCCGTCCCGATGGCCTCATCTATTTCAGAGTGTATTGCGTTGAGGAAAATTACATCTTCAATACAATCTGTGAATTTTCATATGAAGAAAAAAACTATCTCTTTTTCACCTACTTAAAATCTTGTTCCGCTACCGAGCAGATCAGCGGTTGGGCTGTGGAGAAGGGTGCGCACGTTACTGTCAACGTTCAAATACTCTCCAGTATCGATGATGGAAACGGCCGTTCTTTCGATCGTGCTCTCAATGCGCAACTGAAAGAGAAGAATGCTACAGTCGTCGATTGATCCACACAAGCATGACGTTGATTGATTCTCTTTTTTTATTCTCCTGTAGTTGCAATTTTTAATTTAAAAAATAAAAAATTGAAATATTAAATATATTGTAAAACTCATTATCTTTGATAATTAAATCACTTCCTCCTTCTACCCCTCCCCCAACTCGCGCTCCGTCGATCAAACTGCAACATGGCTTTCCATCCTTTCCGTGAGAGCGATGCGTGGCTACGTGAGTGTCTACAGAAAGAACGGGAAGCCGGACTCGGAAAATATGCCGCTTTCAAGGCTCTGATCGAGGGAGCTAGAGGAAGAATTCTATTTGAGTATCGCGAGACGTATCCCGGCGAGGTCATCAAACACGGGGGACGTGTACCCCCTAATTTCGTCAGGGCTTCCGGGGCCTACGATAAACAACATCTGCTAATCGAAAAGAAGGTTCAAGGTTTTCATACTGAGTTCCGAGGGATATCCTTCTCCCTTGTGGCCTCGGCAAACAACGAGACTCGCTTTAAGTTGTCGCAAACCGAAGGAAATGAAATTAAGAAGGAATTCGATCCTTATCACTGTCTTGATGATTCCTTCTCGTTTGACACAATTGCCGAGATTGAAGGGTTTCTTTTTTTTGCCAACTCTGGTGATTTTGATTTGAGCGCCGGCGAGCTCGATGGGTGGGCTGTGGAAAGGGACAAGTCTTGCGCGGTGCGGGCCTCAGGCGAATCGGAGACGAGAACGCACTACGTTACCTTGTGGCAATGCAAACCATCGTCATCTTGAAAACTCAACCCCAGATTTCTCTTTTTTTATTTTACCCTTACACAGGAAGCATTCACAAACATCATTTTTAAATTTGTCCTATATAATTCCTAAATATTATAAAGAAATAAGGTGACATAATATAAGTTATAAATGCAAACGAGAAAAAGATCGTCGGATCATCTGGGAGAAAATATTGATAACAAAAGAATTAGAAATGGTAAAAATAATTTTCCGCGTAGACCAAGACCCCCAAAAAAAGATGATGATGATGATATATTATTTATTAGATTTAACATACCCCTCCCCCCGCCTCAACCACCATTAGAAGAAATTGAAGATCTCCCACTTGTCGTTCCATCACTAAAAGATTATTGTAAAAATCCACTTTGCGACCATAAGGGTTTTGATGAAAATCCCAACGAACCTAATATAATGAGTATAACTGAAATCAAATCAATAAACGACATAATAAATTTGGGGCTTAGCTATAATTGTCAGAAAAATTTGTTATATCACGGGATGAATTTGAGAATATTTGCCAATTTAATAGGTCCATTAACAGAACTTTCAGCCATGGTGGGAATGAATGGAGTAAAGGAACAAATGATCAATCAAATACTATTTTTTGTACAAAATGGAAGTATGGATAAAAGATGTGGAAAATGTGTGGATTGCAAGTTTAATTTACCATGCATCAACACAAACAAAGATATGTTGCACACAGTAATATCAGGGCCCCCTGGTGTCGGAAAAACTGAATTGGGTAAGATTTTAGGAAAAGTTTATAAAGAAATGGGAATTTTATCGAAGGGTACATTTAAGCTCGCTTCCAGATCTGATTTAATTGCAGGATATTTGGGTCAAACGGCAATTAAAACACAAAAAGTAATAAATG
>RFNV01000326.1 GCA_009927005.1 Pseudomonadota bacterium
TTTTGGATTTTTGAATGAGTCTGGAAAAAAAACCAAGGAATATATCATTGAAAAGAAAATTTCAAGCACAATAAGTGATATATATTGTAAACTTATTGACTATTATTATGGAGATGGAACTACTCTTTTAAATAGCTATGAGTGTAAGCGAGATAACTGCTTTGTTTTGATTAAAAATGGATATTTATTTTGGATTTACAAAGTATTAAATGAAGAAAGTATTAATATTATAAAAAATAATTGGGTTCCTGAAATTAGAATCCCTGAAAAACAGGGAGAGGAAGTTGAAGGCGAACAAACCTTTATTAATAATAAACCACTCAGAATTTTCACAGGATATTATAAGAATATTTCAGCTATTATTTGCCCTTCAATTCCTAAATATACACGTGCTATTATGTTCAATCGTTTAGGAATTGATGCAAAACCAAAACAGGTTGAATACGAAGCTGTCAAATATTTCTATAAAAAATATCATAAACAACATCCTAAAATTTTGTTTTTTGTACAAACACTTACTAAGGAAGATGTAGATGAACATTTGCGAAAATATATTTTTGAATGCACGATGTTTGACAATGAGAATATTATTGCTCAGTCAAAACTAGCAAACTCATATGCTAATTGGAGGGCTGTTAATGATAAATGGCTGGGTCCGCAAAAAACACTTATTAAACATTTTATTGCTTCGGGTTTTTCGAAACCACTCCCCTTTAGGAAAATTGTTGAGCAAGGTGATGAGTCGGTGTCTGTTGAGCAGGGTAATGAGTTACCCTCTTTTTCTGAGATTATTACTCAAATTAAAGACGCAATGATTATTAGAACTTTTGTAGAAACATTATTTAAATTAGCGATTCCCTATTGTATTGCTGGATCTTTCGATAATCCTGAAGAAAAAATTATTAATTTTATAAGAGGAGAAAAAAATTATATTGTTAGCTATCATACCGCTAGTGAGTCTTTAGCTAAGGGAGATATAGTAATTGATGATGAGTTGTTGGTTAGTAATTTTAAGATTTTATTTAGAGATAGCGAACTATTTGATGAATATAATAAGATGGTTGATCAAGTTGGTCGCTTGTTTCATGGTGTAGCAACTAGTTTTAAAACCTCTGTTGCGTATATTGATTATATGACAAATAAGATTGGATATCAATCTGAGGAAAAATTAACTGATAATCTTTCGTATTATGGTAAAAATTCTTATCTAAGATATCTTAGACCAATTGATTTTTTATCAGGTGAATTAAAGGATAATATTGATTGTTTATTAATTCAATCCCTAATTATTAGAACATATGATAAGGATGCTAAGCGAACATCTAATCCGAATCCATTACTAGCAGAAAGTAACAATATTTTACATAGACTAAAGGTTACAAGCGAAGAGGAAATATTAAGGATTGTTAATTTAATAAGTCCTAAGTTAGTTGAACTATATAGGGGATTATCTGAGTCATATCCAACATTATATAATGAAATATTAAATCTTAGAATTGGGAGTAGTAGTATGTTGTTAGGGGTTGATGAGTTTATTAAATCTATTTCTATTTGTGATGAAGAGGTAAAAATTACGAAGTATGGCGAATATTGGGGGTTTTTTGTGAAAAATATTAAATTGTTAATAGAAAAAATTGAAGGTTATATTAGTCAGGATGAATTAAATATTAGCGAAGAAGAAATGGATAAAGATTTTTTCTGGATTATTGATAGGGAAACTACCGGTATAAAGTTTAGTAAAATTGTTATTACTACTATTTGTTCGCGCGTTACAGAGGATGAAGAATCATTATGGTTGAGTGGGTGGGGTTTTCAAGGCGTGGAAAAGTTTGAGGTTAATATTCTTTTAATGGGGCAAACAAATGATGTTGAATTTTCTAAGGTTATGGTGGGAGGTGATGAGGGAATTGATATTACTGATGATGTTGTGTATGGGATTGGTTTGGTGGGTGAAGGCTTGGTTAAGATATGTGAAGGTTAAAATTGATGTTGATAATTTTATTTTTTACGTTAAGATAGATGGGCGCTGGTGTTAGTGCTGTAGTGGGTGATGAGATGCCGGGGGTGGACGAGGAATTTGATGGGTTGCTTGGCCTGTGTTATCGCGAAATTCGCGAGAAAGGGAATTGTTTGTGGAAAGAAAATGTTTGTCTTAGTAGGTTTGTTACTATTCGGTGGATCTTGGCTTGTAGATTGGACAGGTTAGGGGGATGGGAACGTGATCATGTATGGGCTAAGCTGAGCAGGAATCGGGGGTTACGATTTACTGAGGATATCCTAGGCAATCTTCATTTGCCTTGGGATTGGAGAGGTGTTGCGATGCGAGATGATTTTTATATGTGTAGTGAGGTTAGCAAGGTGTGTCGTGACTGTCGCCATTTGGCTTGTCAGACGGTGGAGGAGCTTGAGGCGTTTGGGGATGGAAGGATTTGGGATGATTATTTGATGATGATGAATGATCGTCGTCCCTTGATTGATATTGCTTTTATTGCTAAGTATCCTAGGAATCGGTGGTGTTGGTCTTATGTTAGTGCATTGGCTAATGAACAAGATGTGCTAGACCATCCTGATTGGCCTTGGGTAGCCACTACCTTGGCTAGTAAGGGGCGGGTTTCGCTTGATGTGCTAATGAAATATCGCGAGCGAGGCAGGGATGCCTGGTGGGATGATCCGATTAGGTATGCTAAGATTGGTGATCGGATCGGAATGCATGACTTGGTTCATTATGACGGAGGTCGTCATCTTAAGTATATTTGTCGCGAGCACAAGTATCCTGAACATTATTTGCTTGATCGAAACATTATGAGTTGGATTGTTAGGCAAGATTGGGAACTAGGTAATCGCTTTTGGAGTTCAGTTAGTAGTCGATTTCTTGTGGATGATTTTGAATTTATTGTTGAACATCTTGATTGGAAGTGGGATTGGAAAACAATTAGTCGCGAAGCTGATTATAGCATTTTTCAGCATGATAGTCGCGGTTTGCCTTGGGATGCCGAGGAAATACGCAAGAATTCTACTATTCCTTTTTCAGTTAGGCTTGATATGGGCGTAGAGGATATTGACTGGCATTACTATTATCAGGCTAAGCTTGAATGGTCTGATGTTGCTAACCATCCTGAAATTAAGTGGGAAATGGGGATGCTTTCTTATAACCGATATTTATTGGGCTATATTAAGAAGGACCAAGTATGAAATGTTTTGAAATTAAGAGTAGTGATGATGCAGGCAAACATAATTTACTTTGGATTTTGAGCGAATATGGGATGCAGTATCCCAAGGATAATCGATTTGTTATTAAGCCTCATTGGGCAGAGGAGAGAGGTGGAGGTGGAGGCTCTTGGTGGTGGGGAGGGAAAGGGGGAGGAAAGGGGGAGGGAGGGGGAAGAGGAGTTAGTTATTATAAACTTCTTTGTAAGTTTGGAGATCAGGAAATTTTGTGGTTTGTGGTGGTTGCTGGTGGGGCAATGTTTTATAGTTTGGAGAGGGGCGAGGGAGAGGAGGAGATGGATTTAGAGCGAGATTTGTTACAGCTGATTGGGGCTAAGCATGAAGGGATAGGGTATAAATATATTGCCTTAGAGATTGAAGGGGATAGTGCCTATTTAAGTTTGATGACGGTAAAGCGGACGCACGGGGTTGTGTCAGGGAGAGCGGGGTTGCGCCTTATTTATCGTTTTTGTTGGGCTTGCGGGGTTAAGCGGATTGGTTTATATGATGCTTCACATGTAGTTTGTGAGGATGGAGATTTACCGCTGTTTTTTACTTATATGCTAAAATATGGCATAACTTGGTATAGGAGGGTGGCGATTGAAGAAGGGTTTAAACCGGTGCCGGTGGCAGAACATTTATCTAGTGAATTGGCAAAGTGTGTAAGTTTTATTTTAGAGCAAAAGTGTGAATTTTTTATTAAGTTGGGTAAGAAACGAAAGGTAGGTGTTAAGGCTGGGAAGGATGTGTTGGCTGCAAAAGATTTAACGGTGCGAGAAATTTTGGAGGATGGGGAGCGTATGTGCAAGGTATTGGTTTTTATTTATAATGTTTGTAGTCAATTTTATAA
>RFNV01000267.1 GCA_009927005.1 Pseudomonadota bacterium
TTCACAATTCACCACTTCTTTTGTTGCTTTCTCTTGTTTGGGCCTTCCCTTCCGCCGCTGCCTTCAATTGCAAAGAGCCTTTCTTAAAACTCCATAATCCTGAGAATCATGCCTTTAAACCCGCGCCCCCCAGAAGAGATCCTTCCCGAACAGAACCTCCTTTTCGGGGATCCCAAGAAGAAGCAAAAAAAGTCGCTGATTTTTTGTTGTCACGGCTCCCAGGAGCACCTTCAGCTAAAGCCCTCCTGAAATTATCCTCAGGGCATTTATCTTCTGAGCGAGCTAAAGCCTTTTCTGATTGGCTTTTGGGCCAGTTTTCAGAAGATGCCATCGTTACTTTCGAAGACAATTACCTTGGCAGACAACAGAGTGAATATCCCGAGGGGCCGAAACGCTATAACAAAAATGGAGAACGCCCTTTTGATGGATATTTAGCAGCGAGAGACTTTTTGGAAACACTTCCCTTGGAATCCATTGATCTGAATGGAATTAAAACGCTCCATAAAAAACTGATGTCCCGAGAGAGTATTCGAGGGGATAAAGGAAAGGTTTTTCAATCTGATGGAAGACCTGCCAGAAACTCACAAGGACTTAAAGATTCAGAGCTGGGAGTGATTCGCGATGAAAATGTGGGATTTGAAATCGACGGAAAACACCTTCCTCAAGGGGTTGCTGCTGTGGGAAAAACCCTTGCCCACTTGCTGCCCTTTAACCCTTACCTCGAAAAGACAAGAGATGGTTTTGTGAGCTACGCCCCTCTTTCTCATTGGTATCATATCGATAGCAGAAAACAGCTTTCTCCAGATCTTGTAAAAAAAATTCAGTTGCTCGAAAGGAAATACGGTGAAGAGGGACTCGCTCAAAGAGATTTACCAGAAATAAAGGCAGTTCAAAGAGAGCTGCTGGAAGAGCTCACTGCAAAAACTTGGGAAGAAGCCAAGAAAGATGTCAAAAATGCGCAGACACGAAAAGAAGTCATTGCTGCAATCGCACGGTTTCAAAGGGAGCTTGCTTCCATCCATCCGTTTGTTGATGGAAACGGAAGAATCGTACGACTTCTCACGGAAAAGCTCTTGGAGTCTCGAGAACTCCCTGCCCCGCTTTATCTGCATTGGGGAGAAGATATCAGTTTAAATCCCAGGGAGAGCGAGAATCACTTGGCTCACAGCCTACAGCTTTCAGGAGAATTTCACTCAGCTCTTCAAGAAGCGCTCAGTACCGATAAAGGCTTTGAAAGCGTTCTCAATCCAGTCCTGGCCATTCGAGCAAAAGAACTCCTCGGAGATCCAACTGGAACCTTTGATTCCAAAGCTTTTTTGAAATGGTGTCAGGAAAACCGTCACCACTTAACGAGTTTTAAAGAGGCCGTTGTCGAGTTCTCCAAAACCCAACCCCAGACTCAAGCTCTAAAAGAGGAATTTAACCCCGAAGTGATGGAAAGAGCGAAAAAAGTAATGGCGAGCAAGGCCCCTCATTTTAATGCGGAGGAATTTGATCTCTGGCGAAGGGAACATTCTCAGCCGGGAAGACGCCTAGAAGAGGAAATAAGAGACTACGCAAATTGGGTGCATGATCTCGTTTACGAAGATAAATCGGGAGCAATTCGTTTAGCTTCTCCCACTTTTCAACGTACTTTTGGAAAGCTCTCAACGACTCAAGAGGAATACGATGAAAAAATATACAGTTTTTACTCGAATGATAAAATCTACCGAGGAGTGCCGAGCGATAAATATGTGAGCGACAGGGAATTGGCCCAGCTTTTTGTGCGTCAAACCGGGCTTACAATAGGCAATGGAGTTTCCTCGCGCGAAGCTCCCGAGAGTGCCCTGCCCGCTTTTCAACAATTCAATGCTGGGCTCTTAAGAGAAGAGGGACATTTAAGAAAACAAATTATCGACCATAAAAATGGACTGACAGAGGATTACCATATGAGTGGGATGGTCTCCTTCAGTGAAAAACGACATGTCGCCGACCATTGGAGTTGGGACCCGGCACAGCCTTTTGGTTTCGTATTTACCGCGAGAAAAAGACAAGTGGGCGTTGTGAATACTGCAAAGCACACCCCCCGCTTAGATCAATTAGGAATGCACAATGAATTTGAAGAGGCCATGGTGGGTGGCATCGATCCGGAATCCATTATGACAGCTGAACTTTTGCAGCATAATTCAGATATGACCAATGGAACCCCTCGAAGGATGAAGCGAGCTACACGAATTAGTTTTGATAAAATTCAAATTGCTGAAACAACCTTTGATGAAATGGACAGGCCTCGACTCGGCAATCGAACCACTTGGCAAATTTTTCCCGATGGCAGTGTAAAGCAAATAACGGAGGAATCCGGTTCTCACTGAACCACGGTTCCAAAAAGCTTTCCAATCAGGGCAGTTGCCGCCATGGCAAAAGCACCCCAAAAACAGACTCGCGTGGCCCCTTTCAAAATACTCGCTCCTCCCGCTCGAGCTGAGACTATTCCTAAGAGGATGAGAAACCCTATCGATGACACTGAAACACTGGGTATCACTTTTTCCGGTGTCACCAGAAACACCACGAGAAGCGGAAGAACTGCCCCAACCGAAAAAGTACTTGCGGAAGCAATAGCTGCTTGAACTGGTCGAGCCGTTCCCATTTCAGTTATTTGCAACTCATCCCGCGCGTGACTTTTCAAAGCATCTTTCTCCATGAGTTGAACGGCGACTTCGCGAGCCAATTTCAAGTCGAGACCCCGCGCAACGTAAATCTGGGCGAGTTCCTCTGTCTCAAACTCAGGGTCCGTCGCTAGCTCATGCCGTTCGCGTGCCAAATCGGCTTTTTCTGTATCAGATTGAGAACTCACGGAAACATATTCTCCCGCCGCCATCGACAAAGCCCCCGCAACTAGCCCTGCCACTCCGCTGATCACAATTTCCGTTTTATCTGACTTTGCGGCCGCAACCCCTACAATCAAACTTGCAGTCGAAACAATCCCATCATTTGCGCCCAAAACTGCAGCCCTCAACCAACCGATCCGTTCTGCTCGGTGCGATTCAGAGTGTCTTCCAAAAATGGTCATTCTCTACCTCTACTCTCACTATAGATGACAGAGGTTACGAAAGGAAATAACTTGTTTTCGTGAGAATTCCCAAGGACATTTGGGCGTTAGGGTTTGTAAGTCTCTTAATGGATGTCGCTTGGAGGGGCTCTAAGTAATCCCTTCTTTACGATGGCTAACTCGCTATTTTGGCAGACTGGTCTGCCATTGTTCTGCTGGGATTCCCCGAGACTATGGGAGTGATTAAGGGGTAGTTGGTATTTCCAAGAAATTAATTTTCCAAGTAGGTCCCCACTCGGTGCAAAAACCTTCCAAAATATTAGCTGAAACTTCTTTTTGATAAAGGCTGAGCAGCTGATTCTTTTCGCTCTGGCATTTTGAGTAGTCAGTAAATGATTCTGCAGATTGTCGCAGATGAAACCAGTTCAGCACGTTCACAGCTACAAAAAGATCAACTCCTCGACTGTAGGGGTTCACGATACAGGTCGCCGCAGAGGGCATCTCTGGGTGAGCGCCATCTACCTGCTGAAAATCACGCAACGCTTGGGAACACTCCTCGAGCGAATTTACCGACGCTAAAGTAAATCCCTTTAATTGTTCTGAGTACCGACCGTAGTAGAGGATATTCATGCGGAGCTGTCCTTTTTCATCCTCCTGAACAAACACAAAGCGGACGTTGATACCCGATCGAGTAAATTTGTCTTTTACAGAAACTTTAAGTTGTTCGATTTGATCTTTCGTGGGCCGCCCCGGAACTCGGCTTGAAGCCCAAGCCAGTTCAGTTTTTGAATTTTTAAAGCCCTCGAGCACGAGTGCCCATCGTTGAAGGCCATAATAGTTTTCTCGGACTCTGCAAAAACTTAAGAGAGGTTCTGATCCGATTTCGTTTTGAAAAACGGATTTCTCGCGCTCTACCACTGCTTCACATTCCGCTTGAGTCGAAAACTCATGACCCCGGCCCGGAAAGTCTAAATCAGGAACGGAGCTGATGACATTTAGGGGCTCGTTGGCTTGGTACTTCATGAGGAGATCGTTTCCCTCCGGTTCAATGGAGTAGCAGGACCCCTTAGCGGATAGTCCCGTTATCTTTGCAAATCGCTCGGCCAGGAGCTTGGCTTGGGAGTGGCAGTTATCTGCAGAACCTTGAGGAACTTTTCTGGCGAGATAGGAGTATGGGCGAGGCTCTGCTCCTTGCAGAGAAGCCGCCATCAGGAAAATTGAAATAAATAATAAATTCAGTTGCTTGAACAATTTTTCCGCTCCCATAAAAAACCTAGTGCTGCGTCGCATTCATACCCGTTTTGGGCGGGGGTAGTCAACCCCCGCCCAATTTTAGTGAACAAGCAGTGACTTGGGGGTCACATGGCCAACTTCGCCCGCATACTCCTTTTCCCAA
>RFNV01000176.1 GCA_009927005.1 Pseudomonadota bacterium
GTTCTTTCCAGATTGAGCGACTTACTGGCTTTTCCGAGATCCAATTTTAGCGCAGCAAGATCCGACTTGTGACTCAAGGGAACTGTTTCCTCATCCAAAATACTAATTTCATCGGTGGCGGTATTGTGTTCGCCCGCGATAAACAAAGTATCTGCCGGAATTGAGATGCCTCGAGTCTCTAAAGCATTTCTCACTCTTTGATCATTGAAGATTCGAGCAGCCACTCTTGCATTTGGGGCTCCACGATGTCCCCCACAAGCTCCGCAATCTAAAGCAGTTGCATAGGCATTGTTAGTAGTTGTACTGCCATGGCCACACAGAAGCACTAACCGACCAAAGTTTTTGAGAAGTCCCATGATTCTCAGTGAGTTCTCTGCGATGCTGACTTGATCTTCATTGGGAATTCCCAATTGGTAAAAGGCATTGCTCCTATCATTTATGTGTTTCAGAACGGGTTGCGTTTCAACAGAGGCTCCAAATACTTTGGAGAACAATCGACCCAAATGGCCCTTCATTTTCGGAGCAAAACTCTGAAAAAGCATGGAAAGACCACCGATTCCTCCCACTGTTTCTACCAAGGCAAAGGGAGACACCGAGGTGTTTTTAACTTCGTGCCAGGCTTCATCGAGAGCCTTTACGGATTCCTGATGATTCAACACTTTTTGGGCCTCATTCTCTTGTCCCGGAACAGGTTCTTCGCAGACCAGGTATTTTGGGCGAATAAGAACGGGGCACTGAGAACTGGGCTCGGTCACACCGAATGGCTGGTGAGCGAGTGGAACCGCGAAGAAACCCGCAAAGCCATAGGTGTCGTAACTTCCCTGTTGTTCTAGATTGCGCCGATAAGCTTCTGAACGTACATCGATGCAAAACACCGCTTGAGCTTTAGGTCTCTTTTGATCTTTGAGATCAAAAAGCTGGCGGCTATAGGAAGCTTTACCTAAATCTCCCAATAACCTTTTTCGATAGTTTCGCTCAAAAGCTTCTAACCAAATGAGTCCTGCTTGAGGCTCTTGTTTGACTTCCCCTGCAGGCAGCTTCTGTTTCGCAAAACGTAGCATCTCGTCCCAGGGAGACAAACTATTTGTCGCTTCCCGAAAGGTAATTTGAGCTCCGGCAGCGTCATAGGCCATTCGAACGGCCAAGTAATCAATTAATGGCTCGGTTTTATTCTTCCCTCGATAGAACTGATTCTCGGCCCCTTGAAGCAAGAACAAACCCGACCACCCCGGAGTAGAAGCTAAATGTCTTACTAAATAATCAACGACTTGGGTTTCTGGTACCCCCAAATCCTCGATCATCACCTTAATAGCACTAATATTTTTCGAAGGAAGACTTCTCACATAGTCTCTAAATCCTGCAAGGCCTGCTAGCTCCACGCCCTTTTCGAGGGTGACCAAATCCTTCCATGCTTTGAAAAAGCCATTTTCTCGTCCTGGCATTGCCCAAGCAGCTTCCCCGCGGTCAAAGTAAGCACTCGCCCATTTAGTTACTTCCGCTTGCATCAAAGGATACAATTTCGTTCCCAAGAGCTGATCCGACCATTCACTCAGAAGCAGAAAAACATCTGAAGGACTTTCTTTTGAAACTGAGGGTTCATCCTGACTAGCCTGTTCAATCATGACCTTCATCAGATCTTCGACAGACATACCCGGATTTACACTTCTCACGGATTCAAAAAGATCATTTGACGTAATTCTGCCGCTCTTAAACTGACTATAAAAATAATCTAGCTCTGGCAGCCCCTTTGCGTGGTACATCTTTTTGGCAACTTGAACCGCTTCTTTAAAGTTCTCCGTTTCAAAACCCTGCAAAGGATTCACAGCGATGAAGTTTGCAAGAGGCCAAACGGGTGCCACCTTCTGGCAAGCTTCTCTGATCGCAGACTCCACATCCCTCTTTTGAACTCTCTCCTCGCTGCGCACAGTTTTTTCCGAGCGCAAGGAAATGAGAGTATCTTGCGTTGGATTAATATTTTGTGTGAACATCGTTTTTCTCCTGAAGAGCCACCTTTGTGATGGCTAAAGTTTCAAAACTTGGCATCATTTCGGTCTTGCCTAGCATTTGGAAAATAACTTTTCTCCAAAGCTGCTCAATATAAAAGTGATTAAGGCAGAGCACGTACACTTGTTTCGCCCATTTTTTATCCTGACAATCGCGTGCTACTTCTACAAAAACAAACATTCCCACAAAGAGCACTGCTACGAGAGCGACAAAGACGTGATTGAGTTCCCCAAACACTGGGTTTTGAGCGCCCAACATCAAGACAGGATCTAGAAAGGAAGCAAGAGCTCCCAAAGCTGTCCAATACAAGAGCATTCCACCATAACTGAGGCCCACGACAATCAACAACGGTGTCGAGCCAGAAGGGTTTCTCATCACCGGAGTGATGGCTTGGGTGGCACTGAACCACAAGAAAATGCACAGAAACAACCCACCAGGTTTAGCCGAGAGATCAATTCCCAAAGTCGTGATACTCAGAATCACCAGGCCAAGGGCAATCGCAGCAGAAATGGACCGATGAAAACTGGAGCCCTTTTCACTTTTCTCAGCAAAATCGAAAGTCGTGGGTGTCGTATCGATTCGGCTAGCAGCACTCAAAAACGCATTGGCTTTGTAGAAACCGTGCATGATCAAGTGTAGTACCGCTGCAGAGAAAGCGCCGAGTCCACATTGCATCATCATATAGCCCATTTGAGAAATCGTAGAGTAGGCTAAGGAGCGCTTGATATCCGTTTGAACCAAGTAAATGAGCCCACCAAAAAGAGCTGTGAGCGCGCCGACGGCAAAAAGAATATGCAGTGCCAGGCTCGCGTGAGAGACAATCGGACTAAGCCGGACAATCAAAAATCCACCCGCATTAATAATCCCTGCATGCATGAGGGCAGATACAGGCGTTGGCGTTTCCATCGTATCGGGAAGCCAAATGTGAAACGGAAACTGAGCGGACTTAGTCATTGCCCCAATCACATATAGAGACCCAACCAGAGCGGCGGGATTGAGAGTTACTCCAAGAACATTCAGAGGCTCCCAGCTCCCGTGATTTCTCACAATCTCAAAGATCTCCGACAGCTCAAACGTTCCAAAGACTGAGTAAGTTAAGATGAGAGCGAACAGGAGGGCCACATCTCCAATTCGACTGATAACGAATTTTCTCCACGCGGCTTTCTGAGCAGCTTCTCTTTCCGAAAAGTGCAGGAGAAGCCTGTGGACCCCGAAACTTACGAGAAACCAAGACAAAGTGAGTGCTAAGAGGTTTCGGCTAATCACAAAAAGGGTTACCGAGAAAAGAACGAAGGAAAGCCACGCAAAAAACCTTCCTTGCCTTTTGTCGCCATCTAAGTAGCGGACGGAATATCTTTGAACTACCAGACCGATAGAAGTGATCAGTAATACCGATAAGATTGAGAGCCTATCGATCCACACTCCCACAGAGAAGTGAAAGGTATCGGGGTTCCCAACAATCCCAAAGATCCGATCGATTGCTCCTGTTTCGAGGACTCCGTAGCCCAATATCAGTGCTGAAACAAACGAAATGCCTGCTCCCACAAGAGACAATTTTCGCATCGCCAAGGGCTTTTCTTTTAACCCCAGCAATCCGGAAAGCCCCGCTACAAGGGGTGCCCCTAAAAGAAGAAAAGTAGCAACTGACAATGCCGTATTCATGATTGGTTCCTCCGTGATCCCAACGTCAGTTATACGGCCAAGTAAGGTGTTTAAAAAAATAGATAATAGATATTCTATCTATCGTTTAAAACGAATCAGCTTTCGCCCAAAGCGGCATGGAGGTTGGCTAGGCTTTTGAGGTAATCAGCTAAAGCATCCACTTCTCTGACTGCGGCATCGGCTGTGGCTTGTTCCCGAATATTCACAAAAAGTTGATTGCTGTCCCCTTGGCGAAATCGAACTCTCTCACCTTGCTCCAATTTTTTCGCCAACTGAGTCTCTTGTTCGGTTACTTGCGCTCTTAGAAGAGCCGCATTTAGAGCAGACTTTGCATTGTAAACTTCCACCGCAATTTTATCTTTCAGAAAACGTTCCTGCAGTTCCAGCCTTGCGAGCGTTGCTTTTGAAAAGTCTTCGCGTCCGCCAGCAACATTTACTTGGAGTGGTACTTCCAACTGAATGCCAGCCTCAAGCTGAGTGCCATTACGAACAGGATCGCCGTTCTGCAAACTTCGAATAGCTTGAACTTGAATGTCTATTTTTGGAGCCGTTTGGTTCTCCGCAAGCTCCAGCTCGATTTCATTTTGCCCTTTTAGAAGTTGGAACCGATTGAGATCCGGTCGAGATTTGAGTGCCTTTTCCAACCCCTCTTTGGGCTCGGCCTCAGGATTCGGAGTTGGGAGGTTAGCCCCCAAATGCTCCGGCCCGGCAAAGATAGGATTCCCCTCCTTATCACGAAAATAGAGAGAGAGATCGATAGTGGCTTGTTGCAGTGAACGTTCAGCTGAGATCAGTTGAGATCGCCTCTGAAGAATAGCCCGTTCATTGTCTCTTCTTTCAAATTCTGGCAAATCCCCATGTTTAACTCTTTCTTTGAGTCCATCATCTCTCTCAACAGCAATTTTTAGTAGCGCTTGGTAAATCTCGACTTTTTTTGCCGCCGAAACCCAATCCCAATAACGATTACTTGCTTCCTTGACTGCATCTATTCTTTGTTGAATCACTTGGAGATCCGCAACTTGCAACCCCAGCTTAGCGCGCCCAATGTTGGCTCTTCTTCTATCGGTAGGTCCATCTCGCCAAAGGGGAATATTAAAACCAGCTCTAAGTTCTCCTCCGGGATTGGTTTTTAGCTTCCCATCATAGATTGCAAAATCGCCGACTCCCAATCGATAACCAGCAAACAGATTTGTTCCCCAAAGGGTGGTTGGTTTCTCTATGAGGGAGTCCAAGCGATCATTTTGATAGTAGCCAAGCACGCTCGATGCAACCCGTGTTTTCCATTGAATGTCGAAAGCTCCCTCTGACGAACGAATCTCTGCTCCCGCTGCTTCAACATCCTTTTGGGCCCCTTCCACAAGCGGATAGCGTTCTCGTACGGAGGATAAAACTGCATCCAATGTCAATGGAGTACAGACTCCCACAGTCGAAATGAAGCTGAGTGCAGTAATGATAAGTACAGCTTTCATATTAGCTTTTACTTTTTGCCGAATCTCCTTTTACTGGAGTCGGAAAGCTTGGGGGAAAACCGTTGAAACGTCTCCAGAGTTCATACCCAAGCGAAACACGATTCAAAAGAACCCATCCCAAAGCTCGAACCCCTTGGCGTAAATAGGCCCCTTCTGGCCACGGCTCATTTTCTAGCGGTACAATGACCACTCTAAATTTCCCTTCACCGCTATCGCTGGCGTCGATTAAAGTGACTTTTCCTCCATAGGTTCCGTAGGCTGCTCCCGGCCAGCCACTGAATTGAATGGCAGGCCACCCCTCAAACTGGAGTCGAACTTCTGCATTTTCGCGGATAAGAGGCATATCATTGCCCGCTATCCACAGTTCCACGGCACGGGATTCCGTCTCAGGAACCAACAGAGCGAGCATTTGCCCTGATTTTACAATTTGAGCACCCTGACCCGAGATCACTCTCAGAATCGTTCCTGCAATCGGTGCCCTCACTGATTGAGTCATCTGCCTCGCAAGACGTACATCCATGCGGGCAAGCTCAGCCGATGAGTTTGCCTCATCCACTAACAATTTGGTGTATTCTAAATTGGCTTGTTCTAGAGCACGGCGAGCACTCAGCCCCTTCTCGACAAGGAGCTTCTGTCTATCGAGATTGATTTTTGAAGTGTTCACTGCAGCTTCAGTCGCCATCACGCGCTTTGCAAGAGCATCTCGCTCTTGTCTTAATCGCTCTAAAATTTCAGGATCATTATCGGTCAATTCGACAATAAGATCTCCCTGCGCAACTTTGGATCCCTCCACTACATGCCATTTGGCAATTCTGCCATCCACAGGTGCATTAATTTCTTGAGTTCTGTCATTGGGAGAATAGGCAATCACTCGGCCGTTCCCCTTTGCAGTTTGTTGCCACGGCAGGAGGACGAGGCCTAAAAAGCAGGAGAAAAACAGAAAGAGAAATCCGCCAAAGAAAACTCGATAGTTCCGCTCGGTCGTTACCAAAGTGATCGCTTTTAAGGGGGTCGATGAATTCAATACTTGAAATTTTTCAGAGCGGTGCCGCATTTTATGCTGACCTCCTCTCTTTAAGCGAATCTAACGCAATAACGGCGTCACACTTCGTCGCTAAGTCGGTATCATGTGTGGTAATTAAGAGTGTCCAAGGAGAAGATTTCTGTAGAATTACGCTCAAAGCGCGCTCTCGAGTTTTTTCATCGAGATCGTCTAGCGTTTCATCCACCAACAAAAGTCTTGGGCGCGCAACGATGGCACGAGCGAGACCGAGGCGATGAGCTTGCGCAATTGAGAGTGGTCTTCCATCCCCTGTGAGCTGAGTCTGAAGGCCCTCGGGAAGAGATTCGATCTCTTGAAGCAGCCCCAAATCAGACAGAACTTGCCGTACTTCGTCTAAGCCAACACTCTCTCGACCTGCTCTTACATTTTCAAAGATACTGTCTGGCAAAATTTCCAGCCCCCTCACCAGAGCGACTTGATCGCGAACACTCTCGATAGAAAGATCTCGAAAATCATATCCATCTATCAATAGAGCTCCATTCGTGGCTTTCCTAATTCCGTAAAGGAGATCAACTAAAGTCGTCTTTCCAGAGGAGTTTGCTCCCAAGAGAGCTACTTTGGAGCCAGATGAAATTTTAAAGTTGAGCTCATGGAATAATGGCTCACCGGAATCGTAGGAGTAAGAGAGCCCTTTTATTTCCACTTCCGCTGGGACGCTTATTGCTTTTAGAGGAGCCCCCTGGGCTTGTTCCATCGGGAGTGTAAAAAGATACTCGAGCTTATCAAGAGCTGCGACCAGGTCATAAAAGGCTTCTAGATGCTTCTGAAATTTTGCAAGAGAAGCTAAAGCAGTGGTCACCACAATCTCAGCAGCCACGAGTTGCCCAACAGTAAGCTGATTTTTGCTTACCAAGTAAGCACCAATACCTAAAAGAGCTGAACTGGCAATCGCCTGCAATGCTAGGGAGCCAAGAACTTGGCGCATCAGGATTTTAAAATGAGCACTTCGGGCTTCTAAAAAGCCTGTCACCACTTCATCCGCTTTTCGAAGGGCTAGTGTTCTTGCAGTACTCGACCGAAAAAGCAGCGGTCTTGCAGCGAGATCTTCCAGCCACGCCGCCACTCGATATTTCTGTGCAGATTCCTCAACGCTAGAAACAATTGCGCCTCTCCCAAGCAGAAATAAAATAACCCCGATCGAAGCAATCATCACAATGGCAAAGGCTAAGAGAAACCAGTGGTAAAAGCCAAGTAAGACAAGTCCCAAGACAACTTGAAGAGCCAACGCAAACCCCTCAAGAAGTAACATCGCACTGCTTTTTTGAACGGTGAGGACATCAAAAAAACGATTGACGAGATCAGGAAAGCGACTGGTGCTTTTCCCATCCAGAACCAAACGTGGAATACGGTAAGCTAACTCAAGTGCAATTTCGCTAAACAATCTCTTTTGAAGTTGCTCCACAATAAAAACTTGAATCCCACGCAAGACAGCTGCGGAGGTAAGACCAATAAACACTGCCAGAATCAAAAAAAGCACGGGCTGGCTAAAGGCCCCAAAATTGACTGTGCTCACTAAAGTCTGGATACCAACGGGAATCGCTAACGAAAGGATGCCAACTCCCAGCCCGTAGATAAGAACGACTGAAATTTCCTTTCCCTCTCCTTGGAGCATGGAACGGATCAGGCGTGAAGCTGAAATCGGATGTTTCCCTGAACCCACTTGGTTTCTCCCTGGCTCGGTAAAATCTGTTTTATTTCCCAAGTATTTCATCGGCTAGATTTATAAAATAATTGACGATTTCTCCTGTGTTTCACTACTTCACTGTCGCTTTGCAAAAAACTTGAGCCATGAAAAAACCATGCTGCTGCCAATCAAAGTGCAAATAATGAGGAGAGACCAAGTGATAGGAAATTTCCCGCCGAATAACTCGTTGAGCCAGGCCATTTTTAGCCCCACAAAAATCAGCACTGCCGCCAACCCATATTTCACGTATTGGAATCTATCCAGAACCCCTGCAAGCATAAAATACATGGACCGCAGCCCTAAAATAGCGAAGATGTTCGAAGTGAACACAATTAACGGTTCCTTGGTGAGCGCAAAAATAGCCGGGACGGAATCTATCGCAAAAAGAAGATCCGTCAGCTCCAAAAAAACGAGGGCTAAAAACATCCGGGTTACAAAATAAACCCCGTTTTTCTTAACCCAAAAACCTTTGCCCTGTGCTGAGAAATCAATTCGGAAAACCTTCTTCAAGCCCCGCATCAACCAACTTCGCTCGGGTTCCATCATCTGCCCGGTGCTCAAAAGCATTTTTATTCCCGTAATCACAAGAAGAATGCCGAAGAAAATCACCACTCCTTTGTAAGCCAGTAGATGAGAACCCAGGGCAATGAAAATCGCCCTGAAAATCAAGGCTCCGATAATGCCGAAAAAAAGGACACGGTGCTGGTAAATTTTGGGGATTCCAAAATAAGAAAAGACAATCGCAAACACAAACACATTGTCAATTGCCAGTGACTTTTCAACTACGAAGCCAGAGAGAAACTCTAACGCCAATTGCTTCGCTAAGTCTGGAGAGTCGGGCCATTGCCATCGAACATAAAAAAACAAAAGCAGGTTAAAAAGCCCAGCTAAGCACACCCAAACCAGAGTCCAAACCGAGGCTTCCCTGACTGATACTTCATGAGCTTTCCGATGAAACACCCCGAGATCCAGGGCTAGCATGAAAAGGACAAAAACACTAAAGCCCAAATAGAAGGGCCAAAATTCATGGAAGGGAAACACAATCATCGACTACTCACCTCTCAACTGCTGATTATCGGGAACTTGGATGGATATTTACAATAGATAATAAAAGTGGTATGTATCGCTATTAACAATGCAAAAAACTCTATGAATTCATGGCTTAATTATCACCACCTGTTTTATTTCAAGACAATTGCTGAAGAAGGAAGTGTTTCTAAAGCAGCTGAAAAACTTCGATTGGGTCAACCGACTCTCAGCGCTCAGCTCAAACAATTTGAAGACGCTCTAGAAGTCCAGCTTTTTGAGCGGCAACACAAAAAACTGATTCTCACTGAACAAGGACAAATTGCCCTCGATTATGCTCGTAATATTTTTCGAATGGGCTCTGAGATGATCGAAGTCCTTAACGACCGAGTAACGCCCCACAAATTGGCCCTCCAAGTGGGTGCTCTAGATAGTGTTGCGAAACAAGTAATTGTTCAGCTCGCAAAACAAGCTTATAAATTTGGCGATTGCTCCATCACCCTCGTGGAAGGTAAATCGGACGAGTTACTCCGAGATCTCTTGGCTCATAAGATTGATCTTTTAGTCACCAATTTTCTGCCCTCGGGAACTGATGCAAAAGGGCTTAATCACCGCCTACTGACTAAAAAGAATATTAATATTTACGGGGCACCAGTTTTTAAATCGATGCGGAAAGGGTTTCCCAAGAATCTATCAGGACAACCGATGATTCTGCCTACCTACGATAGTAAATTAAGATACGACTTAGATCATTGGTCAAAGAATCAGGGCATACTTTTAAATGTAGTAGCCGAGAGCCAGGATATTGCAGTAAAAAAACTGATGGCTATTAGTGGATTAGGGTTGATACCAGCTGCAACTCATACCATCACCCGACAGGTCTTAGCTGGAGAACTAATAGAAATTGGACAGCTGCAGGGGGTGTACGAGGAACTCTATTTAGTAACTGCCAGCCGAAAAGTGGAAAATCCCATAGCAGCTAAACTCATGAAAGCTTTTCAAATATAGTTTAAACCGATTCAAATGATTAAATTTATCCATTTCAAATAAACCCAGAACTTCCGTAACCTTTTAAGAAAGAGCGGAGGTTTTATGATTAAGGTTAATTTCAAAAATCTTGAAAAGTCCTCACTCGCGGTTGAGGCTGCTGAAGAGAGACTGGGCGAATTAGTTGAGCGCTTCCCAGTTCTCAACGGTAGTGAACTGCAAGTGACTCTCACAATGGAAAACTCCCCCCGGCAGGCGGGTCCGGATCTCTTTGGAGTTAAAGTCAGGATTCAAGGGGGACGTTATCACGGAGTGATACTTGAGAAGAAGGCATCGAGTCTGTATGTGGCTCTAGCGGATGTGTCCGATCATCTCTTGGAAAGATTAAATCGTTTTGGGGATAAGACAAGAGTCAAAAACAGAGCTCAAGAGAGGCGCCTGGCAAACCGTGTGGGTTAGCGTTATATAGAGCAATTTATTTTTTTATTCTTCTGTACAAGCTCCCTTCATTTCTTTAGCGAAGGGGGCTTCATGGTTTATGAGAACAGCTGGGTATTCTCCTTTTTCATTTGCAGTACTCTTCACAATCATTTCAATTTCTTTTCCTGGTTTGTCGGCATCTAAAAACAAGTGATAGAGTTCCCCCGGTTTCAAATCTACTTCTTGAATCAGGCTGGACATGGGTTTTCCCTGATGCTCAATTTGCACTGGATTTTCCACGGAACCATCTTCTAACTCTTTGAGAGTGACAGTGCAGAACGGGGCCAAATCCATCACCGTGTGAACACAGACGAGCTTTCTCGAGACCGCTTGTCCCGTTAACGAGAAGAAAAAGAATCCACTGAGCAATATTTTTAAAGTTTTCATAAAACAATTATACCAAAAGGGACTTCTTGCATCTTTTCTTTCGAATCTTGCCGTGTTTTTTTGGAGATGAAGCTTGAGGTCTTATGAAGAACTTTCTGCTGTGGTCTTTGGGATTGATTTTAGCAGCTGGTTGCTCCGAACAAGCGCCACTCGATGAAGCTTATCCCGCTCCCTCCCCCCCTTTAAATGACCTGATTCAAAGTCGGCTTCCTGGCCGAAATGACATCGGTGCTCTCATCAGTCTCCAAACCCCCGTCAAATCTCAAGACAAACGGGGTGTCTGTTCAATTTTTTCAGCTATCGGAATCTTGGAATCTTGGCTCAAGATTAAAACAAATACTTCCCACGATCTTTCAGAAAACTATTTGGCCTACATAGTAACCACTCAAATAACCAAACGGGCTTTCTCAGGATCTACAGCTTCTGAGAACTTTCTCGGGGTTAGAAAACAGGGACTCATACCAGAGACTATTTGGCCTTACGAAGGGCAGGATTGGCTGAAACCTGATCTTTCTGCACTGGAAATCGCCCTCAGAGATGCCACTTGTTTCTTTGTTGGCCAACGCCAGGACCTCTGTTTGAAGACCCACCGGGATCCCTATCAAAACCCATTTCTGGAAGACGCCAATGCTTTCGCGAAAAATTTTAAGACTGATAGGACCGAAGCGGTTGTCTTATCTTCATTGACCGATGTTCATAATCGTCTTTTGCTGAACGAGCCAGTCCTACTAGAAATAGATTTTTTCTACGGGGCTTGGAATCACCGAAAGATGAAAGAGCTGGGAATCGGTGAACCAGACTCGGAACTTTGGGCTCGAGGTATCGTGGGCATTCCCAATTCCCGAGACATTTCTCTGTCACGCCAAAAACCAGCCGGCCACTCCCTGGTAATTGTTGGATTTGATGAGGTGCAAAGAGTCTATTTTTTTAAAAACTCTTGGGGAACGCAGAGCTTTGGGGTTCACAGTGACCTCCTGGGGCCGGGAACTACCCCCGGATATGGCACACTCCCCTATGAATATGCCCATTATTACGGCACTTTCTACCGGGTACGCCCTTCTTTCTAACCAAAATCTAACTGGAAAACCCGTTGCTGGAATTTGAGGTCGCTGCTATAATCCGGCACTTTTATAGGGGTATTTGAATGTCAAAGAACTCAGTTTTTACCTGGCTCTTTTTCTTATCCGTTTCCTTCGGCAATGCAGTTCATGCCGCTCCTACTCTTGAGGAAAAATCGACTCCACTCAGTGCTGAGACCCCGTCAGGAAAATTCATTGGCACTTTAGATATTCGGCCTTCAGATGTTTTTAAAGACACCGACAGTTTTAGAATGGAAAACTCGGTTTCGTTTGGCTACCGTTTTCCGTCGCAAGCAAAACTTATTTTCCAACAAGAGTTATGGTCCAATCTTTCCTCTTCTCCAACTCTCCCTGGAGCGCCTCAGGGAACTCTTTTTGCTCGAGATGGTTTTTTTAGCTTAACCACCGACCAGTTTTGGAAAAGCGAGGATGGGGCTTGGTTTACGATTTACGAAGGGCGAGCTTATCTGCCGACTTTTGCCGCAAGACGCGATGCTGGAATGGTTACTGCGATTCGAAACTATTTTACTTTAGGGAGAAAGCTAACCCCTTGGGCAACTCTTGCAGTTACCGAAACCCCTGTTGCACATATTTTTACAAACAATGCTTTCAATGGAAAAGCAAATCCCCTCTTTGAAAATCGCTTTCAAATCAAAGCTTCTTTCACCCTAACTTCGCAGCTAACTCTCGGACTCCCTCTCATTTGGCAAAGCACTAAAATGCGGGTGAGTGCTGGAGCCTCGAAAAGCGGCATTTGGGACAATTTCATTTGGATCAATCCTGAACTCTTCTATGCGCTCGATTCCAATTATACTGTGGGACTCGCCTATTATGACTTAGGGGGGTTAACCAAAAATGACCTCTCGGATCTTCAAATCATGGAAGGCCTCAGAGACGGAGTCGTTCAGTTTATTTTCAAGGCTTCTCTGTAGGTTCTTTCCATAACTCATCTCGCTTTTGTAGAAGCTGGGAAGCAATACTGACAGCAATCTCACCTGGCGCATTGGTTCCAATCGGCAAGCCGACCGGGCAGTGGATTGAGTTGAGTTCTTCTTGAGAAAACCCCTCTTCCCGAAGGGTGTTTTTGAGGGTTCTGGCTTTTTGGACACTTCCAATCACTCCCAAGAACAAAGCATCTTGTCTTTTTAAAATTTCTCTCACGATGGGCAGATCGGTGAAGTGTCCCTGCGTAATACATAGGTAAAAAAGATCCTTGGGGAGTTTCGAAACATAACCTGGCAAGTCCTCTGAGCACACTTTCTTGAGGTTGTGTTTAGAAGGAAGCTTTGCAAGCCATTCCTCTCTGGGATCGATACACCATACATTACATTCAAAACTTGTGATCAAGGGAACCACAGCTTGAGCGACATGGCCCGCTCCGAAGACTGCAATATTCCAGGAACGGTGAGAAGAGAGCTCATAGAAGAGACTCGCCATTCCCCCACAAACCATGTTCAAATCTTTTTTGAGATCATAGCGAACCATTTCTGGCTCTACGGGATTTTTCACATCTTGAAGTTCTGCTTTTTCGATCATTGCTTTTGAATGTTGGATGGCCTGTGCTTCGAGCCTTCCTCCGCCCACCGTCCCCCAGATAATTCCATCAGTACTGATAATGGCTTTAGCTCCGATATCTTGTGGAACATGCCCTTCGGGTTGAATGAGAGTCACCGTTACAAACGGCACTCCTTGGCTTGAAAGCTCTTGTGCTTTTGCCAAGTATTCTCGAATAAAGCGACTCATAGGTCTTGAAACTCCTCTGGGGCCAAGGCCCTTAACACTCTTTCCGAAGTGGCTGGAATCTCCATGGGAACGATCTCATTTCCCCGGCAGGACATAATCGCATCTCGAATAGCAGTCCATACCGACAAGCACAAAAGCAAAGGCGGTTCTCCAACAGCTTTCGTGCTTTTTACATTTACCGTGTTGCCCTCATTGTGAACTAGGTTTGCGTTAAACACTCGGGGAATGTCCTGAATGCTCGGAATTTTATAGGTGCTGGGAGAATGGCTTAAGAGATATCCATCTTGATTGTAGACTAGGTTTTCAGTTGTGACCCACCCCATTCCTTGGATAAACCCACCCGTAACTTGACCCACATCTAGCCCATAGTTAATAGGTCTTCCCAGATCCATTAAAATATCTACTCTTTTTACTTTCACTTCTCCGGTATCCCTATCGATTTCAACTTCACTCGCTGCTACTCCTTGGGTGTAATAAAGAAACGCCTGGCCTTTTCCTTTTAACTTATCGAATCCCAAATTGGGAATTCGGTAATGACCGTACTCACTCAAGGATATTCGGTTCAAGTAAGCTTCTCGGACGAGTTCAGCAAATGGCAAGGCGAAAGCGGTGTTTTTTAAAACTACTTTTCCATTTTCAAAGGACACTTGAGAGTGTGCCGTTTCGAGGTCCTTAGCAATTTCAATCTCAGGAGCCGTTCCAAGACCAGCGGTCTTGCTAGGCCATTTTTCTTTAGGAATCTCCTTCAGTCTCAAGGCCAGTGCGGCCAGACGCCTTTTGATTTCTAAGCAGGCTTTCTGAGCAGCCGCTCCATTGATATCAGTCCCGCTCGAAGCAGCCGTGGGCGAAGTATTGGCATTCTTTTCAGTTGAGGTCGGCATCATCCGAATCGAGGAGATGGGAAGACCAAACTCCTCCGCAACAATAGAGGCAATTCTGGAATTCACGCCCTGCCCCATCTCAACTGCCCCCGTGGAAACTTGAACGCTCCCATCCGTGTGAATGATCACGAGGGCATTTCCCTGATTTAAAAACCTGGTCGTAAAAGATATTCCAAATTTAACAGCAGTCAGCGATAAACCTCGTGGGTTTCCCCCATCCTTGATCACTTTCTGATTCCATGCCTTGATTTCTTCCCGGCGTCTTCGATAGCCTGAATCGATCTCGAGTTTTTCAAACAGCCCAGGCAAGAGGTTGTTCTCAACTTTTTGTCCATAATGAGTGATATCCTCACCGGGCTTGTAACAATTGAGTTTACGAATATCTAAAGCATCTTTGCCTGTTACTCTTGCGATATCTTCCAAGATGGACTCAATGAGAGCTACTCCTTTGGGGCCCCCAAACCCTCGAAAAGCGGTATGAGGATGATAGTTGGTGCGACACACTTGACCGCTCACTCGCATATTTGAAATAAAATAAGCATTATCGCTATGGAGCATGGCTCGCTCCATAATAGAAGTCGATAAATCGGCATAGGCTCCACCATCCGAAAAGAGCTTTGCATCAAGAGCCACTATTTTGCCATCTGGGTTGAATCCCACTTCATAAAATATCTGAAACGGATTTCTTTTTCCCGTAATCACCATGTCGTCATCTTTGGAAAGTGCTAACCGAGCAGGTCTTCCCATTTTTTTTGCCATGAGGGCCGCAAAAGCAGCTATGGGAGCAGCCTGGGACTCCTTTCCACCAAAGCCGCCTCCTAAGCGCTTCGCAATGCACACCACATCTTTAAAGGGAACTCCACAAGCTTTAGCAACGACATGCTGGGTTTCCGTCGGGTGCTGGGTGGAGGAATGAACTTCTAGTTGTCCATCTTCTTTGGGATACACAACCGCTGCTTGACTCTCTAAATAGAAATGATCCGCTCCTTGAATCTTCACAATCCCAGCGAGTTTCTTGGGAGATTTTTTCAAAGCTTCAACTACATCTCCACGAGAAATTGTTCTTTCCTCGCCAATAAAACTCTTCTTTGCAATCGCCTCATCGACACTCAAAATAGCTGGGAGTTTCTCCCACTCTACTGTGACGTGTGACAACCCAGCTCGCAAAGCTTCTGGGGATTCAGCTCCCAGCACAGCCACGACTTCCCCAGCATATTGAACTTCTGTGGAAGCAAGCACGGGTTGATCTTGAAAAATAGTGCCCCACATATTAGTCGAAACATCGTTTGCTGTCACAACCCCTACAACACCAGGTATCCGGAGAGACTCACTGAAATCGAGTTTTTTGAGTTTGGCTCGTGCATAGGGACTATAAACCAAGCCACAAAGTATTTCCCGTTTCAATAAAGGTCTGTCGTCAATGTATTCGGATCGTCCGGTGACATGGGAAAGCGATGAATCATGAGGGTCACTTGCAATGTTTGGAAGTCCCTTTAAGTCATCAGCCATGGAGTACCTCTCGGCCGTACCGCTTAAACAGGTTCATAGCTAAGACTTTTCGGTAGGTTTTAGAACCACGCAAATCCGTTTGGGGGGCAATCGTCTTTCCAATGAGTTCTGATACTTCCTGAATAAGTTTTGAATCCAGCACCTTACCTTGAAGAGCCTTTTCTGCCTCTGGCAATCTCACAGGAGTTGCTGCCACTCCCCCAAAAGCAAGACGGGCTTCTTCAATTTTTTTTCCCGTTCCCTGGCTGACCGTCTTTAGAAGAAAAGCACCGCTCACGGTGCTGATATCGAGATCTTTTCTTTGAGACACTTTGTAAATTTTTAAAATCTGATTTTGAGAAGTCTCATCAAAAGAAACATGCGTAATTATTTCAGATGGCTCAAGGGCCAATTTTTTATAGCCTAGGAACAGATCAGGAAACGAAATTTCTCGTCTTTTAACAGCCCCATCCTCGATGCTCACCGCGTGTACTTTCCCTCTAGAAACCAAGAGAAACGGAAGCGTGTCACCTATGGGAGATGCATTGGCGATGTTTCCTACGAGAGTTGCAGCGTTTTTTATCTGGGGTGAGGCAAAGAGATTTAAAAACCGGGCAAACTCTGGGTTGGTCTTCTCTACTTCCCGCCTCAACTGAGATAAGGTCACTCGAGCCCCAACCATAATACGTTTATTTTCTTTTCGAACTTCATACAACTCAGAAATCAAATGCAGACTGAGCAAGTTTTTCGGAAGGGGCTTACCTTTATTGGTCTGAACTCCAAGATCTGTAGCCGCCCCAATTACTTTGAAGCCAGGATTTTCAGAGGCAAAATGAACAGCCTCTTCGAGAGTTGCTGGGGCAAAGAAGGTTGAGAAACCATTCTTGATTAATACTGAATCTCTTTGTTTCTGAATAAGTTCAGATGTAGCCTCTTTTTTTAGATAGCGTTTCGAAACTGAATGATCTTCACTTTGTTTAGCAGATAGAGCTGCCTCAATGATGGGTTGGTAGCCCGTGCAACGACATAAGTTGCCCGTCAGATAATTACACGCCGTTTTTGCATCAAGAGACTGGTGTTTTTCTAGAGCCCCAGTCAGTGCCATAACAAAACCTGGAGTACAATATCCACATTGAGAGCCATGACACTCTCTCATCGCTTTTTGAACTGGAGAAAGTTCGTCGCCATTTTGAATTCCCTCAACCGTTACCAGATGAGAGCCGTCCATTTGGGCAACCGTAGTGATACACGAATTGATCGCTTCAAATTGGATTGAATTGCTTTTGCCTTGAGGAAAAGCTCGGAGAACCGTACAAGCTCCACAATCCCCTTCCGCACATACTATTTTGGTTCCCGTTAGGCCCACTTCTTTCCGAAGCCAATCCCCAAGCATCAGAAGCGCTTCTATGCCCCGGACTTCTTTGCGGATGCCGTTTAGATAAATTAACGAAAATTCTCGCATGGACACTCTTATATATCATGGGAACTTCAGAAATTCATGGTTGGTTCACCTGATTTCTGATAAACGACTCGAGCCATGTCGAATCAAAGTGATTCAAGAATTACAGGGGTTTACGCTGGGATTTTAAGCCTAGTGGAAATCGGCCTTGGGGGATTTCTCCATGGGATGAAGGTCCCTTTAGCGGGAACCTTTCTTTCGCTGAACCAGGGAGTTTTTCTCACTCGAGTAGTAAAGTTAAACCATGCGCGTGAAGGAGCTAAAACGTTAGCTTTTCGGGTTTCTAATATCACAGCGCTCCTCAAGTCTCTTTCACCGGCTGGAAAAAAACTCCTACCGATGCTGGCTATTTCTGCTCAAGGATTTTTATTTTCGGTGGGGACTCTTCTCTTGGGACCTAATCTACCGGGCTGTCTTTTAGGTTCGATTCTCTCCTCTTTGTGGGGGGTTATTCAGCCTTTGGCGGTGCTCTGGATGGTTTATGGGATTTCGCTGGGGGAAGATCAACTTCAAAAGATTCTATCGGTTTTCAGTCCTGAGATTTTAACAAATATGGTGGTTGTTTTGACTTTCCTGAAAGCTCTTGTGGCGGGTGGTTTAACTTGGACCACCTGGAAAGCCCCTTTTGATGAACAAGATCTCCTCAATCAAAAACTTCTGAAGTGGGGCCTGAAGGGGCTCCCAAAGGACTCAGCCACCCAGTCTCAGAGAAACCCTGCGCTCGGGGCTTTCCACGATCTCAAACGGCCTTTATTTTTAATTCCCTTTTTCCTCACCGGGGTTTTCTTTTATTTTGCGGAGGATTCTAATGCACAGTTCATTTGGAAAAGCCTTCGCCCAGTGGCCGTTGCCTATCTCTTTTTTCTAGCCATTCGCCTGTTTCCGGTAGAAAGTTGGATAAAAAAGTGGGGATTGGGGGGAACTGCACTTGCCAGTGCTCTCGAGTTTATTGAGGGAAAGTCTAACGATAATGAAGCCAGTGACTAAACAAGTTTGCGCTCACCTTATTCGAGGTACTATTTGGAACTGCAACAGCTCTCCTTTTTCAGACCCAGACTTTGAAGAAATATCCGATGGGGCTCTAGCAATTGATTCTCAAGGGAGGATTCTGGGACTAGGGACCGCCAGTTCACTGAAGCGCTTATTCAAGCCAAAAAACGAAACGCACTTTAAGGACAGTGTATTATTGCCTGGCTTTATCGACACCCACATTCACTTTCCCCAAATGAATCAAATTGGTTGTCATGGGGAGTCTCTCCTAGGATGGCTTGAGAAATATATCTACCCCGAAGAGATTCGCATGAGCCACCCCCAGCAAGCCCAGCGTTTCTCCTCTCTCTTTTTTGACGAATTACTTCAGAACGGAACCACCACGAGTCTTATTTTGAGCAGCTCTGATGCCAGTTCAACTGACATTTTGTTTAACAGTGCCAAAGATTCAGGCGCGCGCGCAATCATTGGAAAAGTCAGCATGGATCGCTTGGCTCCCAAAGAACTGATCCGCTCAGTTTCACAGGACAAGGACCATTCCGAGCGGTTAATTTCCAAATGGCACGGTAAAGAAGGCCGTCTTTTTTATGCTCTCACGCCTCGTTTTTCCCCGGCGTGTAGTAATGCCATGTTAAGAATGTTGGGAGAACTTGCCCAGAAATACTCTGGAGTTAGGATCCAAACTCATTTTTCGGAAAACCTAGATGAAATCAAACTTGTGAAAAAGCTTTTTCCAAAAGCTAAGGACTATCTGCACACTTATGAGGATTTTGGTTTGTTAAATGAGCGGACAGTTCTTGCTCATTGCATACACGCAAGCGCCTCTGAAATAAATCGAATGGCAAAGCTCAAAGTGAATGTCTCTCACTGCCCCACTTCTAATTTGTTTTTAGGAAGCGGCCTTTTTCCCATGGATGCCTACAGCAGAAAAGAAATCACCACAAGCGTGGGAACGGACATTGGCGCTGGCACCAGCTTTTCAATCTGGACTACTCTTGGAGCTGCTTACAAAATTCAACGACTCAGACATCAAGATGTTTCAACTGCCCAGCTTTTTTATTTAGCGACCCTCGGTGGAGCTAAAGCTTTGGGATTAGAGAATGAAGTCGGAAATTTTGAAGTGGGAAAAAAAGCGGATATCCAGGTCATTAACTGGAAAAAGAAAAGTATCCTAAAAGCCCGGATGGAAAATAGCCAAACAGCTTTAGATCGATTTTTCTCCTGCCTTTTTCATTTTGAAAAAGATCTTATCGAGGCTGTTTTCGTGGATGGAAAGCCAGTCTTCGCTCGACAGTAAAAAACCTTCTCGGTTATAATAAAACGCTCATGAAATACATTTTCGGTAATCCCGGACTCAAAGAATTAGAGTCTTTTTGCGGCGACAACACGCTTCTTGCTTTTGATTTTGATGGGACCCTATCCAAACTGACGGCTCGACCTCAAAACGCTCAAGTTTCAGCTGGCACTGAAATGCTTCTACACGAAATCTCCCCCCTTGCTTTTACTGCGATCATTTCTGGTAGAGGGATCAAAGACTTAAAAAAACTTGTTCCATTCAAGCCTAATTTCTTAATCGGTAATCATGGTCTTGAGTCGCCAACGGTTTCATCAACCGTTGGTAGCATTGCAAAGAAAACAACTTCTCATTGGACGAAACAGATTTTAGCGGAGTTGGAGTTGGGTCGTGGAGTTCAATTGGAAGACAAAGCGTATTCGCTATCGCTCCATTATCGTCTTGCTTCAAAACGAACGCTGAAAAGAAATCAATTGGTGAAGCTTGCTGAACAACTTTCTCCTAGCCCCCGCATTGTTCTCGGAAAGTATGTCGTAAACCTGATTCCACCGGGTTCTCCAGATAAGGGAGTAGCTCTTTTAGATCTGATGAAACATGCAAAATTTGATTCGGCGATTTATGTCGGAGATGATCTCACTGATGAGGATGTGTTTTCTCTTTCCAATCCCAAAATCCTCGGAGTCAGAGTAGGCAAATTTCAAAAAAGTGCTGCTGATTATTACATAAAAACCCAACCAGAAATTAATCGATTGCTCAGTCACATTCTTTTCTTCCTGAAAAATCACTAAAATCGGCTTGACCCGGCGCTCTCATTTTTTGAGCGAAAAACTCCGAAGAATTAAATAGGTCTCCATTTTCTTATATTTCCCATGATTTCAAATTTTAAATGGCTAGCGCTCAGCGCCTATTGGGCTTTTCTCACCCGGAGTCTACTCATTACTTGTCCCTGGGAACTTTTCTCGAAGTCCTTAGCTGAAACTCCACCTATTGATTTGTCCTTCGAACCGATTTCTTGGCTAGCTCATCTCTCGGCCTACGCCGTTTTGGGATATCTTATTCAGGAAGCGAGCCTTGGTAGGAAAAGAACAATGATGACTCTGTTTGTCTTAGCCTTTTGCCATTCCATTGCCTGTGAATTTCTCCAGCACTTGATTCCGGGGCGATGGCCCAATGTCTGGGATGCAGTCTCAAATAGTATCGGCCTTATGTTGGCTTTTGTTCTTCATAGAGCTCTAAAGCAGATTCGGACTCGGGTTTTTCCTTGTAAAACTTTTCCAGAAAAGCTGGCAGCATAAATAATCCTACCCACCAAATCGCTAAAGTAGCTAGAAGAGCTATCCAACCTAAACTCTTCAACACCCCTGCCCTTGCTCCAATAAGAACTCCAAACCCTACTCCCGCAGTCATCAGCGCTAAGTTGATACTCGTTGCCAGGTCGCGAGCGGCTTTAAAACCAGACCCACACTCACGAGCTCGATGCACTATATGAATCGGAACGTCGATTCCCATCGCAACAAAAGTAGGAATGATACAAATATTAAAAATATTAAACTTCACTCCAAATACCACCATGAGGCCCATACCCAATGGCAATGCAATCAAAAGAGGCAGATAGCTCAAAAGCGTATCATTTACTTTTCGTACGTTGATCCAAATAAACAAACCAACGCAGAGGAAAATAGCAATGAGGATTTTTGTTCCATCCTTACCTATCAAATCCAAAATATCTGAAAAAATAACAGCATCTGATCCTGTCAATACATTGGGAAACGTTTCCTCGATTGACCGGATCATCGCTGCATATTTTTTAACCCCACTGAGTTCGCTCAAGCTAACAGCGGGATAAATATAAATTAAAAAGCCACCCTTTTGAGTGCCCCTAAGCGCATCCTGAATGTGCTTTGGTAGCTCATCAAAAGTAAAGGGAACCGCATTCACCCAATCCCGCACCACATTGGCTGGCACATCCAAAGCTTGCTCAATCCACTTATCTTTGAACGGCTTGATTTTTTCTTTAATTCTTAAAAGAATTTTCTGCTTTTCCTTTTGATCCTCGGGAACAATGCTAGCCGCACTAATCATCTCACTGACTAATCCAGGCATGTACTCATCTTTAATTACTTTCTCAATTTTCAAAGCTTCGTCTCGATCCGACACAGAAATAGCGGAAGGAGTACTGGAACGATCGTAAATAGCATCCACCAAATCACTCAGCGCTTCCATCTTTGCTGAATGCTGCATCATTTTGTCAAAGTCATATTCAAATTGGACCTTCAACCCAACCAAGATCAACAAAACAGTAACAATCGTGCCCGCCAGAAATCCTTTTGGAAGTGTTAACACTGGGAGCTTTGGGTGCCATGGGATTAAACTCTTTCGGTGAGCCGCAACATCCATTTTGAAGAATTTCGAGAGGGCAGAAAAAGTAGAGAGTAAGCAAACAAGCACAGCACTGATCCCTACTCCGCAAATAAATCCAAATTCAGAAAAGGCACGAAACGTACTAAAACACAAAAGGAAAAATGATACCGAAGCAGCAAGTGCCCCAACGAAAACGGAGTGCCCGCTGCTCGCAAGCACACGCCAAACCGGATCAGGATCTTCACTGGAGGGCTCTTCTTTCTCAAGTCTTAGTCTCAACACTAAGTGAATGCCGTAATCCACTCCAAGCCCCGATACAATTCCCATCAAAAATCCAGTAATAATATTGATGTGGCCAATTACAAGTCGGGTGATTCCCAGAGTAATTCCCATCCCCATCAAAACCGGAATAAAAATAATTAATAGGGCTCGGAAGCTTCTTAAATACGCGTAGATAATGAAGGCAATGAGGAGAATTGCACTGGTTCCCAAAAGAAAAATATCCGACTGGATCATCTCAGTTTCGATAATCTTTGTGTAATAGCGCTCGGCAAATTCATAGGAAACCTGCGAAGGGAGTGACGTTTTGAGAACTTCTTGGGCTACTGCTACGAGTTGCTTAGTTTTTCCCAAATCCATACTGTCGAAGCTGGGTTTCACCATCACTAAGAGATCTTTTTGATCTTTAGAAATGAGGTATTGCGAAATATTTGCAGATTTTTTGGCCAGCTTTTTCAAATCCCCGTCAAAAATGGATTTATCTTCTGGCTTTGTAGTTTCCTCTTCATCCCAGAGCCCCAAATCAAAAGTCGTTCTCTTCATTCGGGTAATTTCTTTTTCAATGTTCTGTTCGAGGTCTCTCAGTTTGGGAAGATCAATGTAGTAAAGGAGTCGATCCACAAAGAACCGTTGTTCTCGGTGATAAAAAACACTTCTTACTAAATCAGATTTGGAGAGTGCTTCGGTAATCTTGGGGGCAGCTTCTAAGTGAGACTTTCCATCTTCTGCATGGAGAACGACTGCAAAATAGCCCACCCCCCCAACAACTTCGGTTAGTTTTTCAAACTTAACAACCGCCGGATGATTTTCGGGAAGAAGATCGGTAAGAGAAAGTTTCAGCTGAACGCCAGAGCCCAAGTAGTAACCAATGCCTGAGATAAGGCCTAAAATGAGTGTCAGCGCTAAAGAACCCTGAATAAAGAATTTTTTCATTGGAAGATTTTAGAAGGTGGGGCCTGAGGCGTCAAACATCGTTTGGATGTTTTAGGCCCAAAATCCATCCTTCTCTGAACGCGTTAGGTTCTTTCGCAAAGCTCGCGGAGGGGACCCACAACTGCCTCTTTCCCTGAAGAAAAACCCCACCAAAGGCGAGTACGAAGCTATCAGCCATATCTGGGGACCTTTCTATGTGCCTCCAAGTATCAATTTCGAATTGAGGAATGGCCTTCTTACACAATCCGCGTAATTTTTTTAAGTCCCGCGAGGGCGATTGAAGGCACTGCTTCCAAATGAGACTTGGATACCCCTCAAAAATCCAAGCTTCCTCTGTGTGCCTACCCTTTTGTTCAAAGGGCCAAATTTTTACCCAAGGCTTCCCCACAGAGCCGAGATCTTTCCAAATACGAAATGTTCCTGTCTGGATATTTTTCTGATAAGGCCGAGTTTGAAAAACCGAGTTGGAGCCAGACACTTCCTCACAAAATCGCCTTGGAAAATCTCCTTTTTTTTGAGGCAACCAGTGGGAAAAAAACGTTTCGGCAACTGATCTTCCAAATTCCTTTCCGCCATTCGAAAACCCCGCCGCCATTCCAAAACACTCCCAAAGGTACGGCTTACCTTTTGGTAGTCCCACTGAAACCTGCCGGGGCAGTCCCAAAACACAATCCAAAATAAAAGCGGTTTTCTTCCAATTTAAATCGAGTTGAAGCTGCTCAAAACACTCCCGAACCACCTCTGGCTGGAATCGGCTAAGTTGGAGCGGTTTACCACTAATTTCGGTGATGAATCGCCAAGTGCCAGTCCTTTGTTTAATAGCAATACACGTAGGCAGTGGCTTTGCCTTTTTGCCATCGGCAGTGACCGCACCGGTTTGGTCAATTCCAATAAAGATTTCCATAAGAAACCACTTACTTTTAGAACCCCGCAAAAGTAAAGCCGTACCTTTTGGTAGTTGGTCTTAATTTTGCTTTGATAGAGACTTGAATAAACTGCTTTGGGGACAACAGTGATGAATTCTGTAAGTCTACTCTCATTGATTGGCTTGGGGCTTCTGGTCGCCCTACCCGCTTTTGCCGAAACTCACGATTCTTTCTCGCCTTCAAAAAACCGACCTATTCAGAGCAAATCTACTCAGGCTCAGAGCAATTATTTCAAAGGGCGTTGGAATGATGGAAAGTTTGAGTATCTCGACTCACAAGATGATTGGATTAAAGCCAAAGCTGCTTACCGAACAACCGATTCGGGAACTTTTTTAGATATTGATGGAAATACGGTCGAATACCAAAAGGGAGATGTCCTTTTTAAAGGCATAGATGATGGCTGGTACAAAGCACGTAAAGAAACCCCGGTTATATCGGAAGAAGATCCCGCAGTTCCTAATCCTCAAAACACCGAATTATCTGAGACGGAAAAACTAGTTATCAAATACACCAATGAAGAGCGTATGAAGAGAGGCCTTCCTGCTCTAAAAGTTTCGTCCAATCTCTTGAATTTAAGCCGACAAAAATCCACGAATATGGCTCGCTCCCAAAACTTGAGTCATGGAGTGTCCCCTCGCCCTGCTGGAGGAGAAAACATTGCTTGGAATCAGGCCAATGCCCGAGAAGTGGTACGATCTTGGATGAACTCAGATGGGCACCGGGCCAATATCCTCAGCCGTCGATATTCCGCAATTGGAGTGGGAATGGCAGTGGGCAATGGGCCTTACTGGACTCAAATGTTTCAATAATCACTTTGAGTCGGTGAAAGCAGTGCTTGAATATTTCCATGAAGGGATTCCGGCCCCACTGGAACGAACTCAAATTCTTTTCCACTCCATTCAAGAAATTCTCCAGACTGAACATCGTAAATCCAGCAATGAACTTTTACTTGTCCCTCACTGATCTTCCTTCGCACAATCGGATAACTTAAGATATTTCTCGCTTGCTCAACCACGTGTACTTTTGCAAAATCCTCTGGGTCGTGGATGTGTGGGTGTTTGGCTCTCTCAACACCAATCGGTTCAACCCATTTAGCCACGCTAGGAAATTCTTTTGGATCGATTCCCTGAAAAACTCCTTTAAGTGCTCCGCAACGAGTATGACCACAGATAATGATTTCTTCGACTCCCAGAGCACCCAATGCAAATTCAACGGCAGCTCCTTCAGCAGGGGTATCATCAGTACCCATCGGAGGAATTATGTTTCCGACATTTCTCACAATAAATAACTCCCCAGGTTCACTCGAAGTAATCAAAGTGGGATTAATTCGACTATCGCTGCAAGTAATAAAAAGAGTGTGGGGTTTTTGAGCTTTTCCGAGTTGGTCAAAGAGCTCCTCATAAGCTTTTTTCCTCTCTCTTCGATACCTCTCAACTCCAAAAAGCAGCCGTTCCCGGGGGTCATAAACTTTTTCGTTTAATAAGGCTTCCGCTATTTCAGATTCAGAAGTGACATGGCAATCAGTGCTGAGATCATCAGAATCATCTCGTTTTAAAACATCTCTGCTTTCTCGGTTAAGTGACTTCAGCACGACCCGAATATTTTTTTCCTTCATCTCTTTGATAAACTCAAGCATCATTGAGGCACCCGAACTATCCAAAAGCTTTACATCACCTAAGTCCAACACAACTGCTTTTATATAAGGTAAGCGCCCCACTCGCTTGGCTAGCAAGTCAAAGTTTCTGGAAGAAAGAAAAGTGATATTCCCCCCCATCGACACGCGAATGATTTCCTGGTTGTCAGTAGAATGAAAAAACAATCTTGTTTGCCCCAAATTCCACAACGCAATAAGAAGAGCTGCAAAAATCCCCATCTGCACTCCCGCCATCAAATCAACCGCCACAACGGTGGCTAAGGTGATCCAGTACACAATCGTTTCGACTGGAGAGGTCCGCCAAATTTTTACCACTTCTTTGGGATTAATTAGGTTGATTGCAATCGATAGCAAAACGCCGGACAGCGCGGCCACAGGAATTTGACTTAAAAGAGACCGGCCAAAAACCAAAACCAATAAAACAAACAGGCCGTGAAATAAAGCCGAACGCCGGGTTCGTGCGCCAGCTTTTATGTTAAGCACCGAGCGAGCCAGTACGCCTGTTATCGGAATTCCCGAAAAACAAGATGCAAAAATATTTCCCAGGCCCTGCCCAATTAATTCCTGATCGGAATCGTGTCTTTCACCTGGAATCAATTTATCAACAGCAACTGATGATAGGCGAGACTCCAAAGAAGCTAAAGCAAATAGGAGGATGCTCATCTCAAAAAGCTCAAATCCTCCGCGGACGGGAAAGCTGGGCAACTTGGGCCAAGCAAAGCCCGCCGCAAAATCTCCCACGCGAGGAACATCCCAATCAGCGAAAACGGCGAGAAGAGTAGGCACTAAAACCGCAAATAACGAACTCGGAATCCTGGGATTAAGGCGAGATACAGTTTGGGCAATTATCATCGCAAAAGCGGCTAGAAATAGCACGCGCGGCTGGCTTTCGTGTAAAAGACTTCCCATGTGGGTAATAATTGAAAGCACATCCCCCTCTGGAGACACCGGAAGCCCCAGAGCCCTTGGTAGCTGCCCCACTAAAATAATCACTCCCAATCCCGCGGTAAACCCAGCGACCAGAGGAATGGGAAGATAACGAACAAACCGTCCAAAGCCTAACCCGCCAATGACTAATTGAATTGCCCCACAACAAAGACCAACAAAAAACAATCCCTCTAATCCCGCTTTTTGGACAATCAAAGCAATCAGAACCAACATTGAGTTGGCCGGACCACTGACTGCTAATCTTGCGCCTCCGAAAAGGGCACAAAGACATCCGCCGATCACGGCACTAATCAGCCCCATTCCCGGATCAACTTGCGCACCTAAAGCGATGGCCAGAGAAAGGGGAATTGCAGCACCACTTACCATGAGACTCGCCCACAAATCCCGCGACAAATCTTTAACTGTAAAAAGTGCCCGCCATTCAGGGATTAAAGTACTTACTCCTAAACCCCATTTAATTTGCCCACTACGAGCCCGGCCCCGTAAATGTATTTTTAAAGCAGTAAATAAGCGAAGAAGTGAGTTTTGTGATTTTTTTGTCATAGAAGGCCCCTCAACCAAGTGAAACGTAACACAGTTTACATGCTGCTAAAAGCAGGTAAACTCCCCCAAAAATATGAAACCTTTTACGTATCAACCTTTGTTTGAATCCCATTCCGACCAAACCCAGTATCGCAAGCTTTCGTTACCAGCCCCTAAAGTCGAAAAGCTTGACGGCCAGAGTTTTTTTAAGGTCGATCCGGAGAGTTTAGTCGCTCTGTGTGAAACTGCTTTTGATGATGTTTCACACTTGCTTCGCCCGACTCACTTAGAAAAATTAGCCTTTATTTTAAAAGACCCCGAAAGCAGCAGTAATGACCGCTTTGTAGCAAGAGAACTTCTGAAAAATGCTGTGATAGCCGCTGAAAGAGTTTTTCCCTCCTGCCAAGATACTGGAACGGCTTTAGTGATGGGGAAAAAGGGGGACCATGTCCTAACTGGCGTAGACGATGCTGAATGGTTAAGTCGTGGGATATTTCAAATTTATCAAAAAAGAAATCTGCGCTATTCCCAATTGGCCCCCCTCAGCATGTACGAAGAAAAAAATACAGGCACCAATCTTCCGGCACAGATAGAAATCTACGCGGTTCCGGGAGAGGCGTATGAATTTTTGTTTATTGCAAAAGGTGGCGGAAGCGCGAACAAGAGCTATCTTTTCCAAAAAACCAAATCGGTTCTCAATCCGGAATCAATGGAAGCCTTTGTAAAAGAAACCCTTTCTCAACTAGGAACAGCGGCTTGTCCGCCTTATCATTTGGCTTTTGTGGTTGGTGGCACCTCAGCTGAAATGACATTGAAAACGGTGAAACTGGCCAGTTGCGGCTACTACGATGATCTTCCAACCACGGGAAACTCTGCTGGAAGGGCTTACCGCGACCTAGAGATGGAAAAACTCATTGAGCATTGGGCACGGGAAACAAAAATTGGCGCTCAGTTTGGTGGGAAATATTTCGTTCATGACGTACGAGTCATTCGCCTCCCGCGCCATGGAGCCAGCTGCCCGATAGGCATCGGAGTTTCTTGTTCAGCCGACAGACAAATCAAAGCAAAGGTCACTGCTGAGGGATTCTTTCTAGAACAACTAGAAGAAAACCCAGCTCGGTTTCTCCCAGCCTCAACTCCTGAAAATGACAAGGGGTTAGCCTTGGATCTCAATCGGCCGATGAAAGAAATTTTAGCTGAACTCCACAAGCTTCCCGTTTCAACTCGGGTGATGCTCAATGGACCGCTGATCGTTGCAAGAGACATTGCCCATGCAAAAGTGTTGGAGCGAATTAAGCAGGGAAAAGGCATTCCAGAATATTTCAAACAGTACCCAGTATATTACGCCGGCCCAGCTAAAACTCCGGAAGGCCACCCCTCTGGAAGCTTTGGCCCGACAACTTCGCAACGAATGGATCCTTACGTGCCTCTCTTCCAAAAAGAGGGCGGCTCCCTCGTGATGTTGGGTAAAGGAAATCGCACCAAGGAAGTGACTGATAGCTGCAAACAGTATGGTGGCTTTTATTTGGGCTCTATTGGGGGCCCAGCAGCTCGCTTGGGAAAAGACTGTATTACCAAAGTAGAAGTGCTCGAGTACCCAGAGCTCGGCATGGAAGCCATTTGGAAAATCGAAGTAAAAGACTTCCCTGCTTTTATCATTGTCGATGATAAGGGAAATGACTTCTTCGGAGGCCGAGGCGGAGAAGAGTAATTTAGTTCTCTTTGTCTTTTTAAGCACTTAGAAAAACGAGCCCCGTATTCTCATTGGGTATACAAACTTTGTTCATTTTTTTATAAATAATTTCGATTACTTACGATAGACACCTCAAGCACACTCTAAACCTATCCACTTGTGTACGCCTAGGCCCCCCATGGCTCACCCCTTGCACTTAAGTAAGGGCATAAGCCCCTTTGTGAGGTACATCATGAGAGTTCAACTGAAGAAATCTTCTTACGGCATCTTAAGTTTTCTGACTCTATCTCTTCTCATCTCCGCGTGTGGGAAATCGAATAAGATGGCCAATTTTGTTCCGGCACCTCAGGGCAATCAACAAGTCATTCCCACTTTAGATCCTTTTGCAAGTGGGCAACCTTCAAATACCTCCATCCTCGCTGCGAACTTAAGTGTTGTCGCAGCTCCCGGCCAATCAGCGAATGTAGGACAAGTGATTTATCTTTTTGCCTACGGCAGCTCCGGCAGCTCGAGCAACACTTATAATTTTCAATTTAGTAGCAATTCAATTGGAGCCAGCTTTGTCGGAACCTCTACCGGTGTCCAACAAGTCGGAGTCACTAGCTCTGGCGCTGGTTCAGTCACGGTAACAGTTACTACTGCCGCAGGTACCTACTCTACTGGAAGTATTACTCTGAACTTCACGGGCAGCACGATGACTCCTACCTCTTCGCCTTATTCCAGTTGCTCCATTCAAGGACCTTATGCGATTTCAAATTACTACAGTTCTGGCTCGCCCGCTTATCCACAAGTGGGGGGTTCTTACTACTTCTCAGTTCAGAGCAATGGAAGTTCTTATTATGGATACGGTGACCAATTAAAAATCGTAAACGTCTGGACGCTAGATCCTTCAGAGACTGGCCGCTATTACAATTCGTGGTCACAATTCTGGATGACGTTTAATAGCGCCGGATCAAAAACGATTTATGTACGAGCTCAATCGCAAACCACCGGAGCAATGTGTGATGCTCAAATCACTCTCAATGTCTCAGGCGGGGGATATTATCCAACTCCTACTCCGGGACCAGTCCCCAATTCCTGTGGACTTGATCAGGGAACGAGTGGGCAATACTGCACTATGGCTATAGTTTATAGTTATTATTTCAATGGAACCAGTTGCCAACTCAACACAGGCACAAACGGCTGTGCTCCTCGCGGGCCATTCAACTCTCTTTCAGAATGCCAACAAGCAGTCGCTGCTGGCCGATGTGGCGGCAGCTCCGGCGGAACTCCTGTCACTCGCCAAGTTTCTGTCGATTCCCGTTCTACCCAGTGGGTGGATACAGGCGTTGATGTATCACCCAGCAGCGCGGGCTACGGCTCTTCTTTAACAGTCACCACTTCCGGGCAAATTCAGCATAGAGTGGGTGCTTACTCCACAGCTGATGGGGTAGATTCTAATGCCTACCAATATTGCAAAGTTTCTAACGCCCAGTCTTTTAGAAATGTAGCTTTGATTGGAAAAATTGGAGTAAATGGGACTCCATTCCTTGTTGGAAGTTACCTTAACACCAGCGTGACTTACAGCACGGGACGACTTTACTTGATTGTAAACGATCCAGGCTGTGCTTCCGATAACTCAGGAAGCTTTGTGGCTAATATCAACTTCCAACGCGTTCAATTGATGTACTAACCCTCACTTTACTTCGGAAACCGAAGTGCGACTTCGGGATCGCCAAAGAGATTCGTTTCGTAGAGCACCCAGCGCATGTACGAATTTGAATTAGCTTGATCAATCAGCCGTTCCTTTGCACGATACAAAGTCTTTCCTAGGCCACGGGAACCTTCTTTAAAAACCGTATCGTAAAACATCGTGTGAAGCCGATTGGAATGGCCGTTTCCTCCCCCTGGCTCGTACCAACCGTAATTTGAATTAGCTATCAGAGCTCCAGCGCCCCCATCTGCTAAATTGATCATCTTACTGGCCCAATTTGCTTGGCGCATATTTCCCGGAAAGCAACCTTGCGTAATTCCGAAGAAAGGAAAACTCGTTTTTACTTCTGGAATCATTTCTGCTTTCAAACGCAAACAGTAAGTCGTCTGGCAATGCCCCAAGTGGTTCAAAGTATAAAAAGGCGCAAGCTTCAAACTTTGAATCACAGTGGTAGAAGAATAAGTCACTTTAGGAGTCTCATAGAGTTTATAAAACTCAGTCTGGGCCGGATACCCAACCGTCGGAACTCCTTGCCCTGCAATCCCTCCGATTTCGAGCATCTTAAGACTCATCGATGCGTAGGTAGAGCTATCTAGCTTCTCGCCGAAGTTTACGGTCTTCCAAACGAGCGGATCTCCCTCATTCACATCTTGGAGGGCAAATGCCTTTCGGACAAAAACATGAACATCGCTGAGGGTGGTCGCCGGGGCCCTGCCCACTGCTACTTCGCATGCCATATCGTAAGGCTTACTTTTAAAATCTCCATCTAGACAACCAAAGTAGAGATCAGAAGGAAGATTTCCCTCGCTCATGTTGACGGTGAGAATTTTGGTAGGGGTAATGGAGTATCCGTTACCCACCAAGAGAAGATATCGTGTTCCCTCGTCGCGATAATGGGCCCTCACGGCCTCTCGAATTTTAGCTTGAGTGTCTGATCCTTGATAATTAGCTGTTACCTCTTCAAGGGTTAACGCTTTTGTCGTCATTCCCCGAGCTCTTTTTTCGAGCATAAGAGCTTTCAGGGAATGAATCGATTCATCTTCAAAAAACGCTGCGGGTCCGACAACTAAATACTCAGCGCTGGGGTTTTTTGCTGTGACAGGGGGATAAGTTTCGAGATCCCCCGTTTGATCTGCAAGCAGTAAAGCAGCTTTTTGGTCTTCCTCAGTCGCTGAAAATCCCCCGGTCGGTTTGGGATCTTCTTTTAAATACACCACTAGTTGTGATTGAGGGAGCCAAGTCAGGCTTTTACTTTCAAATTCGTAGCGTGCCGGATAGATATCGATATAGAGAATTTGATAGCCATGCTTCTCTACGACAAAGGCCTCACCCAACGGAGTTTCAGGAAAATAACCAAGTCCTTCATCTAGAAAGTTCTTATTCAGATTATGACTTTCACTTTCACACATGGGCTTTGGAAAGGGGACCGGATCCAAAACGAGCTTCTCAGTCCACATTTGTTCATCGACTGTTTTAAGTTCTACTTTTTCAATGGTCTGATGAAAGGGTAGAAGAATTTTGGAAGTCATCTTGGGAAGAAGAGGTTTGCCGGGCAATTCCAGGTAGTCGCCGTCCCAGCTCAAATAGGTACCGCGAAAGGAAGGTAGCGAGTAGTGTTTGATGGTACTTCCCCAAACGGCACACGACAGAAATGCCAACGACACCAATAAAGGTTTCATAACCCCCTCCTCATCCAAACATTTTAAGACCAGTAATAAAAGCCCCTAAGAAAGCAAGACCAGCAATACCCCAGACAATCGCAACCAGAATCAAAAATCGAGTGAGCACCACATGAAACGTTCGATAAGAAGCGTAAAGAATCCAAAGCACCCCAACAAAATTTAACAAGAGCCCTAACTGGGTTGATAACCCTGATAACAAGGCGATAGGCAAAAGTATAAAGCGGGCGCATGTATCAAAAGCTAGGTACTCTCTAAAACTCCCTTTGGCTTCTAACCACTCTTTCATGAGGACGACAAAACCGATGAAAATCCCCTGCCCAACTAAACCTCCCAGTTGACCTACAAACCGGCTTAAAAAATCATAACGTGCATTGAGAAGTCCTTGTACGATGCTCTCAATTACCATAAGCCCCAGAAGCACCCGGACAGTTGTCTCCATCGGGATGTCATAAGATTGTTCGGTCCAAAAACTCAGGCCCTGGCTAAAAAAATCTTTATAGGTTTTACGAATGGCAGCCCAACTCCATCGGTTTCCCGGAAAGAATCGATAACTGTTCCCTCTTTTTTCAATCTCGTTTGCCATTTTTTTATCCTTGAAGTCTTCTCATTGCTAAAAACTGAACTGGGGATCGCGTTTTTCCGTCGATTACCCAATCAGAGAGAACCTCTCCAATAAGGCTTGCAAATTTAAACCCGTGCCCAGAAAACCCTCCCGCCCAAAAACCACCAGGACAATCGGGAATCGCATCTAAAATAAAATGAGTATCGGGTGAAAGAGTATAAAAACAAATCGCGCCCCTTGTGGGCTCTGGGTTTAAGTCCTTCAGGTACTCGACCACAAAGTCAGTTACAGGCTTCGCTTCTTCAGGCTTCACGCTTCGATCTTCTCGACTCGGATCCTTTACTAGTTCAAGGGGCTGATGAAGAGCGATTTTCACTTCTCCCCCGCTTTCGGTAAATCCATAGAAAAATCCTTCGGGTACATCGAATGCGAAACACGGAACACCTTTTTCTTTTTTAAACTTTCCCTGGGACTCAAACCAAAAAAGAGGGGCCCGGTGCACTTTTAAAAAGGGATTGGCTTCCTTCAGTAATATGCCGTTCCAAGAACCTGTCGTAATGACCAGTTGCTGAGCATGATAGGTACCTTTTGAAGTCATTACTTCAAAACCACTTTCAGTTTTCTTCCAGGAATTCACAGGCTCTTCAAAATGAAGTTCAGATCCTAAATGGCCCGCTTGCTCGCAAAAAGTTTGAACACAGTTTTCCACTTCCAAATATCCGCCGGATTTCTCATAGAGTCCGATAAAGGAAGATGAAACGTTCGCTTGTGGAAACCGCTTTTGAATCGTCTTATAATCCCATTCTTCAATGGGAATCCCATACCGGCTTGAGCTTAACCGAACACCCTGCAAAATCTGGCTTTTTTTCTCTTCTCCGAAAATCACTAAACCCGTCTCATGCAGCAGTTTTTTCCTGCTCCGAAGCTCTAACTCTTTCCAAAGCTGATAACTGCGTTCTAAAAGCGGGACGTAGTCTGGGTGCTCAAAATAAGCTTTTCGAATGAGCCTTGTTTCTCCATGGGAGCTTCCCCGGTCATGAGCACATGTAAACTGCTCAAGCCCAAGAACTTTTTTTCCTTTTAGAGCTAATTGATAAGCCGTACTGCTTCCCATCGCTCCGAGACCCAGGACAATGCAATCAAAAGACGGTCTTTTCATGAGACTACGCTAATCCACATCGGAGTGAGCATCCTGTATAGAAACACCCATCAATGTCGCTTGTGTAGGTAAGACCTGAAGGTTTGATTTTTTTAATCTTTCAATCACAGAAACTTTTTTCAGGGGATCCACTAAGACAACAAGGCTGCCCCCTTGAGCAGCTCCACATACTTTGACCCCTAACACTCCGGGTACTGCTTTCGTCTGCTCGATAATGGAATCCAAAGTAGGAGTACTCACTTGAAAAGTTGTTTTTCTCAAAGCCCATTCGGAGTCAAGGAGATTTCCCACGGCATTCCAGTCTACTTTTTCTTCTCTTAAAACAGCATCCAACTTGTGGGCAATCCCAGCAATTCCTTTCAATCCTTTGATGACTCCGGAATCCCCTTCGACTGCTTTTTTGTATACTTCCCAGTTACTCATTCCACTGTGGTGCTTTTCCCCGGAGAAGATAACCAGAAGCCGTTCATTGAGCTGCTGGAACACAGGAGAAGAAAAAGAAGTCTGCTCAATCCGACCTAATTGGTACTCATAACCATGAAGGCCACCAAAAATCGCAGCCAAATAATCCTGAGTTCCCGTTGGCACTTTTAAGAAAGCTGCTTCAGTATCTTTAGCCCACTGGAGAAATCGCCACTGCCATCCCTGCTCTGTAAAATCGTTACAAACTCGGCACAACCCTCGGCCCAAAGCAACTAAAAGAGTGGAAGACCCGCCCAGTCCACTGCCGACGGGGACAGCGGAACCCAACTCAATTTCCATTGAAACTCTGGGAACCTGTCGTTGCAAAATCAAAAACTGATTCACAATAAAAGCAGGAAACTTCAGTGAATCGGGAATCAAACTCAAATTAAGAGCTGGGTTTATTTCCGAAATTTTATATTGTTCTGTTTTGTTTTTGAGGATGACTTCAAGCTGTGAACTCTCCGAAACTTCAAAATCTACTCGGGCAAACAAATCGAGTGCGATATTAAGAGTCAAAGAAGAGGGGATCAGACAAAACAAGGGCCAGAGATCCAAGGTACCTCCAGCAAGATCGGCTCTGCAAGGCGCCAAAACTTTAAATTTGTCTACGGTTTTCAAGAGGCCCCTCTAAAATTCAATCACGGTTTCGTCAGGCTTAATATACCCTAAAACCTTTCGAATCGTATGCTCTTGAGCTTGTCTATCTTGTTGAAGAGCTCGGATTTCGGAAACGAGTACATCTTTTTGTTCCTGAACCTTAGACAGTTCATTTTGAATGCGCTGATTCTCGTTGTTCATGCGCTTTAGGTCGAGCCATCCTCTTTTTCCAAACATTCCCATCACGAGGAGAATGGCAATCAGAGTCCAATTCACATTAAGAACAAGACGAAACGCCCGAGGGCTTTGAATTTGTTTTCTTGGAATCATGGGAAGTAAATGAAGGCTCTAAGACTTATCTAAATTTGATGGACTTTAATCGTGTTGGTGGATCCGTGAGCCAAAATCGGAAGTCCTGCAGTAATTACTATTCTATCGCCTCTTTGGCAGAGGTTCAATTTGAGAAGTTCTCGACTAATAGCATCAAACACCGCTGACTCAGAGCCTAATTTCTGAAGATCCGGCACCAGCACCGCTTCAACGCCCCATTTCAGACTTAGTTGACGATAAGTGTCCTTGCTTGAAGTCATTGCAATTAATCGATTGGCGGGCCGGCATTTGGAAGTAAGCAAAGCAGATTGCCCAGATTGCGTGACCACTACAAAAAGCTTCGACTTAACTACTGAAGCCAATCGAACGGCACTTTGTAAGAGTGCCATTGCAGTTTGTCCTTCGGGCGGCAAGAGCCACTCGTTGAAAGCAGTAATTCCCCAAGTCGGGGGCTCTGCTTCCATTTCCTCAACGATTTTTACCATCATTTGAACAGTCTCGATGGGAAATTTTCCAACAGCGGTTTCATTGGAAAGCATCACAGCATCGGTTCCATCCACAATGGCATTTGCAACATCGGATGCTTCAGCTCGAGTCGGACGAGGATTATCTATCATCGAAGAAAGCATCTGAGTCGCAATAATCACCGATTTTCCTCTGAGATTTGCCCGCTTGATGATCTTTTTTTGGAGAACGGGAACTCGTTCATTTCCAACTTCTACTGCTAAATCTCCTCGGGCCACCAAAACGCCATCGGAGACGTCAATGATGTCATCCAAATTGGCCAAAGCTTCTCTTTTTTCAATCTTAGCCAAAAGTAAAATATTTTTTCCACGAGACTGGATAAAGCTCTTTAAACTTCTCACTTCTTGGGCTGTTCGAACAAAGGACATTGCAATAAAATCGACTCCTCGTTCGAGGCAGAACAAAATATCGTCGTAATCTTTTTCAGTGATGCTTCTGGCGGAAAAGGAACTTTCCGGAGCGCTAATCCCTTTGTGTGGCTTTAAGATACCCCCGTTGATGATTCGACACTTTAATCCACGAGCATTTTTTTCTTCTGCCCTTAATTCGATCAAACCATCATCTAAAAGAATGGTGTGTCCCGGAAGAACATCTTTAATAAACTCTTTATAATCGGTAGGGATAACAGCCAGCTCCCCTTCCATTCCGCCCATGACCGGCTCAGTGACAATCAGGGCTTCTTTCCCATTGATGAGCTCTAAATCTCCTGTTTGGAATTTTCCTACTCGGATTTTGGGTCCCTGAATGTCAGCCATGATTCCCAGTGGCTTTCCCAAGCGGGGTTCAATTTCTCTGATATAGCCAATGATTCGGGAAAAGTCGGCGTGATTACCATGAGAAAAATTAAGACGGACGATATCCATGCCAGCGCGAGCCAGCGCTTCAATTTTCTCCGGAGTGCTCGTAGCCGGGCCTACCGTACAAATGATTTTAGCTTTTCTTACCACGGGTCACACGATAGCTAGAGAACAGCCGAGTGTAAAGTTTACTGCAAAAAGAAAGATGCAAAATGGACATCTTTTACTAATGGCTTTTGAAAATGTTCATTGATCCGTCGAATCAACAATTCCTTGTAATAAAGCTTTCCAGACAAAGTTGAAAGCCGCTCGTATTCCTGTTCTCGGGAAGTCTGAATAATCAGGTTTTTAACTGCGGGTTGGTTTGATTTGAAAGCTTGCTTTGCTTCCAGATCAAAAAACTCTACGTCGACCTTAATCGCTAAAGTATGGCTGCTTTTGTCCTGATTAATATTCGCAAACAACTCATCTAGGCTTAAGAAAGGGATCATTCCCTTGGAACTAGCAGTTTCTCGCTTTTCAGCGGGAGCACTTTCCCCATGTCCTCCGCTTCCGTGGCCTTCCGCCGGGGCCTCACCATGACCACCGCCATGCTCTTCGGCTTTTGCCGTCTCGTGACCGCCGCCATGGGCGCTCTCCTTAACTTCTTCGTGTCCGGCCCCCTCAGAGTGAGCAGCGACGTGCTCTGAGTGCTTAGAGAACCGATTCAATGAGTTCATGCTCTGATAGAAAATAAAACCAGTGACGACTGCACTGACCAGCCCTAATCCCAATCCCAAAATTTTTAACATGGATCCCCCTGCTCTTTATCCAGTATAACCCAAAACAACGCGACGCGTTTAATTGTGAAAAAAACTTCAAGATTGCTCCAGGGGTTGGTGAGATTCGTGTTAAAATTTGAATAATTGAAAGCTCTTTATGTCATTTTTTTCATTCTTTTGAATTTCTCGGGGCCCCTTCACGCCGAGGAAACTTCCAACTCAGAAATTCAGGAAAAGGGAATTGAGATTTCTCAAGAGGAAGAGAGTGCTTCAGAAAGCTACGAAGTTTCTTCTATTAACCGCAAAGAGCATCTCTACCCCTCCAATTGGGGAACAGTGGGAATTTTTAGAACCCGCTCCGCTGAGAGTTTGCCTTTGGGAGCTCTGAGCTTCGGAATTGGCGGTGAGTTCTACTCGGTAAGCAACGCACCAGATTTTGGTACAGGCAGGGAAGCTAATTCGATCGCCGAGAATTTATTTGTGGGATACTCTCCCCTCAATAATCTGACACTCGCTGTAGTTCGAAGAAACTCTTCCACTACTTTCGGCACTCCGAAACAACTCATTTCTTCACTCGGGGATTTTAATTTTTCGGCTGTTTACTCTTTTCCAATCAATGACAGTTTTGCTATTGCGCCCATTGGAAATTTTCTTATTGCTTCTAATTTTAATAGTCTCTCCCCTGCCGTCAGCACTCTCAGTGGCGGACTCGGAGTCCTTGGAACATTTTCTCTTTACCCCAGCACAGGGCTGCCGCTTTTTTTTCACTTAAATTTGCTCTATCACATGCCTCAAATCCGCTCGGCTAGCTCTGGAATTCTTGCTTCAGAAACTTTTTATGAATTCAGTCGCTTTTCAACCATCAATACTGCGTTGGGGGTGGAATACAAATTGGGCGACTTTATTCCCTTCTTAGAGTTTCAACACACTCACCATGTAAATAGTTCTTTGAGCTGGACGAACTCTCCCTCTCGCTTAAGTGCTGGGGCTCGGTTTACTCCGCTAGACAATAAGAGCTTAGCTTTGCTCTTGGGAGCCGATGTCGCTATCAACCGTGGACTCTCCGGTGGAACACCGGTTGCGGGAGTTCCCTTCATGCCCGACTACCAAATTCTAGGACAAGTTAGCTACACATTTGGAATCACCCAGACGGAGCGAAAGCATTACTTCACCACATCGGATGTCAATATAGTCGATAGAAAATTTGTGATCCGTAAAAACATTAATTTCAAAGTGGGAAGTGCAGAACTCTTGCGTGATAGCTACAATCTTCTTGATCAGATTGCAGAAGTGATTAAAGAAAACAAAGTGAGAAAACTTTTGATTTCAGGCCATACAGACTCTACTCATACCGAGGCCTACAATCTAAAGCTTTCTCTCGCTCGAGCAAACTCTGTAAAAGCTTATCTAGTCAGCAAGGGAATCCCAGAAGATAGTCTCGTGACCCAGGGCTTCGGAAAACGAAAACCAAAAGCTAGTAACGCGAGCGAACGCGGAAGAAAATTAAACCGTCGGGTTGAGTTCTTTATTTTGGAATAGTCGCTCGAAGCATCTGGCGCGGATCAAGAATCTTATCTAACTCTTCTCTCGGTATTGAAAGCATCTCAAGAGCAACATCATACACAGTTCTGTTTTCTCGGTAGGCCCGCTTCGCTACTTCACCAGCCTTATCGTAGCCTACTTTTAACGCAAGCGGAGTCGCCAACATCAAATTTCGCTTAAGCAGCTCATCCATACGCTCCGGATTCGCTTGAATTCCACGAACACACTTTTTTTCAAACATCTCAATACCGTTAGCAAGAATCTCAATTGACTCTAATAAAGTAAAAGCAATGAGGGGCATCATCGTGTTGAGTTCAAAATTCCCCGAAGCTGCCGCCCAAGTTAACGCAGCATCATTTCCAATTGCCTTTGCACAGATTTGCAAAAGCGACTCGGGAATCACTGGGTTTACTTTCCCAGGCATAATGCTACTTCCGGGTTGAACCTCTGGAAGGTTAATTTCCGAAATCCCCGCTCTCGGACCACAAGCGAGCCATCTCAGGTCATTGGCAATTTTAGTAAGTGAAACAGCAAGTGTTTTAAGAGCTCCGCTCATTTCTAAACAACCATCTTTTGAAGCCTGAGCTTCAAAGTGATTAGTGGCTTCCTTGAATTTAAACCCTGTCTTTTTTGAAACGCTAAGACAGACTCGTTTTCCAAACTCCGGGTGAGTGTTTACTCCGGTTCCCACGGCAGTTCCGCCAACGGCTAACTCCAACAACGAAGCCAAAGCATTTTCAACCCGTCGTTTTCCCTTTCTCACTTGTTCCAGATAACCTGAGAACTCCTGACTGAGCAGAATGGGAGTGGCATCCTGGAGATGGGTTCGCCCCACTTTTATAAATCCCTTAAACTCCTTTATCTTCACTTCCAGCCCCTCCTCCAAATGTTTTAAGTGAGGAAGAAGCTTTCTTTCAATCATCAGAACAGCGCTGACATGAATTGCAGAGGGAAAAATATCGTTGCTCGATTGCCCCTTATTAACATGATCATTGGGATGAACTCTTTTTTTTGATTTTTGAGAAGCAAGAGTTGCGATCACTTCGTTAAAGTTCATATTGGTGCTGGTTCCTGAGCCCGTTTGAAAAACATCCACGGGAAAGTGGTCTCGATGTTCCCCCTTTTCAATTTCTTCTGCCGCTTTGATAATAGCTTTCGCAATTTGCGGCTCCAAAAGCCCAAGCTCCCAATTAGTTTCTGCAGCTGCCTGTTTTAGCAAGGAAAATGCCTCGAAAAATTCCGATGGAAACTGAAGACGGCTAATGGGAAAATTTTCAACAGCTCGCTGAGTGCCTGCTCCCCAAAGTTTCCCCTCAGGTATCCTTATCTCTCCCAACGCATCTTTTTCTTTTCGAAAGGCCATAGAGAATCAAATGAAATCGATGGGAACAATTTCCTCTTTTAATTTAGGAATGCTTTCTCTGAATTTTTCTTCGTTCGGAATAACAAACACAGAGTCTGTTTTTTTGATGAGAAGATTTGTTTTGAGGAGGCCGTCCAGCATTTCTTCCAATTGATATGAGTTAATATCTAAGTAGTAGTTGATAGTCTCAAAATTCACGATGATGGCTTGTCCTTCAGAGCAGGGGTGCCCATGATAAACACAGAAGTGCAACAGCAACTGAAGAAACCGTTCCGTCGGGTGTGACGACCGGAACTTTTGCACTAAGAGATTCATGCGGTGAATTCGCTCATGAGAGATTCGCAGCGTGGCCTCTAAGATCTCAATCAAAAGGTCTGGCGCCTTTTGACGTAAATCCTTAATCGCTGTTTGATTAAACTCCAGATAGGACACATCTCCTAGAGCTCGAGCTCCAAACACGCGAGCAAAAACAGATGGGTCAAACAAGGCCTTCTCGCCCAGCATATTTCCGGCCCCCAAATAATTAATGACAGAAAACCGATCATTTTTTTTAGCGACCAATTCAATGATGCCGCGAGTGATTATCAAAAAGCTCGTTGCAGGGAATCCCTGTTCAAACAAAAGCGTCCCCGATTTTGCATTTTTTCGGTAGGGATCCAATGCGGGAGAATCCCAAAAAAAGTCGTGTAATTTCATTAATATTCCTTGTCCTAATCTTATCGGCCGATTCCCCTGACTTTTTAATTAAAAAAAACCTGGATGCGCGGCGCGTTACCCGAGGGACTTTCCTTGTCTTAAGAGCCCTGTCCCCCTATGATGCCGAAGTATTTTTCTAAACATCTAGGAGTTCCAGTTTGGTCCAATCACTTAAAAACTTCGCTCAACTTTTGCTCTTGATTTTAGGGCTTTTTGCCTTGCGTTCGTCTCTTGTCGAACCCTACGTGGTTCCTACAGGGTCCATGGAACCCACTCTAAAAACAGGCGATCGTCTTTATGCACTCAAATGCGCTTACGATTTTAAATTTCCTTTTACGAACTGGACGGTATTTCATTTAGGCGAGGTCAAAAGAGGCGATGTGATTTTATTTCAAGCCCCTCACCGACCCGAAATGACTTATGTAAAAAGAGCCGTGGGACTTCCTGGCGATAGACTAGAAATTCAAAATGGAGTTCTTTATGTAAACGGTCAGGAAATGCTTAAATCCGAATTCTCAGATAGAAGTATCCTGTACGACATTGAAAGAAACAGCGATAAACGCCTGTACGTTGAAAACTTAACGGGTAAAAAACACTTTGTAATTTTAGACTCCATGGCTGATGGAAATCCCAGCCGGTATTTAGAGCCGATCACAGTTCCCGAAGGACACCTGTTTGCTGTGGGAGATAACCGAGACAATAGCTACGATTCTCGTGCTTGGGGGTTTGTGCCCATGGACAATTTGAAAGGAAAAGCTCTCTTTATTTGGTTCTCGGGCTGGGATCCCTTGTTAAAAGAAAGCATGGTCAAACAGCATTCCCTTGTGGAGCAAATTGCTTACTTCGTAGTAGATTTTTTCCGTTTCACTTTTGATTGGATTCGAGGAGAAGCTTGGATTCGATATGAAAAAATTGGAACTTTGATTCATTAGTACCATGTCTGATTTTTCTCATCTTCATTTACACTCTCAATACAGTCTGTTGGAGAGTTCTATCCGACTGGATGAACTCTTTAAGCTCGCGTGTGAATACAAGATGTCCGCCGTCGGGCTCACAGACCACGGTAACATGTTTGGGGCAGTAGATTTTTATTTGAAAGCAAAAAAATATGGACTCAAACCGGTTTTAGGTTGCGAAGTCTATGTAGCTCCTGGGGGGCGCCTCTTAAGAGGAAACACCGGCAATGCAGATGAAGAAATCGCTCCCTACGCGGTAGGACGTTCTGGCCTCCAACACTTGGTCCTCCTGGTTCAGAACGAAATCGGATATCAAAACCTCAGCAAGCTTGTCAGCTCAGGTTACTTAGAAGGCTTTTATTACCGGCCTCGAATCGACAAAGATCTTTTAGCCCAGCACTCAGAGGGGCTCATTGCTACTTCTGCCTGCCTCAAGGGAGAAGTCACCAGTGCCGCTATGATTGGCGACATGGATCGAGCCCGAGAAGCAGCTAAATGGTTTCAAAAAGTTTTTCCAGGACGCTTCTATCTTGAAATGCAACAAAATGGGCTTCACCAGCAAATGGTTGTTAACGACAGGTTTCAAGAGCTCGCAAAAGAACTCGGCATCCCCTTGGTAGCTACTGCTGATTGCCATTACTTGCGCAGAGAGGATGCTCTCTCTCAAGAAGTTTTAATGGCTATTCAAACCGGGCAAAAAATGGAGGAAATGTCTGGAGCTTCGCTAGTCAGTCAGGAGTTTTATTTCAAGTCACAAGAAACGATGAAGCAAGAGTTTTCATTCTGTCCAGAGGCAATTGAAAACACTCAGAAGATTGTGAACTCTTGTCACTTTGAATTTAAGTTTAAAGATGATCAGGGAAAAAAGATTTATCATTTTCCGAAATTTGATCCTCCTCAGGGACTTTCTCAACAAGAACACTTAAATCAGCTTTCAAGTGAGGGCTTACAGGTTCGATTAGAAGAGTCTAAAAAATACCACCAGAAAAGTTTTTCTCCTGAAGACCTCAAAAAATATGATGAGCGATTAGAAAAAGAACTGGGAATCATTAACTCGATGGGGTTCACAGGATACTTTTTAATTGTTCAAGACTTTATCGGTTTTGCAAAGAAACAGGGAATTCCTGTGGGGCCGGGTCGTGGATCGGGAGCTGGTAGTTTAGTCGCTTACTGTTTACGAATTACGGAACTTGATCCTCTTGAGCACGGACTTCTTTTTGAACGTTTCTTAAATCCTGAGCGAGTCTCTTTGCCAGACTTTGACGTCGACTTCTGTATGGATAGACGCCCCGAAGTGATTGAGTATGTATCTCAGAAGTATGGCAAAGATTGTGTGGCTCAAATTATTACTTTTGGAAACTTAAAAGCTCGTGGGGTTACTCGAGATGTTGGGCGAGTCATGGGGATGCAGGCCCAGGACGTAGATAAAATCGCTAAATTAGTTCCCGAAGAAATTAACATCACTCTCAATGAAGCTTTTGAAAAAGAGCCTCGTTTAAGAGCGCTGACGGAAACAGATCCTCAAATCCATACTCTTTTTGAAATCAGTCGACGAATTGAAGGGCTCTATCGACATGCAGGGATTCATGCGGCGGGGCTAGTCATCTCTAACCGTCCGATGGTGGAACATTGCCCTCTTTATCGCGGAAAAAATGATGAGCTAGTTATCCAGTACGACATGAAAAAGGCTGAGGAGATTGGCCTTATTAAATTTGACTTCTTAGGTTTAAAAACTCTGACTTTTCTTAAAAAAGCAGAAGCTCTTGTGAACGAAAAGCATCCCGAGGCTCGACTTGAGTTAGATAAGATCAGCCTTGCTGATACGAAAACTTTTGAACTTCTTTGTCAGGGAGATACGAATGGGATTTTCCAGCTTGAAAGTTCAGGGATGCAAGATCTTCTTCGAAGAGCAAAACCCAACCGCTTTGCGGATATCGTAGCTATCACTTCGCTCTATCGGCCAGGTCCCATGGTAATGCTGGATGACTACGTCGGCCGCAAGCACGGACAAATTCCCATTGAATATGACTTTGAGGAACTCAGACCCATCTTGGCTGAAACCTACGGAATTATGGTTTATCAGGAGCAAGTGCAACAAATTGCTATGAAGCTCGCAAGCTACACTGCAGGTGGTGCAGATTTGCTCCGAAGAGCGATGGGAAAAAAGATTCCGGAGGAAATGGCAAAGCAGAAAGAAGTCTTTCTGGAAGGTACAACCAAAAATAACCATGACCGAGTAAAAGCTGAGAAATTATTCGACTTGATGGCGAATTTTGCTGGCTATGGTTTTAATAAATCCCATGCGGCTGCTTATTCAGTAGTCACTTGCCAAACGGCTTATTTAAAATCTCACTACCCCGTTATCTTTTTTGCCAGCTTGCTTTCCATTGAGCGAGAAGACACAGACAAAATCACCAAATACATTGCAGACGCTAATAAGCACCAAATTTCTGTTCTTGCCCCTGACATCAATGAATCTGAAACCGACTTTACAGTTCTCTCGGAGTCTCAAATTCGATTTGGCCTCGGAGCTATCAAAGGGGTGGGGCAAATTGCTATCGATAATATTCTTGAAGCAAGAAAAACGGGTGGAAAGTTCTCAGATCTCTTTGATTTTTGCTCCAGAACCAATAATCGAATGGTAAACAAAAGAGTCTTGGAAGCTTTGATTAAGGCTGGGGCATTCGATAGCTTTAATGTTCATCGGGCCTCGATTTTTAAAGCTATTGATTCGGCATTGGAGCTGGGAGGAAGCGCACAAAAGCTCAGAGATGAACAGCAACCCAGTTTTTCAGATCTTTTGGGCGAGCAGGACAACAGCTTTACTCAACACCGTTTTACTTACCCCGAAACTAAACCTTGGACGCTTCTCGAAAAATTACGGTTTGAAAAAGAAACTATTGGGTTTTACGTTACCGGGCATCCTCTCGATGAGTTCAATTGGGAAACCGAAAGATACACGACGACCACAGTACAAGAGTGTGTTGCCCACCCCACCAATAAAGAAGTCTTTATCGCTGCTTCTATAGTGACAATGCGAGAAATCATCACCAAACGTGGGGATCGAATGGCATTTGTTACTTTGGGGGATAAAACCGGAGAAATTGAAGCGGTGGTTTTCTCGGATGTCTATCTAGAGAACGAAGGAACCTTCAAAAGTGATGAGCCTATTTGGGTCAAAGCCCAATTAGAAAGAGGAGAATCCGGAGCTAAACTTCTTTTATCTAAAAAAAGCCAATCCCAGGTGCTTCCGCTCAGATATGCCTTTGAAGCCTTAGCGCGAGAAATGCACCTGTACTTTGATCAAGATGCAAGTGACTTCTTGAAAGATGCCAAACGAGTGCAACAACTCCAGCAGTTTTTGTCGTATCAAACCCCCAAGGAGGAACGCGGGTTTGGACCTCTCTTTTTCCATGTTCAAACACTTCCCACGACGTCTACCACTCTGCGTTGGAAGGGGACTGTTCCATTGCGAAGAGAAACGGTACACTTTATGAAGAATCTCCTAGATGAAAGGGTTCGAATTGAGTTTCGTTAGATTTTCAATCCTCGTTTTATTAACTTTAGTCTGCTTCAACGCTCAGGCTGAAGCTCCATTCACCGTTTCTGCTCCTCTTACCAGCGCTCCTCAAGCCGAAGCAGAATCCTCAGAAGATGCAACCCCTGCTCTTCTTTCAAAGCTCAAACAAGATGCGATTATGCAATGGCTCAAGGATTACATGGGAAACAAAGCAAGCCGTTACGAAAAATTAGTCACTGCCAAATTCGCTGAATCCTACATTTTGGATTACAAAGTAACCCAAAAAGGACCCAATAAGGAGATCGTTGAGCTCTCAGGCCACTTGGATACTGAAGCCCTCAAGGGTTGGCTGCGCTTAGCAGATACAAAAGGTCAGGAGGGGGGACAAATTCGTCCTTCGCTGATCATGACGGAATCTATTCCCGATTTTTCTTTGCCGACGCCCGATTATTTCACTCAAAAAGGTTCTTCGGTTTATACGCAAACCTCAATTCAACTTCTCAATCAAGAACTCAAACGACTGAATTTGAAATTAATTCCAGCAAATGAGTTGGTAACAACTGCCCCCCCAAAAGATGAAAGAGGCATCAGCCGACTCAAGGATTTTCTAGCGACCGAAGGAACAAATGCAGCAATTTGGTTGTACTTAAATAAGTGCAAGAGCTGTGATTCCCCACGGTTGGATGTTTATCTGTATTCGCTGGAGCGAGGGGGAAGCCTTCTATCCATAATTAGCGAGGAGTTATCGCTGACTCTAAAACAGTTGGATAGTCCAGATAAAACAAAAACGGTACTCAATCCGATTTTCAATCAGTTCCAACAAGACTTTGAAAGAGCCATTGCGGAAGGGCGTTTTACTGCGCTTCCTTTGACGATCACAGTTGAGGGAATCGAAACCTATTTGGGATATCGAAAAATTGATTATGCTCTGAGCAAACAAAGCTACTTTTCAGAATGGCTTCCCAAAACCTTTGTCCAAAACACGGCACAGTTTGAGGCGATGAGCAATTTAGCCAGTGAGGAAGTGGCTCAACGCATCGAAAACTTAGGCGTGGCAGATGTTAAGCTTACCTTAGTCCGCGTTGATTCTCGCAATATAGTCGTGAGATACTCTCGTTAAGTCTTTTTTTCTCTAAATCCTCGGGGGTCAGTATGGCTCGAATCCTTATCCTTTTGTGCTTTTTGCTTTCTAGCTGCGCTTTACTTGATCTCGAGAAAGCCTCTTCCTCCGGATCCTCTCAAGATATAGCTTCGGTTAATAACTCAGACACTCCCATAGTCGAAACAAAAAGAAGAAGTTCTCAAGACTCGTCTAAACAAGCGTTACGGAAGCGAATCCTAGTTCTTCCCTTTCGGAATGAAAGCTCTGTCGGAGGGCCGGAGCTCAGCCAATTTGCCGCTGAAGAAGTAAGAAACAAATTGGATAGTGTGGATGAGTTTATTGTAGTGCGAGACCAAGATGTCCCTGGAGCCTCTTTGTTAAATGCCCCTGCGAATGAATCAGATTTGGTTCCCCTCATAGAAGCTGCTCGCGCTCATGGCCTTGTCGCCTTGGTGATTGGTACTCTGAAGGATGTCCGGATCAAAGAACGAGGAAATCAGGTGGGTCTTTTTCAAACTCGCTATAACACGGTTCAAACAAGTTTAGAGATAAAGTTACTCGATGTGACCACTCAGAAATTCACGGTAGCAAAAGATCTCAGTGCGGAAGTCACTGAGGAAAATACACGCTTTTTCGGTAGCCGCTCACTTGCATCCACCGACGCAGTCAAAGCAGAAGGGGCAGTCAGCAAAGCAGTGGAACAACTGATCCCGGTATTTTCTTCGGAAGCTCACCGAATTGGATGGAGCGGAAGGATTGCCAAAATCGATGTTCACCGGTTTTATATTAATGCAGGTGAGTTAAGTGGAGTTTCCCGTAACCAGTTGCTGAGAGTTTTCGGAGAAGCGGAGCCTGTAGTTGATAAAGAGTCCGGGTTGGTCATTGGGATGGCCCCTGGCAGATTTAAGGGATTGTTAAAAGTGGTTGATTTTTTTGGCGAGGACGGAGCGATTGCCATTGTTCATTCCGGAGCTGGATTTCTTGAACGCGATAGAGTTGAAGCGTACGTTCCCCCTGCCCCCTGATTTACATAGGGTGTTTATTTGAAAGCAGTACTTCCCAATTTGTTGACCCTCTCTCGTCTGGTTCTCATGCCAGTAAGTCTTTATTTTCTGGCGGATAATGAACCTGGTCCCGCTCTTGCCGTCTATCTTTTCATTGCCCTCACCGATTTCTGGGATGGCACCCTCGCTCGGCGCTGGAATACGTGTACTTTACTGGGGGTAGTACTGGATCAAATCTCCGATAAGTTAGTTGGGTTGGGATTTTTCCTCGGTTTAACTTATCTTGGTTTTTGTCCGGTCTGGTTCTTAGGGGTGGTTTTCCTCACTGCCGCTTTTCTTGGCTTCGGTTACTTATATTCCCAATTTATTCCCAACCTTTCTGGGCCGCAGGCAAGTTTAAAAATAGGCAAATGGAACACGGCTCTTCAATATGTTTGGATTGGTTGGATCATTTTTAGTGAGTGTTTTTTTGGCAAAACGCCTAACTTCCCTTATGTTAGGAGCATCAACCAGGTAGGTTTTTTTGCCTTAGCCATTTTGCAACTGATAGTGTTTGGTCAATATGCCTCCAGAATGCTCAAAAGTAAGCAGCTCTTTAAAAGCCACAACAATCATCCGGCAAAACATTGATTGGCAGGATCTCGAAAAGTTGCAAAGCGAACTCATTCAGCAAGTAGAAGAAGATCCCTCCCGTTTTTTTCTTCTGATTTCCGAACCCTCGTCGACTTTTACTTTTGGTAGAAACGCATCTCCAGACGATTTACTTTGGACCCCCGCTGAGCTGAAAGAAAAGGGAGTGGGATTAGCTCAAGTTTCTCGAGGAGGTAAGTGGACTTACCATGGACCGGGTCAAATAGTTATTTACCCTATCGTAAATATTAAATCGCTGGGATTTAACTCAAAAGAAGCCAGACGATTTGTAGAGACACTTCGACAGGCTGTTCTGGACTCTTGTAAAGCCTGGGGATTACCCGCGCAGACGGCAGATGAGCCCTTTGGTATTTTCGTGAACACAAAAAAGTTGGTTTCTTTTGGACTTTCATTTAAAGACGGAATCTCCTCTCATGGTTTGTCTGTTTGCTTTTTTCCTCAACAAAACTTCTTCTCTGGAATTCGGCCGTGCGGACAATCCAAAAGTGTTTTTACTTCTCTTCAGGAACACCTCCCCAATCTCACATGGCACGACGCGGCAACTTCTTTGACTGATTCCATCAAAAAAAGTTTCAAAATCTGTTAAAGACCGCTAATCTTTATCGAATCTGTAGATTCTTCAGAGGAGAAAATCGACTATGTTACACACACTTATTGGTATTTTTTCATTAACCGTCCTGATGCTTACCGGCTGTTCCGGTGGAAGCGATCCCGTTGTTGCTGAGTTCAACGGAGTCAAAGTGAAAGCTTCAGAAGCTTTTGCTCAAGTCAAAACCCGCTTATTTGATTTAGAAGAAGAAGCTTACCGAACCAAAGAACAAGCAATAAACGAGTATGTGGATCAAAAGATCCTGGAAATGGAAGCAAAAAAGCAGAATTTATCTCGAGAACAACTCCTCGATAAAGAAGCAGGGGGAGGAGCTGCAGCTGAAATCACTGATAAAGAAATCACGGATTTTCTAGCTTCCAAGGGTCTGTCGTTGAATGACAAGAGAATTAAGAAAGAAGACGTCAAAGAATATCTTAAGTTCCGTCAGAAATTTGAAAAACAACAACAGTACGTTGCTAAACTCAGAGAAGCTGCAAAAGTGAAAATTTTAGTAGCAGAACCAGAATCTCCAAAAGTAGCTGTTTCAGTTGAAGGCCAGCCATCTTGGGGAAGCAATAAAGCTCCGGTGACGATTGTTGAGTTTTCGGATTTTCAATGTCCCTTCTGTGCTCGAGCTGTTCCGACGCTGGAAAGAATCAAGCAAGAATACGGACCAGAAAAGGTTCGGCTTGTATTCCATCACTTGCCACTTCCCAATCACCCCCGAGCCCTTCCCGCTTCGCTGGCATCTAGCTGTGCCAATGACCAAGGAAAGTTCTGGGAAATGCACAACATGCTATTTGAAAACCAAGGCAAACTGGAAGATGGCGACCTGAAAGAGTACGCAAAGAAACTGCAACTCGATGCTGCTAAGTTTGCTGAGTGCTATGACAAAAAAGCACACATGGAAAAGATAGAAGCCAGTCGCAAAGAAGGCGAAAAAGTGGGAATCTCTGCCACTCCTTCATTTGTGATCAATGGAGTTCTGATTCAAGGAGCTCAACCTTTCGAACGATTCAAAGAGAAAATCGATCGCGCTCTTAAAAAAGGTTAATGAGAGAGTATTAGGCGAGCCCCTTTCGAGCTTCGGCTCGGAAGGGGCTTTTTTTCTTTAGTGGAACTGTTTTAAGCTTTCCTTCTTTGCTCTTTGAAGCAGATAGGTGGAGTGCTGCTCTGATAAAGCCAACAAAAAGTGGGTGAGGCAGAAATGGCTTTGATTTAAATTCGGGGTGAAACTGGCAAGTTACAAACCAAGGGTGCTTGGTGATTTCCATCATTTCAACCAAACCACTGTCGGGATTCATCCCAGAAAACGTGATTCCACCCTCTTCTAAAATCCTTTTATAATGATTGTTAAATTCGTAGCGATGCCGATGACGCTCAACGATCTTATTTTTTCCGTAGACCTTTGCAGCTTGGGAGTTCGGCATGAGATTGCAGGGGTAGGAGCCTAACCGCATACTGCCGCCAATCTTTTCAAGACGACGTTGATCTTCCATGAGATCGATTACAAATTCGCCTGTCGTGGAAAACTCACGGCTAGTCGCTTTGGCCAGACCACAAACATGTCTTGCATACTCAATAATGGCTAATTGCAGTCCAATACAAATACCAAAATAGGGGATTTTATTTTCTCTGGCGTACTGAATCGCCTTAATTTTTCCCTCAACTCCCCGATTTCCAAAGCCTCCAGGAACGAGTATTCCTGAAAGCCCTTTCAAAATATCGAGGGTATCAGCTTTTTCTAGCTTCTCAGAATCAATATAGCGCAAGTTTATCTGGCATTGGTTTGCAATCGCTCCATGCACTAAAGCTTCAGATACGCTTTTATAGGACTCAGTGAGATCAACATATTTTCCAACAATTCCAATTTCAATCGGACCATGCTTAGGAGAAATCAGCGTTTGAACAATTTTGGCCCAATTCTCAACCCCACGACTTTTCGTCTTTATTCCTAGGCGCTTGCACACTTTTTCATCGAGGCCCTGTTCGTAGTACACGAGAGGAACCTCGTAGATGTGCTTCACATCTTTTGCAGTAACAACTCGCTCTGCTTGAATATTACAAAACAGTGCAATTTTGGCTCTAATATCTGGAGGTAAAATGCGATCGGTTCGACACAAAAGAAAATCAGGTTGAATACCGATTTCTCTCAACTTTTGAACACTGTGCTGAGTAGGTTTTGTTTTTAACTCGCCCGAAGTTCCCATGAAGGGAACTAACGTCAAGTGAATGAAGCAAACGTTTTCCTCACCAACATCAAATCGGAATTGGCGAATAGCTTCTAAAAAAGGCAGCGATTCAATATCCCCAACTGTGCCACCGATTTCGATGATCGCAACTTCTTTATCTTTTGAAACGCGCTTGATTCGTTCTTTGATTTCATCCGTAATATGCGGAATGACCTGGACCGTTCCTCCGAGAAACTCGCCCCGTCGCTCTTTGGCGATTACCGTTTCATACACTTGTCCGGCCGTGATGCTGTTTTCGCGTTTTAAGTTAACATTGGTGAACCGTTCGTAATGCCCTAAATCGAGATCCGTCTCAGCTCCATCTTCAGTAACAAATACTTCTCCATGCTGGAAAGGATTCATGGTTCCCGGATCCACATTGAGGTAAGGATCCATTTTCATCAGCGTGATTTTTAGTCCACGATTTTCAAGGAGGGCTGCGAGAGAAGCGGAACTAAGCCCCTTCCCTAATGAGCTTAAAACTCCGCCTGTTACAAAAATATATTTTGTTTTCATCGCTGGATTATCTCTGTTGGACCTTAGATTACCACTCCCGGTTTTCCTCTCAAAACCCTTTCCACCGTCTCCACTAAACTCTTTAATTATCTCATGGTTTCAGATGGTTACAGACTAGGAGTCTTGGGGCGGCAAGAAAAGATCTTTTCCTAAGACAAAACCGTTTTTTTTACCGCTCTTCTTGGAGGAGATAAAAGAACCGGAAAGTCCCTTTTTAACTTTTTCAAATTCTTTCTTAAAAAGGGGCTGAGATTGAAAGAGCGAATTGAGGATTTTCTCTGTCTTTGCCTGAGTTAGGCTTTTTGCTTCCTCCCATAAATCGTCAAAAAGAAGTTGGCTCGCGCCAATAGCCAAGGAGGGAAAGGCTCCATCATCCACTTCCCCAAAGCCCACAATAAGGCCTCGCTCCCAAAGGCTCTTTAAAGCTTTGCTGTAGGCGCTTTCTTGATCTTTTCCTTTGAGTCCCGTTTCTTTTTTGAGCTGTTTGGTGCTGAGAGGCGAATCTTCTTCCAAAACCTTTAAAACGGTCGTGGCAGCTTCAGGTAAAGACCGCGTGCTCTCTTTGGGAAAGGCTAGTTCTGACAAAAGCGCTTGAAAAACAGGGCGGGAAAAAAAAGTCGCCCTTCCCTTATACCATTTCGTGTAGACCACTTTTTTACAGACCGAGAGCTCGGTTCGGAGGTGCCAAAGCCGGGCCACTCTATTGTCTCCCGATTCATCCCACTCCCACCGCATTTCACTTTTTGGATAGAGCTTTGACCAAAGTGACTGGGGATCTGGTCGGTTATCTAAGGGAAAAACCAGGAGCCCACCTGCTTCATCAATTTTTTCAATCGCCTTTTTGATGCTCATAAATAGAAGTATTTATTATATTAATGGCCTCTTTTAAAGTCCCTAAAATTCCCGCTTTTTAACCCAGACTCTGTTTGACTCTTGGCGTCAAAACGGCTACATTACCGCCAGAATTGAGGTTGTATGAAAAGTCGTTTTGTGGGCCTTTTTATCATTTTGGCGGGTTTAAGTTTCCCTCTTTTGGCTAGCCCCCACCCGATGGGCCAAGGCCTTTCAGGTAACTATAAATTGTCTTACCTCGGAACAGATTTATGGACTGTGTTTCGAGCCGACCCAAAACACAAGCCCAGCGTCGATGGTTTTGATTTCAAGAAAGTGGGAACCCCGCCAAGCCCTGCCCCTATTTACATGCTTCACGATCCGAAAAGCCCTTCAGCGACTCTGATGGGTGGAGGTTCAGACACTCCTCGCCTTTGCGAAGGCACCAGCAAAATGCTTTCCATCAAACTCGAGTGTGCTCCGCTGGCCAAGGAAACCTGGGTGGATGAAAAGACAAAGTGCGGGATTAAGAAACTCTTTGTTGAAGGAATCGTTTGGAATATCAAACACGATCTCCGATATACCCGCACTGAAGCGATTATTTTTGATCATGAAAACACTCCGCAAGAATGCAAAGAGTTTAAGAAAAATCTTCTTGCAGAATTAAACTCGGATAAAGGCACTGAGTTCTTCAAGGCAATGAAAGAAGCTGGCCTCTTTGAAGAAGAAAAAGATTTCGCAGACGCTTTTCTTGTTTCTCATGTCTATCAAGCTAATGAAACCGACGAGAAAGCAGTCGAGATGCCTGAAGGCAATCAGACAGGAGCTTACGAGCTGGAGTATTCAGGTCAATCTAAGACAGTTTCTTGGACAGGAGAGAACAAGGAGAATATCGTTGAAAGCAAAGCCTTCAACGCTCCGGATGAATCCGTACAGCCAGAGCACATAGATAATGTTCTTTTGTTTCATGATCCAAATGCCCGCACTGCGAAGATCTCAGGCGGTGGACAAAATAAAATGAGAAAGTGCGAGCTCGTCTCGGAAAAGGGTTCAAAAACAGAAACCTATTCCTGCACACTTTTCAAAGCCAATGAAGAAGAAGTCGGAACTGGCTGCACGATTGAGCATTGGATTAAGGAAGAAGTAACCTTGAGTCCCGATAGCCTCCCTCGGTACGAACGGATTGAACAAAGACATTTTCTCTCTTCAACCCAAGAAGGCTGTGAAAACTACCGAAAGAAAATTGCTGAAGAAATCAAAGAGGGTTCAGCCGAGCTTTTCTTCCGGGTGATTTCCAAAACGGGTGGCATTACGTCCACTGAGAAATTGGGAGATACGTTCCAGCTGGTTCACGAGTACACCGCGAAGCATGCAAATTAAACTCAGCATTGCAAATCTCCTAAGAGCAGTTCTGTTTTCATTTTAAAATGAGTATTGTAAAACTGGTTTCAGTTTTGCACTTTCCGTGCGGGGGGATATTTTAAAAGGGGACCCTCCGATGAAAAGACACTTTCTCAGAAGTCTAAGCCTAATCATTTTTCTGATGACTAATGTTTCTAGGGCCAATGATGGCTGCATTATCAAAAACATTCTGGATTTTAGCTGTGAGTCGAGCCGTCGGCTGGTGAGCACTCTCGACTCTCGCCTCAACGTTTGTGTTATTCATGATGATGATGCTTTGGAAATCTCAGGGCTCTACTGTAAGAGCCCGCAGGGATGTTACAAGGATCAAACCAGCACGTATTCCGAGGGAGATACTTTGTTTTCTTGGTACAACTGTTATCCAGGGGCCCGGCCCATTCTCCGTAATTCGCCAGAGGATGCGTCTCGAACAGAAGATCCGACGATGATCGGTTGTGTCGTAAAGAATGTGAAAGATGATCTGTGCCCCTCGGGAAGACGACTCTTTAGTAAAAAAGATATGAGCCTCACGGCATGCGCCGATTATGGAATCGACAGCACAGAGATTCCCGGAGCCTTTTGCATGAGTAGTTACCCTTGCCTCAAAGACTTTCAGAGTATTTATCTCGATGGGGAAAGCATCTACGCTTGGTATAACTGCCAACCTGGAGCTATTCCGATTTATTGAAAATACTGCTCTAAGGGTTTGCGTCAGAAACACCTTTAGGAAAGTTGTAAAACCCCCCATTGCTCGAAGGCTGATAACCGCAGGATTCGGTACCACCATAATAAAATAGTTGAGACCCCGTGGCTAAATATTTTCCGGCACAATTGCGAGGTACATTTTTTTCTAGTAGGGGGAACCACTTATCAAGTTTTGGATCGTACACTGAGGCCTTAGTGACGGGAACTACACTAGACTTATTGGAAGCCCTTTCTAAACCAAAGCCCAAGACGGTTTTATCCCCAATTGCAATCATTTGGGGGTCCAAATTACGCGGGCTTAGATTTGGGGCTCCCTTATTGGGTAGAGGATACCAACTACCGGAATCTAGATCGTATCTCCACCCTTTCTTATTTTCGATATCCCAAAAGATAAATTGGGACCCTGATAGATTTGCAAGGGGTGTCTTCAATGAAAAAGGCACTGCAGAGGGAGTATTTACATTTGCCATGGCGGTCCATTGCTGGGTTTGAAAATTATAATGGTATCCCAGAACAGATTGCTGCCATTGTTTAGTACTAACATCATAGGGCGTAGCACAGAAAAGGACCCAATTACGGAAGCTCTCTAAATCAAACCGCTATCCTAAATTTGATTTCTCAAATGAACCAATAAATACGAATCACTGGAGCGGGCACCGGAATTTAAACCGATTTTTTGAGCTGTGTTTGTTACTTTCTTGAAGTAAAATAACGTCATGAATAAATTTATATCTTTTTTCACTCTTTTAATTTGCTTTTCTCTTTTTGATTTCACAGCCCGTGCAGAAAACGTTAGCTCAACAAAGAAGCCTGTGAAGAGTATTAGAAACCCTCTTAAATCAATTTCGGACCCAACTGAAAACAACCAGCGGGATTTCGCTTATTTTCAGCTGGGAGGCGGCCGGGCGATTTTGATTGAATTTTCCGAGCTAAACAATGCTTGGGTCTTAGACTCCCGTCTGGGTTTTAAATCCAGTAGCGGTTGGGGAGCTGAACTTTTTTTCGCACTGGTACCGCACCAGTACGATGCCCCCATGGAATCCGCAAGAATAGCAGCTGACGCAAAACTTTTGGGAGTGGCTCCAACTTATTCCTTCCAATTGTCCAAGGAAGCATCTTTAGGGCTGGGGTTAGGTGTGGGTTATCTTATTGTAAATCGAACTTATTTTTCGCCATCCAGTAATGATCATGTATATCGCTGGTCATTGGCACCAGATATTAATTTTTCTTACAAGTTATCAAATGAAGTTTATGCTCATTTGGGCTTTCGGGCTGTATTCACTGTAACGGGAACAAAATTAACCAATGAGCCCCGGATTCTTCTACCCACGATAGGACTGGGTTATCGGTTTTAATCTTTTTGAGCGGGTGACGAGGTTCGAACTCGCGACCCTCAGCTTGGGAAATTTACGAATGAAAAAACACTAAAGTGTGAATAGTTCACGCTTTTTTAATTAAACCAAAGAGTTGTCCATCTTTCTTGGTTACTGTGTATGACGGTCCAAAACGGTCGTTTTCTGAGGGCAATGTCCCACGGATGTCCCATGGACAATTTACTCCCCTTTGAACGATTTATAGTCCTCATACCTTGATGCGGTAAAGGCTCCGTTTGGATGGTGTCCGGCCAAATCCCAAACCCCGTCATAATTAGTATCCCAAAGAGAAAACCAAACTTTTTCCTCGTTTTTTCTAAAGAAATAAATAGCGTCGGGGCGAAAATCATGGTTTCGGTCGAAACGCATGAATGCATCTAGTTTTTTATCAAAAGGCACAAACAAGTCCACTACCCTTCACGACTTAAGACACTGTTATGCGGTTCGCTTTTTAGAAAATGGCGGCCATGTTTATGTGCTTAAAGAACTCTTAGGGCATCGAGATATCAAAACTACCATGCGATACTCTCACTTCTCTCCAGCGATGGCGGAGCAAGCAAGAGGCATTGTGGATTTTGAAAAATCCAAACCGAGATTAACGGTGCTTAACGGTGGGTTACTTTGAAAAATGTCCCACAAATGTCCCACAAAACGTAAAAAAGGCGAGAATTGAGACTCCTCAATCCCTTTGCTTTTACTTCCTAAGTTTCGGAA
>RFNV01000170.1 GCA_009927005.1 Pseudomonadota bacterium
ATTGATGAGATTGATGAAATTGATGAGATTGATGAAATTGATGAGATTGATGAAATTGATGAGATTCACGAGTTTCATGAGATTCATGAGTTTAATGGGATTTATGACGATGATTATACTGATTATGTAACTAGTCGCAAAGGTATTCGCAGATTTAGGAAAAATATAGAATATACAAGGGAATATGCTATTGGATGAAATTATTGAATTACTAATTAAAAGTTGATTTTTTTTATACTTGCAAATATTTATTATTGTAATATCAATAATAAATAATATTGAGACAATGGAATTGCAAAAATGTATTACTGCTTTTTTTACGAATGTGGCCTCGCTCAAGGGACAAATAATAAATGGATTTGGTGATGCTGACAAAAAAATGGATGTTATTTACAAAACATTAAAATATTATTCAGAATGTAAAAAAGAAATATTAGGTGAAGATTTTGAAGTTCCGGATAGGAAAATACTAGAACAACATGAAGAAAATAGTGATAATGGAAATGATAGTTCTGACGGATCAGAATCAGATTGTGAATCTGAATACGAGTTTAGTGATATTGATGAATCTATGGAAGAAAAAAAATGTAGTACAATGGCTAATTCCGTTATAATTCTTAATAATATTAGACAATCAAAGATGTTTGTTAGAATTAGTAAAAAAAATTGTAATGTTGAATAAATTTATATGCGTTATATATAGAAATACAAATGAAGATAGTGATCTTGCATGATAGTGTTTCAAATGACACCCAGTTAATCAATAGTTTTAATTCTGATTGCTGTGTTCTTTGGGAGAAAGATTTTGAGTCTGTTGATAAGTTAATTACTCACGTAGATTCACTAAATCTTGGAGCTCTAAATAATATTTGTTTTGTTTATCACTTTCCAGGTTATCATTCTTTACCATATTTTAGAAATACTATCAGCGGTGAAGATAAATATTTTTATGTAAATGATAATTTGATAGAATTATTTAAAAAATTCAAAATTGTTGATGTGCTATCATGCAATTTGAACAATAGTAAATTTGCAGAAGAAATAAAAAAAATAGAAGATGATTTGAATGTAGACATCAGATATTCAGTGAATAAATCGGGAAATAACCCAAATGGTGACTGGATTTTAGAAAGTGATGGAGCGGATGTCAGAAATATATATTTTACTGATAATATAAATAATTGGAATGGTGTATTAAATGATGGAATAGTTTTGAGTGGAATTGATTTTACTAATTCTAATGTGATTGAAAAAGTAGGGACTACATATAAATTATTAAATAATATAACTTGGAGTGTTCTTGTAACTGCTTTAGCAGGTGCTGGAAATGAGGGAATTCTGAATAATAGATTCATTCAATTAGGTTCAAATGAAATATTTGACGGTAATAATAAAGTTATTGATTTGGATGGTATAACAACAAGTGGATTATTCGCTACAGGCGGAACTAGTATAGATGATTGTTCCGAAATAAAAAATCTGGGTGTGACTGGTGGATCATTGAATTATTTTGGAGGGTATATAATCAGAGAGCTAATGATTTTTTTTAAAGTTTCAAATTGTCATTCTACGGGAAATATAAATGCTCCGGAGACAGGTGGTATATGCGGGAACTTAGCTGGTGAAAATGGTGTATGTACCATCACAAATTGTTATTCTACTGGGAATATATCTGGTGAATACTCAGGCGGCATATGCGGATCAGCAGTTGGTTCAGGGGGAGAATGTGCCATCACAAATTGTTATTCTACTGGGAATATATCTGGTGAATACTCAGGCGGCATATGCGGAGCTGCTGCTGGTGCAGTTGGTGGAGTATGCACTGTTACAAATTGCTATTCTGAAGGGGACATAACTATCGGCGCCACATATGCAGGAGGTATATGCGGATCTTACTCTGGTGGTACTGGAGAGTGTACTGTTATAAATTGTCATTCTACTGGAAATATATCTGGTTTAGAGTCAGGAGGTATATGCGGGGCATTTGCAGGCGCAGTAGGAGGAACTTGCTCTATTATAAGATGTTATTCTACTGGTGACATAACAAGTAGCAACAGAGGAGGGGGAGGAATATGTGGGTCATACGTCTCTTCTTACATTCTTGACGATATAGATGGTATAGATACAGACTATGGTGGCACGTGTATAATTCAACATTGTTACGCAACAGGAAATATTCAAGGAGAAGGATCGGGAGGTATATGTGGCAAAAACATGTGTGATAACTTAACAGTAAATTCAACTTCAGAATGCACAATTGAATATTGTTACACCACGGGAAGTACATCGGGTGCAAACTCAGGGGGAATATGTGGCTCAGATACTGGTTCTACAATTGGAAATATAGACATAACCGTAAGATATAATTTTTGCGAAAGTATAGATGATATAATAGGTAGCATTACTGACGGCGCAGAAGACTATGTTACCCTCGTAGATAATCATTTAGTATCAATCATAAATAAATCAAATGATGAATTTGACTTCTTGACTTATAATGGTTATTTAAATATAGGAGGAGACGGTGAATTCTATTATGACACGCGATACCCATACCCGCAATTAATATGGCAATTGAACCCAATCAATTCCCAAACCAGCAATAACAAGATAACCACTATTGATTTTGATGTTATTAATTCTGGTGAAAGTAAAACTAGTGCCAGACATAGCATTGTCGATAAATTATTTGAATATTATGAAGACATAGATTACTTTTATTGTAATAAGTCATCGCTGGGCTTGACTGGCGGGGCAAATATTGTGAAAGTTCATAGAAAAAATACTGGGGATTCTTATGCTGAATATATTAACGTAGTAGCAAATGAATCAATTTATGTAAGCATAAGTGAAAATGAAAATCATGCTACATTTTCTTATGGTGAACTCAATGTATACGTAGAATTTTTGCAAACTGGTGCATATCGAGTCGTTCATTCGTCAGAATTCAATTATAGAGACGGTGATAAAGTTACAATAAATGGTTTAACCCTATCATTTGGAGGTGTGCATGTATTCTTGGATGATCCCCGGCCAATTCCATGTTTAACGGAAGATACACTTGTATTAACTCCAGATGGATATAAAAATATTACTAAATTAAAAACTGGTGATAGTGTGAAATGTGAAAAAAATAGAACTTCAAGAATTAGAAGTATATTTTCAACAATTCAATCAGGAAATTCTCAATCATATCCATATATTATACCAAGTGGTAGTATAGCAAGAAATTATCCAAAAGAACAAATAAAATTATCAGGGGACCATTTGATAAAATATAAAAAGAACTGGATATTACCAAGAAAATTCAAACTCAGTAAGAGAG
>RFNV01000193.1 GCA_009927005.1 Pseudomonadota bacterium
AATACAGTAAAAAGATATACAGGTGTAAAGGTTGATTAGCCGCTCATTGAGCTTAAGAAATCTTTATTGGTCTTAGTCGACATGACCTTGTCCAACAAGAACTCCATGCTATCAACAACGTTCATTGGCTGAAGAACTTTTCTCAAAATCCAAACTCGATTTAGAGATTCTTTATCCATCAGAAGCTCTTCTCTTCGGGTTCCAGATTTGTTGATGTCGATACAAGGGAAAATACGTTTTTCCATCAACTTTCGATCAAGTGTGATCTCTAAGTTACCAGTTCCTTTAAACTCTTCAAAAATGACCTCATCCATTCGGCTGCCGGTATCAATCAAGGCGGTAGCAAGAATGGTTAAGCTGCCTCCATTTTCGATTTTTCGAGCTGCTCCGAAAAATCTTTTTGGCTTATGAAGAGCGTTCGCGTCTACACCGCCTGATAAGATTTTTCCGCTCGGAGGAACAACCGTATTGTAAGCACGGGCCAAACGAGTGATTGAATCAAGAAGAATCACTACGTCTTTCTTGTGCTCAACCAGTCTCTTAGCTTTTTCGATGACCATTTCAGCTACTTGAACGTGTCGAGTTGCAGGTTCATCGAAAGTCGAGCTAACGACTTCGCCCTTAACATTTCGTTGCATGTCAGTGACTTCTTCTGGGCGCTCATCAATTAAGAGCACCATCACGACAACTTCTGGGTGGTTTCGAGTAATTGCGTTTGCAATTTCTTGCATCAACATCGTCTTACCGGCTCGAGGTGGAGCCACGATAAGACCGCGCTGGCCTTTACCAATGGGAGCCAACAGATCAATTACCCGAGTCGAATATCTCTTGGGATCATACTCAAGATTAAATCGCTCGTGAGGAAATACGGGTCGTAAGTTGTCGAATAAAATTTTATCGCGAGAGACTTCAGGTGGCTCATGATTGAGTTTCTCAACTTTTAAAAGAGCGAAATAGCGTTCAGAGTCTTTGGGAGGTCGAATTTGACCTTCCACCGTGTCTCCAGTTCGCAACATGAAGCGACGAATCTGCGAAGGAGAAACATAAATATCATCTGGACCTGGCAGGTAGTTGTAATCTGCTGCTCTTAAAAACCCAAAGCCATCAGGAAGAGTTTCTAAAACTCCCTCGCCATAAATTTGCCCTTCTGCTTCAGTTTGAGCCTGCAAAATAGCAAAAATAAGTTCCTGGCGGCGCATTCCACCAGGAGATTCAACGCCCAAGGACCGGGCTAATTCTGCAAGTTCTGAGATGGGTTTCTCTTTGAGCTCTTTTAGGTGCATTTGACTACCTCATGAGATTGAATGGATTTTTACTTCGATAAAAATTTGAAGTTGCTGTTGATGTTAGGCCCTTTGGAAATAGCTTATTTGTAAGGCCGCTAATCTTCTAGGAAGATTTGTTAGGTGTGTCAACTAAAAAGGGGGTGACGTTGGCCACCCCCCAATCAGGCAAAACTCAATTAGGCATTGCCTTTTGTCTTACGGACAACTGTGGCTTGAGGACCTTTGGGTCCATCGACCATCTCAAATTCAACTTCTTGACCTTCGGTCAAAGACTTAAAGCCTTCTCCCTCGATAGCAGAGAAGTGTACAAACACATCAACGCCGCCTTGTTGCTCGATGAAACCATAACCTTTGTTGTCGTTAAACCATTTAACAAACCCTTGAAGCATACCTAGATGTCCTCCTAAAGACGGGGCGACTTTCGGTCAAACCAAACCCAAATTTGGTATGAATTTCTGAATTCCCCCCTACGTACAAACCAACTCTCTAACCAAAAGGAGCTCGTCTGTACGCATTCAACACGATGATCTGAAAATGCCGACGGTGTGTCAAGAGGGTTCATTGACATGGAAAGTCAATAAGTTATAATTATTTATACTCTCAAATCACCTCCCATGCTCTTCAAAAAACAAAACAAAAAAGACAATCGTTATTTGGCAACTAATTCCGGACTTAGCTTGAAGGAAACTCCCGTCTGGGGAGACCTCTGGAAGCTCTTCTGGTGGGGAATCTCAGCTTTCACTTTTATTTCCCTTATCAGCTACTCAGCTTCTGATCCTTCTTGGACTACTTGGTCGACAAATTCTTTATTTAAAAACTGGATGGGTCGCACTGGAAGCATCCTCTCTGACATTCTTTATCAACTATTTGGACTCACCTCTTTTTTCCTGGTCCTCGTTCTTGTTCGGTTAGGGAAAAATGCTCAAAGGGAGGAAGATAGCGCGCTCTCCAAAGGTCTAGCTATCACCGCCAGTGTGGTGTTTCTGCTTTCCTTTAGCACCTTAATTCAAGCCCTGATCCCTCGAACTTGGCTCCCGTGGCAACTCACTTATTCGGGAGGCATTACAGGGGAGCTTCATCTAGCCCTTTGGAAGTATCTTGCTGGACCTTTTGGTGCGCTTTTGATTTCCTTCATTCTTGCGCTGGCTTCCAGCATTTTATTGTTTCGCTGGAAAGCCATCACACAAGCCCTGCTTCTCTTTCAAAGAATTAAATGGGAAGCTCGGCAAAAAGGCTCCTCCATTGGAAAAGAGCTTTTTAAATTGGTTGTTGAGAAGACAAAGCCTTTATTTAAAAAGTCTCCCCCCATTGCTACCGCTACGGCTTCAGTTCCTATTTCCACTCCAGCTCCAGCTCCTCCTTTAGCACTGGAGCCGCCCAAGCAGCTTGAGTTGCCAGCGTCATCTAAGGAACCAGAAATTTCCACTCTTCCGGCTCAAGAAGACGAAGAGATGTTTACTTTAATGAGCGGGTCCAGAACCCCATCTTTTTCTGAAACAAAGCCCAAGCGAAAAAATATGGGGCCTTTCCAGGTTCCCCCAGTCGCCATGTTGTCGGGAAAAGCGGATTCGAAAGTTAAATCCGTCGATAAATCTTGGTACTTGGAAAAAGCAAATATTTTAGTGGAGAAGCTAAAAGATTTTGGCGTCGAAGGTGAAGTGGTTCACATTTCACCAGGCCCGGTTATTACTGTTTACGAGTTTAAACCTGCAAGTGGCGTTAAGATTAAAGACATTGCGAATCTTTCTGACGATCTCACTCTGGCTCTCAGCGTGCTGTCGGTCCGAATTGTAGCTCCCATCCCGGGAAAACCTGTTGTGGGTATCGAAATTCCGAGCCCACACCGAGAAATGGTTTTCTTTAAAGATCTCATTCAAGAAACTCCGTTCTACAACGATGAAATCCGAATTCCTATTGCCCTCGGACGACTCGCCTCAGGTGAGCCCGTAACAGCAGATCTAGCAGCTATGCCCCACTTGTTAGTTGCCGGAGCCACAGGAACTGGAAAATCGGTATTCATAAACACCCTTATCTCGAGTCTTCTGTTTCGCTTCACGCCTCAGCAACTAAAATTAATTCTCGTAGATCCTAAAATGGTTGAGCTTTCACTCTATGAAGGAATCCCACACTTGTTACTACCAGTAGTGGTTGATTCGAAAAAGGCTGCTTTAGCACTCCGCTGGACTGTGGACGAAATGGAGCGTCGCTATACCTTAATGCACCAAGCGGGCGTTCGACATATCGATGGTTACAACTCTCGAATTGCTGAAATGAAAAACCGCGGAGAGACTGCAGAAGATCTCCAAGCGATCCCATACATCGTAGTAGTTATTGATGAGTATGCCGATTTGATGGCGGTTGTTCCTAAAGATGTAGAGCTCTCGATCGCAAGACTGGCTCAAAAAGCTCGAGCTAGTGGCATTCACTTGGTTCTCGCAACGCAACGACCCTCTACCGATGTAGTCACAGGAACCATCAAAGCCAACTTCCCCAGTCGGATTTCATTTAGGGTCGCTTCTTCCGTTGATTCTAAAACCATTTTGGACAGAACCGGTTCTGAGCGCCTCTTGGGACAAGGGGATATGCTTTTCCATTCTGCTGGATTTGCTACGTTAAAGCGAATGCAAGGGGCCTTTATCTCGGATGCTGATTTAAATCGAATGATCGACTTCCTAAAATCCCAAGGGGAGCCTGAATACGATGAAAAGATTCTGCAAGCAGCAGAAGAAGGCGATTTTGCTTCGGGCTTTGGAGACTCCTCAGATTCGGATGAGGGTCGGCTTTACGACCAAGCAGTTCGCTTGGTAACCGAAAAGGGCGAAGCAAGCATTTCGCTCATCCAACGGCATCTTCGCATTGGATATAACCGCGCAGCCATGCTCATGGAACAACTGGAAAAAGAAGGGGTTGTGGCCCCATCAACTGGAACGTCCAAACGACGAACTGTTCTGGTTAACTCGATTTAATGGTACGCTCTCACGCGTGAACTGGTTCCCTTTCATACTTTTTTTAATTCTGGGTGCGTTTCCTCCTCTGCACTCGGCGCCTTCCAAAGAAGCTGCTACGATTGATTCAATCCAAAAGGCCTGGGATCAAGTCAGCAGCTATCAGGCTGAATTCAAGCAAGTCATCAAGTCAAAAACTCTGGGGACTCAAGAGGGGTCTGAGGGCAGGTTTTTTGTCGTTAAGCCTGGAAAATTGCGCTGGGAACCTTCGGTTGGCGGAACGATCCAAATCCTAAACGGTAACGAATTTTGGCAGCTTCGGCAGAGCAAACGGCGAAAACAGACCCAAGTAGACCACTATGCCGATATCTCTAAGCTAGTGGACTTGCGGTCGCTAACCTTCCTTTCGGGCAAAATAAATATAAGAAAGTCTTATAAATATAAGATCTTAAAGGATGATTCGTCCTCGGTATTTCTGGCCCTTTCTCCCCTTGAGGGGGTCGGGGATACGATCCTTGCGGAAATTCTCAAACCCAGCTATCTTCTCGGCGCGTTAAAATTGGAAAGTCCAGAGTCTGAGACTCGGATTGATTTCAAAAATATTCAAACAAATGTGTCGCTGAAGGATTCGTTGTTTACTTATCAACCTAGCCCTCAGGACATCGTACATCATCATCAGAGGTAGTTATGCCGTCGTTCGATATCGTTTTAAAAACAGACCTTCAAGAGGTCGACAACGCCATTAACCAAGCCCAAAAAGAATTGGGGCAGCGCTATGATTTTAAAGGCAGCAAAAGCAAGATTGATTGGGATAAGAAGAATGAAGTCTCTGTAGTTGGTGACGATGAATATAAATTGAAGGCTGTCATTGAAATCTTGGAAGGCAAATTTGCAAAACGAGGAATCTCTCTTAAAAATTTAACGTATTCCAAAATTGAACCTTCTTTTGAGGGTACTGTCAGACAAAAAGTTACTTTGGCTCAAGGGATCCCCGCAGAGAAGGCCAAAGAAATTAATCGTCTAATTAAAGACAGCAAAATTAAAGTTTCTTCCCAACATCAAGATGAACAAGTTCGAGTAACTGGAAAGAAAAGAGACGATCTTCAAGAAGCAATTGCTCTTGTTAAAAAGGCTGAACTCGGCCTGGATTTTCAATTTCAAAATTTTCGAGACTAGAATGGTAGCAACTCCCAACCCCAAAACTATTTTCTTTCAAAGCCTCGGGTGCGTAAAAAACCTCGTTGATGCCGAAGTCATGTTGGGAATTACCCAAAAAGAAAACTATCAATTCGTCACTGAGCCAGAAAAAGCAGAGGTCATCGTTGTAAATACCTGTAGCTTTATTAATGATTCAAAAAGAGAATCTATTGATGCGATTCTTGACATGGCCGAACACAAAAAGAGCGGCACTTGCAATAAACTCATTGTCACCGGCTGTCTCGCTCAAAGATACAAGCCCGATTTGAAGGTTTCATTTCCTGAAGTCGATGCCTTCGTGGGAACTGGGCAATATCACAAAATTCTCGAATTCATTGATGGCAAAAAAGAGGATGATTTTGATTTTCGTCACCCGAAGTATCTCCACAATGAAAACACCCCCAGAATCAACACGCAGCCTTTTTACCGTGCTTATCTGAAAGTTTCTGAAGGCTGTATTAAGGGCTGTGCGTTTTGTATTATTCCTCGCATCCGAGGGACTCTACGCAGTCGCACAATTCAGTCTTTGGTGGCGGAAGCTGAGAATTTGGTAGCCTCAGGAGCAGTTGAATTAAATTTGATCGCCCAAGACTTAACTGATTATGGCAGAGACTTAGCCGACGGAACCAATTTAGAAAGTCTGCTGAAGGCCTTAGTAAAAATTGAGGGCCTCAAGTGGATCCGAATGCTCTATCTCTATCCTGATGAAATGTCCGATGAGCTGATTGAGCTAATCGCAACCGAGGCCAAAATTTGCAAATACATCGATACGCCCGTTCAGCACATCAACGACAGAATGCTTAAATTGATGAATCGTAAAGTTCAGGGCCGACAGATTCGAGAGCGGCTGCAAAAGCTGCGAACACGAATCCCTGATGTCGCGATCAGAAGTACAGTGATTGTCGGGTATCCAGGTGAAACTGAAGAAGAGTTTCAAGAGCTGGTCGACTTTGTGAAAGAGGCCCGATTCGATCACTTAGGAGTCTTTGCTTATTCACACGAAGAGAACACAGCCTCTTACTTTCTAAAAGATCAGTTAACAACAGAAGTAAAGGAAGACCGTCGGGAACGCCTCATGAAATTCCAGATGGAAATTTCAAAGGAAAACCTAAAACAAAAGTTGGGTCAGATTGTTCCGGTTCTCGTTGAAGGCATCTCCGATGAGTCTGAATTTCTTTTGAAGGGACGGCACGCCGGTCAAGCACCCGACATTGATGGCTATGTATTGATCCGATCAGGCGATTTAAAAATTGGAACTATATTGCCAGTTAAACTAGAGCGCTCAATGGAATATGATTTTATCGGAAGCGCGGTCTAGCCTGTGAAGCGCGTTTTCCCTTTTATTTTTCTTCTAACCTCGGTTGCTCTGGCTGATTATGCTTGGATTCCCAAGCCAGAGACTCTCGTCCTCAAAACGGGTTGGGAACTTTTCAAAAGTGAAAACAACTACGATTCGGTTGGAACAAAAAATGTTTTAACCACCAACTCCCTCACATCGAGCCTTCTGCAAAACCAAGTTTTTCTGGAAGCGGAATATGGCCTTGGGGATCAGTGGAGCGGAATCTTTCGTACGGGTTTTTTAAGCGCCCAAATAGAACCCCTTAATCTAAGCGATCCAACCTTAAGCGGGGCTGGGCTTTTTGATACGACCTTGGGCTTTAAGTGGCGGTTTAAGCGCGAGAAACCTATTTTGGCTCTGGAGACGGGATTAATTTTGCCTCCCTACTCCACAAAAAATCTTAAAGCAGACGAGCTGGCGTTGGGAGATGGCGTTTCAGGCGTTCAATTTCGCGTTCACGCGGGCACCCAATTAAGACGGTTTTCATTTTCTCTTTCTCCTGGGCTCCTTTTTCGATTTGGTCGCTTTTCTCATCAGGCGTTGTTGGATGCGGCCGTATCCCTAACACTCCAAAAATTTTATTTGCGTTTGTTTCAATCAGCTCAATTCTCAATGATCAAGGACTCAGCTAGTAGTCAAGGGGCCGAAAACTCGGAACCAGGCAGTGGCGGTTCCTACTCCCGCCTGGCCACCAATCCGGACTTAATCACTCTTGGATTGAAGGTTGGGGCTTTTCTCTCTCCTCGATTTAAATTGGAGACTTCTGCTTCTCACACAGTCTGGGGTCAAACTGCAGCCGATGGATTTAGAGTTGGCGTTGCCCTCATTACCAATCTGGACTTTTCAACGCCTGATACCCGTGAACTAATTAAGGAAGTTCCACTCAACGGCGAGTAATCTTCTACTTTCGCGCAAATCGCGAGTACAACCACCACGATAGGAATACAAAAACAACATTGGGCGCCCAAACGCCTATCCAAGGAGCCCAACCTCCAGAAAGCGCATAAGAGTTCGCGCCAATATAGGAAAGCCAATAAACCGTTGCCAGTAAGAGACATAAAATAACAGCCGTACTTCGAATCCCCCTCTGGCTAATCAAACCAATAGCAAAACCCAGAGCAGAAAAAACTAAACAAGCAAAACTAAGCGAGAACCTTCGATGGGTCTCCACCAGAAGTTGGCGATAGGCGGGAGTGTCTGGCTTAATTTCGCCCAAGCGTTGTCGTAATTGATTAAAATTATAGGAGGGCGGGCTGTAGTCACGCCACCCACCCCCGGGCGCCCCGACATCTAAATTGATGTCGTAAACATCAAATTCGATTTTCTTCTGAGGTCCCTTGGGGTCGATTTGCTCTAAATAAATAGTTCCGTCACTGAGTCTGAGGGTGAGTTGGTGCTCCCCATGAGGATCTGATCTCAAAATTCCAGCTTTTGCTGAAATCGCAACTGGCTGATTTTCCTCTCTCTGGTCGTAAATAAAAACTTTTCTCATTTCATTCTTTAATGGGGTAATGCTTTCAGCAAGAATTACCAGTCCAAAAAAACCTTCCTGAAAAACGCCAGGCCGCATCTGTGAGATAACTTTTTCACCACTTACTTGGGTAATCATCAACTCAAAGGCCCTATTTCCCCGCGGTACCGTATATAAGGCCCAATAGGTACAGAGAACTGTCACAACCGTAGCCAACAAAAAATAGGGCAGATAAATCTGATTTAAACTAATTCCACTGGCTTGTAGAGCAAGGACTTCTCCTTCGGATTGAATTCGCGAAGTCCCCATTAAAACAGCGAACAAAAAGGCTATGGGCACCGCAATAGGAAGAAAAGACAAGAGAAGATAAGCCGATATTTTGGCAAGCCCAATCAAGCCTACCTGATGAACCACTAGGAATTCACTCAGCCGAATCGCTTGAAACATCAACATGATAAAAAGAAAGATCCCTGTGCCCAGAACAAAGGTGGGCATAATCTCTTTCAGAACAAAAATAATGAGGTGGGGTGAGACTTCCCAGGATCGTTTTCTCAACATCGTTGGCATTATAGCTTACTTTTTTCTGCCTCTGGGACTATAACTTTCTCCAATGGACCAAGAGACACTTTTTTCGGCTGATCGCAGCCAAGCTCCATTGGCTGAACAAAAAAGACCTGACACGTTTGAACGTTTGGTGGGACAGGGCCATATTCTAAATGATCGATTTCGTCGGATTTTGGAAAGCGACCGTTGGGCAGGTCTCGTGTTTTGGGGGCCCCCAGGAACTGGAAAAACCTCTTTAGCTAAAATCATTGCGGGCCTTACGAAGAGAAAGTTCCATTTGCTATCGGGCGTTACTTGCGGAGTTAAGGAAATTAAGGAAGTACTAGATTCCTCAAAGCACGATTATCGAATGGGAAAGCTTGCACATATTTTATTTATCGATGAAATCCATCGACTCAATAAAGCTCAGCAAGATGTCCTTCTACCGTTTTTAGAAGAAGGAAGCATTCGATTTATCGGAGCCACGACTGAAAATCCGTCTTTTGAGTTGAATAATGCACTGGCTTCCAGATCACTGATTTTTCAATTTAAAGTACTCAGCAAAGAAGACGTCCTCGTCCTTCTGAAGCGAGCAGCCCCGACAACTCAGCAATTCGCCGAATCGGTTCTGGAGCGGGTCGCGGGCTTGTCTGGGGGAGACGCAAGAAGAGCCCTCACCCTGTTGGATCATCTGTGTTTGACCCGCCCCGAAGGAGAGGTTATCACCTTAGAAGATTTAGAACGGGTTTGTGATTCGCAGTCGCTCTACTATGACAAACACGGTGAGGCCCACCACGACACTATTTCTGCTTTCATCAAAAGCGTTCGGGGAAGCGATCCCGATGCAGCAGTTTATTATTTAGCTAGGATGCTTGAGTCCGGGGAAGATCCACTCTTCATCGCACGACGACTTATTATTTTGGCTTCAGAGGATATTGGAAATGCCAATCCAGCGGGTCTTATGATTGCTAATAGTGCCTTTCAGGCAGTTCACGCGATTGGAATGCCAGAGGGCCGAATAATTCTTGCTCAAGCAACTACGTACTTGGCTTGCTCAGAAAAGAGCAATCGAAGTTATGTTGCTATCAACAAGGCGCAAGATGAAATTAAACGAAGTGGAAATATTGAGATTCCTCCAGCTATTCGAAATTCAGCTAAGAACTACCGGTACCCACACGATCATGCTTTGGCTTGGGTGAAGCAGGAGTATCTGCCAAGTGAATTAAAGGGTAAGAAGTTTTACGAACCGTCGGTGCACGGTCAGGAGAAAAAGTTTTCTGATTTTTTAAAGTCTCGGCCTCGAGACTAAAGATAGAAACGAATCCCTGCATTACCGTAAATATCGACAAGGGCTCCGGGTTTGTAGAAATCAATGCTGTAGGCAGTTGCTTCAACCTCGATTGCCGCGCTTTTTGCGACTCTCCACCGAACTCCCAATCCCATCTGACCTGCCAAACCGGTTCTTTTATCCGTTCCCGGGGTTGTCTGACCTAAAGTGGTATTCGTGTAATCCCAAGTCCGCTGACTCTCCGCAAAGCCCGCGCCACAGAAAACAAAAGGCACAAATGAAGCTCTTTGGCCTGCCAGCGAAATGTCGAGCCCGACCGAATAAATGGCCGTTTGTACTTTAAAGTTGGTCAAAATATCCGTTGCGCTTAATCCGAGCCGATTTTGATATTGATTCTGAGAAGTATATCGCCCCTCGAGACGAACCTGGGGGATGAGAATAATCGCCAAGCCGACCGCCCCGGAAATGGTCTGAGAATATTGGCTCACACCCAAGTTGTTTTTAGAGTAGGCCGCCTTTCCAAAAACTTCAAAATCAGGGCCCGCGTAGGAATTAGGTCCTAAAAGACCAAGAAAAGCCAATGCCAGAACTCCAATTCGACTCAAAGTGTTTCTCATACTATTATTGTAGGCGAGGTACGCCAGTAGAGAAAGGCTGGAATCTGACATGTCGACCCTTTTTACAATGCAGGCAATCAATCTCTATGATTCCATCCACATAAAACGTGTTCGGAGTATTTTCGCCGGAAAGGTCGCCTACACCTCCCCGCAGGAGATTGTATTTGAATTCAATGAAAACAAATTTCTTTTTGTTTTCCGCTTTGGATCACTCGTGTTTTTTGGATTTACTCCTGAGGAAATTGATGAAGAGGTAAGGAAAATAAAAGAAGTGCTCGGTCCCGGAGTTGCAAACCCAACCACGGAAACCTATCAAGTCGTCATAGGAGAAACTGGGCACCGAGTTGAATTTGAATACGTAGAAATTAAGAAGCTCGGAATTGATCAACTGCGGTTAATAGCAGTCAGCGTAGCCCAGTCTGCCGGGGTCGAATACTTTGAACTCATGACTGAAAAGCTATTGCTCGAAACCTCTCAACTCATGGAAAAGTTGTCGCGAGTTGGTTCCGTGCCCCTGCAAACACGACCCCTTCTAAAAATTATTGGTTCAATCGCCGCCAACAGGCAAAACATCATTAGCAATCTGTCGATTCTTGATCCGCCTGAAGAAACTTGGAAGAGTAAAGACCTTGAGAAATTGCACCGAGAACTTCAGGGTAACTTTGACATTGATGTGCGATTTAGAACTTTGGACCGAAAGATGTCTTTGATTCAGGATAATCTGGAAATTTTAAGTGGTTTAGTTACCAGTCGAAGGTCGACTCTTCTAGAAACTATGATTGTTTGTTTGATTGTTCTGGAAATTATTCTGGCTCTTTTTCACAGAAACTAAAATCGGCTACGGACTCTTTTCTCGGGCTCTCGAGCAATATCAACTACCAGGGCCCGCCCCTTCAGATCGAAACCATTCATCCGATCCACGGCATGGGTCGCTTCATCGTCATTGGGCATCTCAACAAAGCCAAACCCCTTGGATCTCCCGGTATCGCGATCCTTAATGACTTTAGCGCTTAAAACTTGGCCACACTGACTAAAAACCTGGTGGAGTTCGTCATCCGTTATTTCGTAGCTGAGGTTACCAATGTAGAGCTTTTTGGGCATACGCGGATCTCCTTTTTAAGTATTTCATCTTGAAACAGCGCGCTTCAAGCTCCTATTGTCATTCGGCTTGGCCCGCAGTATAAAGTAAGAATGGCAATGCGTTATATTATCCGTCGGTCAAACCCAGAAGATTTAACCTCTTTGAAGAAAGATCTACCAAAACTGGATACCCAGCTGGAGAAAGCTTCAGATGGATTGCGACGAATTATTCCTGTGACCATAGGTAATCTGGATAGAATCAATTATTTGTTTCTAACCCAAAAAAGAGGGGCGGATTGGGTTTGGACTTGTCCTTCAGCTGAGCTGGTTGCCGAAAATGAGCAGGGGCTTTTTGCTCTCATGGAAAGACTCCAAGTACAACCCCCTGCCCACTTAGCACATCTTAAAAACTAAGATCTACTTTACGTAAACCTTGGTCATTTTATCCCCAACCTTTAGCTTCTTAACTGCATCTAATCCTTTAACCACTTGACCAAAAACCGTGTACTGGTTGTCCAGGTGGGGTTGGGCTCCAAGACAAATGTAAAACTGGCTGTCTGCAGAATCGGGATCGGATGCTCTAGCCATAGCAAGAGTACCTTCCAAATGCTTTCGTTTGTTGAACTCTGCTTTTAATTTTGTTCCAGATCCGCCAGTGCCATTTCCAGAAGGATCTCCGCCTTGAGCTACAAAGCCAGGAATCACTCGGTGAAAAGTAAGTCCGTCATAAAAATTTTTGTTCGCTAATTCTGTAATTCTCGCAACGGTCTTGGGGGCGTCTTCGGGATATAGCTCAGCTTCAATGGTTCCGTAAGTCGTTTCAATATACATCATAGGGCTTTTTCCTTTTTTAGTTGCTTCGGTTTTGCCAGCAGCACAAAAACCAACGGTTGATAGAGAAATAATTAAGAATGAGATGAAATTTTTCATAAAAAAACTCTAGGACTTCAGTTATCAAAATTCAAGCGCTAAGCATTGAAGGCTGCTTGAAAGTCGTCCTTTAGATCGCTCAGATCCTCGAGGCCCACCGACAGCCGAACTAATGTATCCTTAATTCCCAATCTTGTTCTTTCTTCGGGCGAGATCCCCGAGTGAGAGGTAGTGCTGGGACGAGTAATCAAACTTTCAATACCGCCTAAACTAGGCGCAATAAATGGCAAACGAAGACGGCTCAATGCCATTTCTAGTTCATCGGGAGTACCCCTAAAATCGAAAGACACCATTCCACCAAATCCCCTCAAATACTTTTTTGCTCGGGCATGGTCTGGATGATCTTCCAAGCCGGGATAGTAGACGCGTTCGACTCGCTTCAGGCCTTGAAGAAAGCGTGCTAGCTCAAGCGCGTTTTTATTGTGTTCCCTCACCCGGAGACCGAGAGTTTTGATCCCTCGATTCAATAAAAAACACGCATGGGGATCTAGTGTGGGACCCAAATGACAAACAAGCTTTCGTATTTCTTTTAGTCGTTCCTTGCTACCAGCTACCACGCCCGCGAGAACATCTGTGTGTCCATTGAGATATTTAGTTGCGCTGTGAAGGACGATATCAAAACCTAAATCCGTGGGATTAAAGTTGTACGGGCATGCAAAGGTATTGTCGATGATCGCCAAAGCCCCGTGCTTGTGTGCAACAGAAACAATTTTTTCTAAATCTGGAATCTTCAGGAGCGGGTTGGAAATGGTTTCAACATAAATAGCTTTGGTATTTTTCCGGAGGTGTTTTTCAACCGAAGAGGATTCTTCAGTCGGAAACAAAGAAACGTCACGACCCCAATGAGGAAAATCATCTTGAAGGAAATAATAGGTTCCCCCATAGAGGTTGTCCTGCGCAAGGAGATGCCCTCCAGACTGAATGGCCCCAAGAAGCGCAGATGTAATGGCCGCCATACCCGAGGCAGTGACCAAAGCATCTTCTGTTTTTTCTAAGTCAGCAATTTTCTCTTGAAGCGCTTGGTGGTTGGGCGTGTTGTTCAGTCGGCCATATTTGACATCGAGGTATTGTGCTTCGCCTTCAAAAATATACGTGCTGGTTTGAAAAATGGGCTGGGAAACCGCTCGTTCAATCACCCGCTCACCGGAGTGAATCGCCCTGGTATTAAACCCGGCTTTTTTATCCATCCAAAACCTCTTCGGCCACAACGTCTTCTGGGAAAGTAATAATCAACTGGCTATCGGTTTCTTGAAGAGGCAACGGCCTTAATCTGGCTCCTTCACAAGGCCCCCCCACACACAGTCCCGACTCCATCTCGTAAAGGGCACCGTGCATTTGACACTGAAGCAGCGTCTTGTCGTGATTAAAAAAGCTGTTGTCATTAAGGTCGAGAGTGACAGGAAGGTGCTTGCAAAGGTTTTGATAGGCATAAAATCCAGCCCCCTTACGCACCACAAATCCTTTGATAATTTTTCCTCTGATTTTTACAGAGAAATCTGCAGTAGCGGGATCGGCTGACAGTTTTTTTTTCGAGACTACAACCGTAGCGTCACTTAAGTTTGCCTTCATGGATTCTCAAATAGAACTAGGACAATCGTAATATTGTCTGAGTATTCCACTTTGGAAGCTTCATTACAAAGAAGCTCCAACAGCTTCTGGGGTTCGTTGAAATGGTTTCTCAAATGGGTCACCAACTGCATCTCTGTCATTTGCTTATAAAGCCCGTCGCTGCACATGAGCAGCGCCTGACCGCCTTTAGCTTCTATAGACTCCTCCAAAATAGTGAGTTGATGAACTCTCGTATCCAAACCCAAATAGGAACTCAACACGGCTCCATTGGATTCCTCATCAAAAAACTCATGGTCTTCGGTCAACTGTTGAAGGGCGCTGCCATCAAAAAGATAAGCGCGCGAATCTCCTACGTGACAAAGGTGAATGAGGCTATCGGTAACTTGAACCGCTGTAAGCGTGGTGCCCATGAGAGCTTGTCCGTTACACGATTCCAGGCCTTCTTTTAAAACTTCGTCTGCTAACTGTGTGATAACAGGCTTTAACAGTTCCCCCGGAATATATTTTTTTTGAAGACCATCTACCGCCATTTTGGAGGCTTCTTCTCCCCTGAGACCTCCACCGACTCCGTCGGCAACAGCATAAAGCTTTAGGTTGTTATCAACTAAGAATGAATCCTGGTTGGTTTCTCTGCCGCCAATTACCGAATACCCATACCCTGTTATTTTCATGGTTTCTCTCGCTTGATGAAGGACCTTTTATTTTAGTTGAATTTCGAGGTTCTTAAAGCACTGAATTTGACACGAGCGCTTGTCCCACCACTCACCGTTCTCGAAGACAAGGACTTTACAAGTGCCGCATATTCCCATTCCGTGGCAATTAAAAATTTTTTTGTTGCCTTGATAGGGGGTCAAGCGCTGTTGCAAAAGCACTTTGCGCAGATTTTCACCTCGCTCCACTTCAACAACGGATTCCTCGTTGGATCCCGAGCGTCGTATCAGGAGCGTGACTTTGGACTTAGAAACCATTTCCCTCTATCTAACAATTGGACATTTACCCGCCTAGTAAAATTCCATAATTCTATAAGTATCTGTGGTTCCAAGAGAAAATCACCTGTACACACCTTGTATATTGAACCGGTTTTTTGCTTTGCGTTATACTGTTTGTAGCTCGGGAAAACGCGCAGCTAGAGGAGTAAAAAAACAGGGAAAAAGTTTTTAGCGCGTTCCTAAGCAAGGGGCGGAAGGTTCAAAATATCGGACAAACCCCCGAAACCGGAATCCTACGCTGGGCCTACCCCTCGCCCGGCATGTCCAGTTTGGAACCTCCGCCCTAATTTTCTTGTTTAATCCGACAAATCTAGATAATTCGTCACCATGTCACTGTGTTTCGCTTTAGATCTTTCTTCTCCCAAGGGTTCGTTTTGTGCTTTTGAAACCCTTCCTCATCTTAATGTGATTTTTGAAAAAGAGCTCCCCGGAACTTTTACTCATTCTGAAACTCTTCTCAATGAGATGCAGTCGTTGATGGTAGATCACGGGGTTAGAATTACCGACATTTCAAAATGGATTACCAGCAGTGGGCCCGGCTCTTTTACTGGTCTTAGAATCGCTTATTCAACCCTGAAGGCTTTTGCTCTAGCAACTTCAACACCCCTTGTAACGGTTGAAGGGCCAGAAGCTCGAGCGAAAGCTTTTTTGGAAGAGCAGGACCCCAAAACGAAAACTCGTCCTATCGATGTTTTGTCTTATCTTACTGCCGACAAATTTGTGGTGTCGACTTTTGAATTGAAAGATAAGCAATTAAAAAAGGAGTCGGAAAAGATCCATCAAGGCTCAGAATTTTTAGGTCATCCCGACCGAATTGTTCTCTCAGAGGAAAGATTGGGAGCTGGGGCCTTGTATCCTTTGAGATCAAGACACTTACGATTTTTCGCAGAATTGTCCTCCCAAAGGGAACATTCTGCAGAAAGCATTTCCGATTTATCTCCTCTTTATTTTGGAAGTGCGCACTTCGATTAGTGGCGCTTATCTTCGACGACGACTAACCCAAACCCAAACACCCGAGACAAACATAATTAAGGGAGCAACAATGATTGAAGCCAGATTGATCACTCGGCTTCTTTGCTCGGTGATATCAAATTGGCTCTCGCCCGCACTTTTAGGCCGAATAGCGATCAAGTCCTCCTCTTGTGCAAGCCAACTCAACATGTTTTGAAATAGATCGGCATTCATTCCAAATTGTCTCGCCTGATTAGAAGCAAAATCTGAATCGCCAACCACAATCATTCTGAACTCAGAAGCCTTCTCAGCCTCCTCTTTCTTTTTCACTGGTCCACTAATTGCCAAAGCTAAAGAGAGTGGCCCCTTGCGATCAGTCGCTTGATTAACTTTGACTCTGTCCCCCTGAAGATCAGTTTCGAGACTTTTGGCGCTGGACGAGAAAAGACTTGTGACTGTCTCTCCCTCAGGTGTTTTCGCTGCTTTTTCCACCGGAGTAGAAATCGGAAATAGCGTTAATTGTTTCGAATCTCGAGTTATTTCATGGTTGCGATCATAGTTCGTAACAATCGGGGTTAGCGGATTTCCCCCTGCAAGTTGTTGCAGGCTGTTTGTTTCCAAAACAACTTTTTTTGGCTTCCAATCGGCTCCAAACTTCATTAGGAAATCTCGCACGGATTTGGGCGAAGTGGGCTCTACCATGAACATCATTTTGCCCCCAGCCCTCAAAAAACTTTCCATCGCTTGATACTCTTGGGGCATAAATTCCGACTTGGGACCCGCGACCATGAGGATCTCCGCATCCTTGGGAATTTCACCCTTTTCAAGGATGATGAGTTCTTCAACTTGGTATCTTCCACTCTCAAGAGCCCCTTTAATCTCGGAAAACCCCTCTCGCCCGGTATCAGACAAAAGCCGTTCACCGTGACCCGACAAACAATACAGTTTCTTTTTTCCGCCCTTGGTGACTGAAATGATCGCGTTGGTGAGTTTTTCTTCCAGTTTGGGATCGTCCGGACCAGACAAGTTCTCTAATCGAGAAGAACGGTCTCCGCTTTCAATGATTACAGTACCTGCAGTTCGAATATTGTATTTCTGAACAGATAGGGGATCTTTATCTACATCGATAAACTCTCGTTTAAGAAGTTTCGAGTAATACGTGTACTTTGAGAAAATATTCTCAAACTCTTGAACCTGAGTTGGGTTTACAAAGGCTTTGAGCACAACATCGCCCTTAAGTCCCGCCAGAACCTTTATGGATTGCTCAGATAGGGTATGTATTTTATTTTTCGTGATGTCTTTCTTAATGTCGTAATTGCTTACGATGAGGTTTACCACGACGATTATGGCCAAAACCAAAGCAGCATTAGTGATGGCTTGAAGGCCTAGCTGAGTAGTTCTTCTCTTAAAAATATTTTTATAGATGGTGAGGTTCATGAACACATGCACCAACAAAATTCCCCCAAACAAACCACCGAGCAGTTGTGCAATCAGAGGGGTGTCGGGCGAAAGGTAAAGGGCGACTAAAGCAACTAAACCCACCGCGAGAGAACCAATTAGGGTGGGATAAAAAGATTTTCCGTTATTCATTGTTTTTACCTCCACCGATTGCTCTCGACCACACAGTATGTGAAATAAAGAGAGATCAACGTAAAGCTCAAGAAATAAACAATATCTTTTAGGTGGATAAGTCCCTCAGAAAAGCTATTGAAGTGCCCAAGGGGGGAAAGAAAAACCAGCAGGGGACCCCACTCCACAAAACCCGTCTTAGCTGAAATACCTTGCCCCAACGACTGCAGTAACCAAAGCAAAAGGAGCGCAATAAATGTCCAAACAGCCGCAATCGCCTGGCTGTTGGTCATTGCAGAAATCAGCCCGCCCAACGAGACATAACAAGCCAACGCCAAAAGAAGTCCCAGATACGTGCTCGCAATGATCGGCAACTCTGGGTTTCCCCAAATGATCATAAAGAGTACGTAAATAAAGGAAACCAGCACCATGAAAACCATGAGAGAGTAGGCCGCCAAAAACTTCCCAAAAACTAATTCAAACTTTTTCAAGGGGGCCGTGAAAAGCAGCTCAAGTGTATGTTGTCTCTTTTCCTCAGCGTAGAGACGCATCGTAAGAAATGGCGTCACAAAGCACAGAATAAAAGCCATATTTTGGTAAAGGTACGTTGCTAACTTATCTAAAGTAATGCCCTGGGCCCCACCAAAACGCTGAACCGTATTGAAGCGCTGGTAGATATCCACAAACTTGGCGAATATAACCCCCATAATAAAGAGAAACACCCCCAAGATCACATAAGCGACGGGAGAATAAAAATAGCTTCTCAGTTCTTTTTTTAGAATGGCGACTGATCCTCTCATGCTTGAGGTCCCCCTTTCCCGGCAATCAGGGTTAAATAATATTCCTCTAAGGCTTGTTGGATGGGGGACATTCGAATAAGGCCGGCTCGGCTCTCTACAATCACTCGAGAAACCTCCGCAATGACGTCTTCGTTTGCATCTGACTCTACAATCAAGCGGTGAGTCCCATTAGAAGTAATCTGAACTTCTTTAACCCCGACAACAGAAGTTATCTTTCTTCTGAGATCGTCTCCCACTTTTCTAACAATAATTTCTGTTTTAACAACCCCGCCAGTAGCTCCCATTGGATTGAGCGCCTCTTGAGCAACAATATTTCCTCGATCAATCACAATAATACGATCACAAGTCGCCGCCACTTCTGAAAGAATGTGCGTGCTGTAAATCACTGTCTTTTCGCCTCGAAGATTTTTGATGAGGCCCCGGGCTTCATTGACCTGTTTTGGGTCTAAGCCAACTGTGGGTTCATCTAAAATAAGAACTTCCGGATCGTGAATCAAAGCTTGGGCGAGCCCAACTCTCTGGCGATACCCCTTCGACAGATTTCCAATTAATCGTCTTCTGACATCTCCCAAATGGCAGAGCTCGATGGCTTTATCTATTTTTTTGCTTCTGTCCGGCTTGGAAACACCGCGCAGCTCCGCCACAAAAGATAAATATTCGTGCACCAGCAATTCCGGATAAATTGGGGGAGTTTCCGGTAAGTATCCGATTTTTTTCTTCACTTCGTAGGGATTCTCCAAGACATCAAAGCCGCCAATAGAAGCCGACCCACTTGTTGCTGGCATGAACCCTGTCAAAATTTTCATCGTAGTTGTTTTGCCGGCCCCGTTTTGGCCTAAAAAGCCCAAGATCTCTCCACGGGCCACTGAAAAAGTGAGTTGGTTGATGGCGGTGCGGTCGCCATATTTTTTGGTTAGATTACGAACTTCAATCATGGTCTTGATCTCCCACGGAAGCATTTAAATGCCTGAAGATTTTGGTATTACCCGTTGACCTTGTCAACTTAACGAAGGCAGGGATGTCCTTTGTGACTAGCACATTGGGCGGCTTGGGCAACGTCTAAAATTCCACTCGTAGAAACCTTTTTTTCGAGATGCGGATGAAATTGAACAGTCGCCTTGATTAGGGATACCACTTCGGGAGCTGTTAAACTGGGGGCAATCGATCGCACGAGACCAACCGCACCCGCAACCACGGCCGTTGCTTGGGATGTTCCGGTTCCCACATCCCATTTTTTAAACCACGGCTCAATAATGTCGTCACCGGGAGCTGCCAGAGAAACATACTTGGAGCTCCAGTTAGCTCCATCAAACAATTTGTTATCGCTGTCAGTGCCCGTCACAGTCAGCATATTGTCTTCCTGAAATTTAGCCGGGTACACAGAAGAATCGTTTAGGTTTTCACCATCGTTTCCGGATGCAACCACAACTACCACATCGTGCTTAGCTGCAAATCGAATAGCATCCAGTAAGTCTCGATCGTATCCTTCTCCAGCAAAAGAAATGTTCAGTACAGAAGCCCCTTCTCTTACGGCATAGTAAATACCGCTGATAGCATCCTCAGTATCTCCCAGACCTTCCCAATTTATAAAACGGATAGGCATAATGGAGCACTTAGGGCAAACACCGGCAGCCCCTTCACCGTTATTAAGGGTTCCCGCCATAATAGCGGCCATTGCCGTTCCGTGCCCAGTTCTATCCATGGGAAGATGGAGGCCTCGCACGAAGTCCCACCCGATTACATCATCAACAAATCGGTTATTGTCATCATCTACACCATTGGCGGGCCATTCGATTTCTTTTCGCTTGATTCGATGAATCAGCTCTGGGTGGTTGTAATTAACCCCGCTATCGATAACGGCAAGAGTAACGTCGGGATTGCCTTGGCTAATTTTCCAAGCCTCCGGAGCCTTAATGTTTTCCAGGTGCCAGGCCTTGGACATGAGAGGATCGGGAGCCTGCTGAAGATCAGGAATTTTTTGGAGCGGTGGCGGTAAATTTTCCTTGGCCACCGCCGCGGTAGCCATCAAAAGCAAAAAAAGAAAAGTACGGATTCCCCCACCCATTTATTTCCCTTGAATTAGAACCATTTTTTACGTGTCGTGATCTCAAAGAGCAATAAAAAAACTATGGTTTAGAAAATTTTTTTCGGGAATTTACTGGTTGTTTTGAGAAGGACTCCAACGCTCCTCTTGAAGCGGGAGAAAATCAGGAAACTCCACCAAAGGCTTTGGCTTTGGCAGCTCGACTTGTTGGACTTGGTGCGCATCTACGATGAGGGGTAAAAACTCTTTGGGGTCCAAACCCAAATCAATCAGATGGGCTTTGGCTGCTTCAGAAAATGAACCGGCATCTTCTTTCCACTTCTGAAAATCCTCTGGCCCATATTTTTTCTGAATGTCTGTTTTACCTTCTGTATTAATGCTCTTGTTGAGTAGAGCTCGAATGTACTTTATTTGCAGGGCTGCTAGGTACTCATCCGGAGGAGCATCAAAAAGCCGGAGTTCGACCCGATCCGTGCCCTTCCCGCCAAAAGCCGGAAACCATTCTGTCGAAGGATTCTTGATGTCGATGGTTTCACGGTAGGCATCTGGAACAAGTCCCGACATTAAGGCTGTAGCATTGAGCTGCGTATAGCCCGGTTTTCTGCTCACATAGGGGTTGAAATATCGCTCATCATAGAGAAGTCGAGCGAGGTCGTCCCAAGTGCCGGAAAACCGATTCAGTTTCTCTTTGAGAGACGGAGTCATCTCGAGAGGAAACGCAGCAGCTGTTCGATAGGGGTGCTGCCACAGAAACTGGATCATTTCTCGGTTGTTCTCAAAATGACTTAGAAAATCGACAAACTTTCGGGCTCCCTGAGTCTCGGGGAGACTAAAAAAGGGCTTCAGATCGATATTGATGTGGGCTCCCCCAGCTGCTCGATTCGGAACTTGCCCCAAAGCTCGGTTCGTCTCATAAAGCGCTTTGATTTGGGTCATGTCTTGTGGTGCTGCCTTCGGTGAAGGAATTTCAATATGGCCCCCTTGTGGAGCGTAGGGTTTTCCTTGGCGGTAAAACCGCTGGACACCATCCCACTCGACTCTCCATTTTTTCCCATTTTCATCTACCATCAAAAACTTCATTCCCAGTCCGTGCCCATGGGCCGTTGGATCTTCTAGATCGCGAACTTCAGATGCGCCGAAAGCCTTGGCCAGTTCGCTTACCGTTTTATAAATTCGCTCTCCAGCTTCAGTTTTGTTCGCTGGAGAATTAAGGAATCTAAAACTGAACTCTATCCCTAAGTCTATTTTATTAACGTCAACAGGACCTGAAGCTGCAACTCGAATGTCCGGAAGTTGTTCGGGTCTTGGGACAAGATAACTTTCAAACGCTTTCGAGAGCTTTGTAGCGTGTGCAAATTCATAAACTGCTTTTTCGATTTCTTGTTGGGTTTCTTCCCACAGGCGCTCGTGAGATTCTGGCTTTTGTGTTCTTGCCTGTCGTTTTAAATATTCCTTGGCGATAGCTGTCAGATCTTCAGCATATTTCAGTCGAGCCTGTTTAAAGCTTTCGCCCCCTAAGTCCATAGGAAGCCGCTCTTCCCAGTTGAGTAGCGGGGAAAAAATCTTGTTTCGCAAATCTTTTCTGTATTGTCTATTAGCCGATCTTAGCTTGGGCATCGCCGCTTCGAAGGCCTCTAGAGTTGACAGTTGCTCTGAAGATAGATCTGGAGCGATTTTTCTCACTGGCGCCCCTGGGTCGACCGAGTGAGAATTAAACTCTTTTAATCCCGAATAATCTCCCGAAGCCAAACGGGCCTGGAGCATGTCCTCCATAAAATCTCTTTTCACGCCCTTGTTACCCGAGCGCAATTCAAAATCTGGGTAAAACTGATTGGGATCTTGGCCAGGCATTGATTCTCTTCCACGCATTGAGCGAAAGCCAATCATTCTGTATTTGTCTCTGGCGTGTTCCGAGTCTCCCTCCACCATTCTATCCTGTAATCTCTTGAGTGAGCTTCTGGGATAAATTCCCAAATATTCATGTCCTAAAATGGATTCCACTTCTTCGGGGTTTCGCTCCATTTGGCGCCAATACAAAAACCATGTTCCTGCATCCAAAAGCTCCAAATATTTAGGGGCTAATTTTGCACGAGCCTCTCTGTCTGCTGGCCAGGCGTGGACAATGTGCTGGTGCCCAATGGGCCCGTCGAGAGCATCCTCAATTTCTTTTCGCATTTCCTGGAAGGCTTTTCGATTGGTCTCTCCACGACTGACCAGTTCATAGGATCCCAGATCATCTGTAATGTTTACGCTTTCTGGTTTCTTGGGTCCTGGTCGAAGCCGCGCAAAGTTTAAAACTTCCTCGTAGAAGAGATGGCCCAGGCCGGTTCTCGTGAGTCTTTTTAAAATGTCTCCGGATTCAAATAAAAACTCGATTTGTTCCTGTGGAGTCATCTTTGACCACTGGGCTTTGGTGATGGAGCGACGAACTGAGGCGGGTGCCATGATCCATTTCGGATCACTTGCATCTAAATAATGTTTCAGCATTTTCAAAAGAATATTTTCTTTTTTTCCGTCTGCTTCTGCTCGGGCCCTTATCTGAAGCGCCCGTTTCATGTAATTTTGATCTAACTCAAACCACCCTTTAGGGAGCTCAGGAAACCAGCTTCCTTCTTTTTCAAAAGCAAAAGCCATTTCGGTTTCTGTGTCCTTGGCTTTCAAAGTCATTGGCTCGGAATGGAGTTTCTGCTCGCGCAAGCGGATCCACAGATCATAACAACTGGTTTCTTGGCCGAGGCCAGACCAAGCCAGGAAGGCAGCAAAAAAGATCGCGAATAAAGGGCGAGCTGCCCCGCTGGCTGTTCGATGTTTTTGAATCACGGCCTCAAAATCTGCAACTTTGAGACCGGACAAACTTCGTGCGCAAACTCTTCACAATGGCTAGCAAGGCCTAACCAAGAACATACTGGGTGTCTAAAGATTTGACAGTGTTTTAGGACTACGAAGACGGGGGCATTTGCTTCTTAAGATAGGGCTTAGGATCGATGGGCTCCCCGTTCTTTCGAACTTCGTAATGCAAATGCGTTCCGGTGGTGTGCCCGCTTTTTCCTACACGGGCTATCACTTGTCCTCTTGCTACGCGAGCTCCCACTGGAACTGAAAGTTGGGAGTTGTGAGCATAAACTGTCTGGTAACCAAAACCGTGATCTAAAACAACGACTTTTCCGTAACCCTGTCTTTCCCCAGAAAAAACCACACGGCCATCTGCCGTTGCAACAACCGGGGACCCAAATCGAGCCACAATATCAACTCCAGCATGGAGTCTAAAATCTTGGCTTCGTGGGTGGCGCCGGGGACCAAAAACCGAAGAGATTCTTCCTCTGACTGGCAAAGAGGCAGGAACAGCTCGCATCATCATTTGGCCTTGTATGATTAGGTTTTGAATTCGAACCAACCGAACGGGCACTTTTTCGACAAGGACTAGTTTGGCTGAGGGGGCCTTCTTTTTAATTTGAGTAAAGGTCTTTTTTTGTTGGGACAGGGTTTGAAGTCTTTTCCCAAACCGCCAGGCGCGCTTCTCAGCTCTTTTCTCAGCCGCTAATTTCTTGGTGATCGCGGGCTGCGGATGAACTACGGCTGCTGCTGGGGGGGTTAAGATGAGTGCCCCAAAAATCATTGCGGCTGTAGCCAAAGATGTTAACTTCGCGTTGCAAGTCATGACCTAGATAATAAAAGCATCACTTGTCACTTAGAGTCAATCGTTTTGGGCCTATTTCACTTCACAAGCCAGGGCCGTGATGTTGTCATCTCCCCCCCTGGAATTGGCCAAATCAATGAGGTTTTGTAACCCCTGTTGCATGTTATTTTTGCTCAATTCTTTCTCGATCTCTTCGATTGAAACCAATCCCGACAATCCATCGGTACACAATAAAAAGATGTCCCCGGACCTTAAAACCCTTCGATAAACATCAACCGCGACTCGGCTTTCGTATCCCACGCTTCGAGTAATAACATTCTTAAATTGGTAATCCTTTGCTTGGCTCGCAGCGAGCCGACCGGACCTCAGTTCTTCATTTAGCAGAGAATGATCTTCCGTGATTTGCCAGATCTTTCCCTCGCTCATCAAATATCCCCGACTATCGCCGACCTGCCCCAAGCTAGCTTCCCCATTTTCAATTAACAGAGCAAGTATGGTCGTGCCCATGCCATGAAGATCTTCGTTCTGTGCCGCTTTCAAAAAAATTTGCTCACAAGCAGCATTAATGGCTTGATTAATTCTTTCGGAAGCAGGCAAGGAGCGGTGTTCAACACAAAAATCTCGAATTATTTGTACCGCAAGTTGGCTCGCTACTTCTCCCCCTCGGTGCCCCCCCATGCCATCAGCCACTAAAAAAATTCCCAGATCGTCATCTTTGAGAAAAGCATCTTGATTTACTTTTCTCTTCATTCCAATGTCAGTAATGGCAAAGGACCGCGCTTTCATAGAGCTCCTTGAACAAAAACACTGGGACAGACCGAGAATCCATGTCTTTCAGAATCATTTGCAACCAAAACTACCTTGTTCATCAAGTGAATCAAATCCCACTTTAGACCCTCAATGCGCACTGGGCGAACGGGAACTCCGCCTTCCATTTGCCAACCAAAAGCGTCTCCCTCTAAGTGATGATCAGAAGAAAAACTCAACCGAGTCCAACCCTCTAAAGCTAATCCTTGGCCCTGCTGTTTCCAAATCAAGTTGGGGGCCACGGTTCCAGGCTCTAAACAAATGGCTTTTGCACGAAGTTTTGGCTCCAATTCTTCGGGCGGTCGCATTCGATTTCCGGTACTCCGACAATTATCCATCGCTCCGGTGTAGGAATCGTGAAGGGGGCTCTTAAAAACACCGTTCTGAATCAAAGTTGTTCTCTGTCGAGGAATTCCATCTAAATCAAACGGGCCCGAAAATGCGGTTTTTATTTGTGATCCATCATCAACAAGCGTGACCAGTTTTGACATCACGAGGGGATTCTCCTGGTAGTTAGAGACCGGGCTATTTCCCTCCTTTACTCGCTTGCCGTGAAACCAATTCGAAACCTGTTGAAGCAGCGGAGATGCGGCTCGACCACTAAGCGAAATAATCGAAGGAAGTGGTCGTTCCCAATTTATAGCATTTTCCAAACTAAACACCGCATTCTTAAGACGATCGATTCTTTCTTTCCGGTTCTCTAGCCCCCAAAATGTTTCGTGGCACTTGCCCAAGCTCCACTGTTGAAATGCGGCCGAATGCCGGGACGTTTTCTGAACTCTTTCTGATCGGCGAAAAAGAACGGTATCTATCTCCCGCCATTCATACCACTCCTGAAAAGAGAGTCGTGTATCCCCCAACAGGCCATAGCATGAATTCCAAAAACTCTCCGGGGGGGCTTCAGATTTTTCCTGCTCGCGATTTTCGGCTCGAGGAGACCAAACTGGAAAACGAAACCAGGGATCAGGCGTCGATTGTTCAGCGCTCATTAATGCTTCTGTTACCAATCGATCCAAGGTTTCCTCGGTCAAAGCTGAAGCAACTGCTATTCCCGGCTTGTTTCTGTGAAGGATCTTGAGTTGAGCCCACCAAGAGTCATCAAAACTTTGAATTCCCTTTTGGCCATTCCAATATTGTTGCCTTTGAATTTGGGTTTTTTGGCAAGCAAACTCAAAATCCTGAGCCACAACTAGCTTTGGGTGGTTTTTGATAAACTCGAGAAGCTTTTCTATCATTGGGTTAGGCCATTTTAAGCTTGCTTCTGAGCGCCTCCGACCAGCCCGAATGGGGAGGCCGCAGGAGTTGCAGATGCTGTTTGGATACTTGAACTAAAAGTTCATCACCGTCTTGAACTTCAAAGCTAACTTGCCCATCGCAAACCAAATAAGCCGTTTCTTTCAGTTCGATTGTCTTGATTTCCACCCGTTGATGAAGAGGAATAACAATAGGGCGCGCCGATAATGAGTGGGCACAAATCGGAATTAAAACCAATCCCTCCAGTTGTGGGTGTAGAAGGGGGCCTCCTGCAGAAAGGCTGTAGGCAGTCGAACCCGTTGGGGTCGCAACGAGGTAACCGTCCGCTTTCACATGGCTCAGCAATTCCCCGTCTAAAAGAATTTCAAATTTCAAAAGGGCTGTCCCCGCACCTTTAGACAAACACACATCATTAAAAACAGTGGCTACATCTGTTTTCCCGTTAGGGTGTTTCAGCTCAATCGTCAGGAGCGGTTTTTTTTCTACTTTAAACTGTCCCGCCAAGGCTGCCATGACGGCGGGGACCATCTGTTCGCGACTTGTATCGGTTATAAACCCGAGGCTCCCTAGGTTGACTCCCATGACCGGCGTTAGGTTTTTCTGCTCCATTCGACGAACGAGCGACAGGAAAGTTCCGTCCCCGCCAATCACGACCGCAAGCCGGCAGTTTTTCAAAACTGCGGCGGGTATTTCGCTAGTGCTATCGACTACCTGAACAGCCTCAACTCCCTGCTTTTTTAGCGCTGACTCTAACTCTTTCGCTACCTTAGAAGCGGCGGGATCGCCCCCTTTAACGCACAGCATTACTTGGTTGGGTTGGCTCATATGGCGTTATCATACCAAAAATGCCGTTTTTGGGCTCTCATTTCGAGGGAAAATTCCTCAATGTTGATCATTTGTTATCGAATAATCGGCTTCTCAGCTTGACCTTTGACACACCACAGATAAAGTAGGGCCAAGTACAGGTAAAAAGTCTCTTTTCTTTAGTGTTGAATTCAGCTTGGTTAACAACCAAAATAGGCGATTACCAGTGGTAGGAAACAGCCTTTACAGGGGGACCCAATGATCAAAAAAATCGTCAGCATGGCTCTAGTGCTTTCTTGTTCTTCGTATGTATTTGGCGCTGAGTATATTGTTAAGCTGAAGTCTATTTCCCCTGCAGATGAGAAAGCTTTTTTAGACCAGAACGGTGGCGTTCTTGAGCTGGTTAGCCGCGAAGGACAAGTCTACAAGTGGTCGACCCCAAAAAGCGGTCTGAACATGAAATGGCTTGGGGGAAAGAAGCCTGGCCCCTCTCCCGTTGTTAAAATTGAGCCCAATCGAAAGCTCAAAATTTTCTTAAGCCCTTCTTTAGAGGAAAACCGTGCTCGTTTAGCCGACGCGCTTGAGCATGAGGAAGAACCTAAGGCAGCCGCAAATCCTCCTTATCCAGATAATCCGGAAATCAAAAAGCCATCCAAGCAAGCTTCTGGCAGTGACCCCCTGTTCAGTAAACAGTGGGGAATGTCTGCAGTTGATGCTGCTGGCGCCTGGAAAAAGACTCCAGGGGGAAAAGAAATTGTAGTCGCCGTAACGGATACTGGCGTGGACTACAATCACCAAGATTTGATTGCAAATATGTGGCGTAACCCCAAGGAAGTTCCCGGGGATGGAATCGACAATGACAACAATGGCTATGTCGACGATATCGTGGGCTGGGATTTTGCCACCAATGACAACAAGCCTTACGACCTTACTCTGAGCTTGATGGATATCGTTCTTCAGGGCGGAAATCCAGGACACGGAACACACGTTGCGGGATGTATTGGAGCCGCTGTTAACAACAAATTAGGAATCGTTGGGCTTGCTCCTAATGTGAAACTGATGGCACTTCGCTTTATTACTGAAAGCGGCCAAGGTGGAACAGCTGAAGCAATTTCTGCAATTGATTATGCCGCCAATAACGGAGCTAACGTAATCAATGCAAGCTGGGGCGGGGAATCCGATGGGGAGCAAGAAGAAGATGGCTTGCTCAAAGAGGCAATTGAACGCGCTGGGAAAAAAGGCGTTCTCTTTTTAGCTGCGGCCGGAAACGGACGAGCCAATAGTCAAGGTGGAGCCTCGGGGTTTGATATCGATAACGATCCAAAGCCAGTTTATCCAGCTGCTTATCCATTAGAGAACGTTTTCACAGTAGCGGCTATCGATGCCGAAAATAATTTGGCTGCTTTTTCAAACTGGGGCCAAAAGAGCGTTAAGCTTGCAGCACCCGGCGTGAAAATTCTCTCAACCGTTCCTGGTGATAAATATCAGGATACGATCATCAACTTGGGTCAGATCGTTGTTACTTGGGATGGTACCTCAATGGCCACTCCTCACGTAGCAGGAGCTGCAGCAGCTCTGTGGTCGACAGATCCCAAAATGAGCTCCCAAAGCGTTGCAAAACAGCTCATGGAACTTTCAACTGAGACCGAATCTGTGGCTGATAAAGTTGTTTCTCGTGGTCGATTAGATTTACACGGCTTGAAATAACAAAAAAATGAAACGAATTGGAACTCTTCTAACCATTTTTTTAGTAGCGTTTTCTGCCGTTAATGGTGAAGCCGCTTCAAAAAAGCGTGCTCGTAGAAAGAACTTGAAGCCAATCACCCATCCCGTGGTGCTTTGGTCCAGAACGCTTGCCGAAACAGAAGATCCAGAGCAAAAGAAAGTGGCTGCTTTCAAGCTCAGCCAATACTCGCAGCCGATATATCAGGACTCAGTAATTTCAACGCTCCTCAATTGTTTAAAAGACCCAGATGAACAAATTCGGATTTTGTGTGCTAAGGCCATGGGAAGAGCAGGAAACCAAAGCAAGAAAAGCTCTATCCGCTCAGCTCTTTTAGAGACCTTTAAATCAGATCCTTCCCTCCGTGAGACGCTTGTTCGAACCTTCACCACTCGAGCAGACGACTCAAAAGAAGTTCAAGGGGCTTTGCTAGAGGCTTTGAACAAATCATCGGATGCTCACGAAACGTTGGCGTTGCTCACTTACTTTTATGAATGTGGTGAAGGAGTTCGTCCCGATCCCTTCGTGGCGGTCTTTAATAAATCGGATAATGAAAGAATAAAACGTTGGGCCATTAAGGTTTTAGCGGAGCATGGTTCGGGGGAAAACGCCGTCGTGGAATTGCTTGCCTCATGTGCCGAGAGTCAGGACACCCCTCTAGCGTTGACTTGCTTATCGGGACTGCAAAGTCAGTCGCGAAAAGATTCAAGTCGTACTTGGGCTGCCTTAGAAAAGACCATAGAAAGCTCGGATCCCGACATGCTGATTGCTACTATCGATGTGTTAAATGTTCTACCCGAAAGAGTTAATTCACCAATGACCAAACGGCTCATTGAAATTATTGCTGAAACAGATGATGGGGAGTTAGTCGATAAAGCGGTGCTGGCTTTGGGGGTTTGTGGGGATGAATCTCAGGGATTAGTTGAGACCCTGCAAAGGCTTCTTGGAGATACGAAACAACCAGAATCAACTAAGATCCATGCGGCTCTCGTTTTAGGAAAACAGGCGGGAATGTATGCTGATGCTTCTCGCGAAGCTTTAAATGGTTGCGTAAAGTCTAGCCGATCCCAGTCTTTGAAAACGGCCTGCCAGTTAGGATCTCAGGAACTCGTGGCTCGAAGTAAAAATGGGGGGCGATTACCGGCTTCCTCTAACAACCTCGGAAAGTCCAAACCTAAATCTTAGTCGCGAAATACGGCTTTAGTACTTCAGGGATTGTAAACGTGCCGTCCTCTTGTTGATAATTTTCCATTATGGCCATCAGCGTTCTTCCCACAGCAAGACCAGAACCATTTAGCGTGTGGCAAAACTGGGGACGCCCCGTAGAAGCACTCCGGTAGCGAATTCCGGCCCGTCGAGCTTGGAAATCTCCAAAATTACTGCAGCTAGAAATCTCCATAAAGCCTTGGGTAGCTGGAGAGTACACTTCGATATCGTAAGTCTTTCGTGAGCTAAAACCCGTATCTCCTCCGCACAACAGAACCACTCGGTAAGGAAGCTCTAGTTTTTGTAGGATCTTCTCAGCGTGGCCGGTCAAAAGCTCGTGTTCCTTCTCGGATTGTTCTGGAGAGACAATTTTTACCAATTCTACTTTGTTAAATTGGTGCTGGCGCTTTAGGCCCTTGGTATCTTTTCCATAGCTGCCCGCCTCTGATCGAAAACACGGAGTGTAGGCCACATAACTCCGGGGCAACTGGGCCTCTTCAAGAATTTCATCTCGATGATAATTGGTTACTGGAACTTCCGCAGTGGGAATTAAAAAGAAATCAAACTTTTCAATTCGAAAAACGTCTTCTTCAAACTTGGGAAGCTGTCCCGTTCCAACTAAAGCCCTTCGATTTACTAAAAAGGGGGGGATCATTTCCTCGTAACCATGCTCCAAGTGTGTGTCGAGCATAAATTGAATCAGCGCGCGTTCGAGACGAGCAGCTTGCCCCTTGAGAAAGCAAAAGCGAGCTCCTGTTACTTCCCCGGCCTTTTTGAAATCTAAAATGCCGAGCCTTTCCCCGATTTCATCATGGGTCTTCGGCGTGAAGCTAAATTTTCGGGGCGTTCCCCAGCGACGAACTTCTACATTTTCCTCGCTCGACTTACCCGCCGGAACGCTCGGATCAAGAATATTGGGAAACTCGTACACGAGTTTACTCAGTGACTCTTCGACTTTAACAAGCTCCTCGTCCAAAAGCTTAATTTCACCGGCGACTCGCTTCATTTCTTGAAGGATTGGGGCATCATCGCCACCAGATTTTTTTACTTTTACAATTTCTTGAGAGGCCTGATTCCGCGAGGCCTTTAATGCTTCCACTTTCTGAATCAGCTCTCTTCGTTTGTTGTCTGCTTGAGCAACTGATGAAAGCAGTTCTAACGCAACTGTGTTGTGGCGTTTTCCGAGTGATTGTTTTACTTCATCCGTATTGGCAGTCAGCGTTTTTAAATCCAGCATTTCTTATTCCTCTATCACGGTTGTCCTTAAAATCTCCCTGACCGCAGGAGCTTCGGAACTGTTGGGATCCTTATTTAAGAATTCATTAAAATCTTTGGCGGCCTCTGTATACCTTCCCAAACTATGAAACACAAATCCGCGCTCCAGCTTCAGATCTAAATTTTCGGGATCAAGCACTAGAGCAGATTGAATCGCCCCGTCCGCAGCTTCGAATCGCCTCAGCTGCCGATAACTTTTGGAAAGCAACAGAAGCCCTTTTACGCGATACCCCTTTAATCCGGTGAGCTCTTTCTTAAACCCCGTCGGTGATCGCTGATCAGGAACAGTCTTTTCAATGGGAAGGTTTGTAATGCTGGCTAGCTCATTAGTGGCCTCAACAAACTTTTGGTTGGCCATGTAGAGCTCAGCCAGCTCAATGGCGAACTGATAGTTCATTGGATTTGCACGAGCCTCTAGGGTCATTTCCCTGATTGCAAGCTCGCTTTGATTCATTGCTTGATAACTCATCGCCAGAAGCCTTCTTGCTCCTGGATAATTCGGCACAATTTTAAGGAGGCCCTGAAGAAGATCCCGAGCCATGGAATAGTTTTTGATTTGGTGGAGGAGTTCAGCTGCATAGAAGTACCCCTCACCGTTTTTAGCATCTAGGTCGGATGCGAGTTTGTACTCAGAAATGGCTTCATCAATTCGCCCTAGGCTCGCTAAGGCGCGCGCCATCGAAAGGCGGACCTTTGGGGCGTTTTTATCTATGTCGAGTGCCTTTTGATAGTACTGGATCGCTCGATTAAATTCTTTGTTAGCTGAATAAACTTCGCCGAAAGCCCAGAGCAGTTGCGGGTTATGGGAATCGGCAGCAAGCATATTTCTTAGAAACTTCACAGCAAACATTTTTTCAAAGGTTACTACTTTGAGCTTTAGCCATTCCGCTAAAGCATCGTAGTTTCCAGGATCTTTGCTGTAAGCCTCTTCAAAATTTCTGATTGCTGCTTTGGGGTTTTCCGGATCGAAAAGCTTGTAAAGCATCCCTTGGTAGTAAGAAACCTCGGCAATCGTGGGGTTAATTCTTCTTGCGGTTCGGAGCCGTTCATTTGCGGCACGAAAATCCTTTCGTGCAAAGAAGTGCTTTCCGAGCGCCAATTGGACCAGGGGATCCTCTGGAGCAATCTCCTCCGCCTTCTGCAGCGCTTGAAAGGCTCGGCTCCAATTGGATTGTTCCGTTTCCAGAAGACCTAGTCTTAAGTAAGCATCGGCCTCCTCCGGGCTAACCTGAGTCGCCTTTTCATAGGTCATAGCTGCCCATCGAAACTCATCTCTTGAGCGTGCCAACGCCTCTCGCGTTTCGCCTAATCGAGTCCAGAGCTTACCGATTGAGGGAAACGTTAGGGTAGCAGCCAGATAGAACCCTTCGGCTCGCTCATAATTTTTAGCCGTAATGGCTTCCGAACCTAAACGTTCAAAATAAGCTGCATCTGCATAAACCTGAGATTGGGCTTTCTGAATTTCTGCTTCCTGAGGCTCTTCTTTTATTTTCTCTAGGGCATCCTTCTGGTGTTTTCGATTTAAGCTATAGACTAAAACATAGAGCCGTTTAGTCTCTTGATCATCTCCCCCAAGCTCAGATAAATTTCCAGCTCTCCACAGCGCATAGTCAGCGCCCTCTTTACTCGCCAACTGAGCGAACTTTGCACTCAGCAAATAAACCGCTTTAGCTGCCTTAAGATCATTTCTCTTTGAAAGAATGTCCCCCATCAGCGCATAGGTGGCTGCATGGGCAGGGTTGATCTGCGTTACCCTTTGGGAAAGACTCCAGCTCTCTTCTAGGCGACCCAGTTCAAACTCGGACAAGGCAAGCAAATAGGTCGCTCGGATATTCTCCTGGCTTACATTTAAAATTGATTTTAAAAGTGGAACGGCCTCGGGAAATTTTTTGTCCTGAACAAACCACTCCGCTTGGACCAGCAAATTGTCAGGATTTAAGGAGTCGGACTCTAGGGCATGTTCTAGGTGTGCAGACGCCTTATCGTTTTCTCCTCTGGCTCTTGCGACAATCGCTTCGGCTCGAAAGAAAGAAGTGCGCTGCGGTTCGAGGGCTCTTCCTTGCTTTAGAGCTTTTTCGAGTGCGGTGGTTTTTGCCTTGTTTGTCGGATCGCTCTCAAGGCACCTCGCCAGGGAAATAGTCAGGCCGTCATGCAGATTGAGATCTGACGGATTTAATTCGATGGCCTTTTGGTAAAAGTCCGCAGCTGCCGCATAAGCAAGGGGCGAATCGTTTTGAAGTGCTTGCTCGGCACTTTTGGTCAAAAATGTTCGGCGATCTTCGCCTTCAGTAGCGCTGATTTCTCCGTCGCCATTGGGGACTGCACTATTTGAGCTTTCCTTATTTGAGTTGGGCGATTTTTCACCTGATTGAAAAAGAAATATTAACAGGGCTCCCACTGCGCCCCACAGAATCAATCTTTTTTTGTTGTTGTTCGCTTTCTTTTGGGGGGGTGCGTCCGGTTCGGCTAAAACATCTAAATCAGAGAGTTCCTTTTTTAGAAGGTCACCCTCAGAAGAGCCACCAGCCTCTCCCGATTCAGAAAAAAGAGCCGCGATCTCAGATTCAGAAATTACCGGTGACACCGATCCTTGCGCGGGCAGTTGAGCGGTCGCATCTTGTCGGTCTTCTTTTTCGGGCAATCCCCCTCCACCGAACACTTCTGTGGCCACACCCCCAACCTCGGCAGGCTGGCTCGAGGAACTTTGTTCGACCGGAGCGGAAGCTGCTGAGCCTTCGCCGGGAAGATCTGCTGTTGTTTTTATCCCGAGCGCACGACCAATCAGGGCATCGTAGAACACAGGATAACTAGAAAGCTTGTTCCAATTGCTTGACGGAGCGGGGGCGGCTTCTTCTTCGCCCGAAAACTTGCCGCGTCGGATTTGGGAGACAATCTCCTCCTCCGAAAAGTCCCCAATAGTTTGATGGAGCTTGTTTCGTATTAGGTATCTAGTTGTGATTTTTTTTGGCACTTATTTGATTCTACCGAGGAACTCGAATCAACCCAAGCATGATGCGCTGTTTATTCAATGTTCTGAGGGGTCTGTGGGATAGAGATTCGAATAAAGTTAACCGAAACATCTGCAATGCGCTCCAAATTAGCAAGCAAGTCGAGATGAACGGAAGTGGTATCTAAGCTTTCTTTGACCCCCCGATGCAGTCTCTGAAGATGGAGCTCACTCAAATCAATGGTCATGTCCTGAATTTGCTCGTGCAACAGTTCTAATTTTGAGAGCACTGCACGGTCGCGACTGGAAAAATAAACCGTCGACAAGCGGACACACTCGACAACTTTTTGGTGAAATTGAATAATTTCAGACCAGCCTTCTTTTGAGAACGCATAGCCCTTCTTGATGTTCTTTCGGACAAGTTCAAGAATGTTTTTATCTACGATGTCCCCAATGTTTTCAAGATCGTGGGTTCTCAGAACTAGCTCAAACTCCTTCTGGGCTTGCTCACTTGTCATGTCTTTCTGAGATAGCTTGGTGAGATACATTTTTATGCCGCGATTTAAGAAGTCAGCCACTTGATCCATGGCCTTCACCTCTTCTATCTCTTTGAGGCTTCCAGTTTCAAAAGCAGTGAGGCACTTGGCGACCATTTTTTCAGCAATATCTGACAGTCTTAGAATTTCCCTTTGGGCCTGGGCCAAAGCAAGCTCCGGAGCATCAAGGGTCTTTGGATCTAAATACTGAAAGGAAAACTCTCCCTCCCCCGCTTTGGGTGGAACAAGTTTTCTGGCAAGCGCCACTCCCCAGGATACAAAGGGCAAAAACAAAATCGCTAAAAAGACATTGAACAAAGTATGAGAGGTTGCAATCTGCCGACTGACATCCCCACCAATTTTTTCAGAAAGTTCACCTAAATAGGGAGCCAGGGGCAAACAAATTGCGACCCCCACAAGCTTGGAAATGAGATTACCCACTGCCGCTTGTTTTCCCAAAACCCCACTCTTTAAACTTGCCACATAGGCAGTCATCGTCGTGCCTAGATTTGCTCCTAAAACCCAGGGAATTGCCTCGTACACGGTAGAGTTTTTGGTCATCATGAGGGACATCACAAAAGCAATCGTCGCAGCACTACTGTGGATAAAAGCCGTCAGGAACGCGGAAACGATCAAAGAAAATACCGGTCTGTCTTGAAAATAATTTATGGAGAACTGAAAGAGCTCATTACTCTCGAGCGCCTTTCCAGCAGTAACTACGAGGGACATCGAATAGAAGACCAGCCCCAGATACAGGAGCGCTTTCGAGAGGCGACTGACCTTTTCAGATTCGGAAACAGCATCTAAAGCGACTCCGCCCGCAATAAAGATAAGCCCATATTTTGAAATATTGAAAGCAACCAGGTGAACAATCAGGGTAGTTCCAATGGACGCTCCCAGCATCACGGAAAAAACTTGTTCGAGGGTTAACAGTCTTGAGTTAGCCAAGCCAACAAGCATCACGGTGACTGCTCCGCTGCTGCTCAAAAGAAGAGAAAGTATGGTTCCGAGCAGAACACTTGAAAATCGATTGCCGGCGAAATTGTTAATCCACGCTCTAAATCTTGAGCCCGCAAGGTACTGAACGCTTTTTGCTAACTCATCAATGGCGAAGACAAGAAGCGCCGTCCCCCCCAGTAAAGTCATCAACTCGGTACTCATTAATTACCCTAATATGGCTTGAACAAACTTTTCCGGTTCAAACGGAATGAGATCCTCAACCGCCTCCCCCACTCCCACAAATCTCACAGGGAGAGAAAGCTCTCGAGAGACCGGAAAGATAGCTCCGCCTTTTGCTGTGCCATCCAATTTTGTCACAACCAATCCGGTCAAGCCAAGCGACTGTTGAAACTCCTTCGCTTGATTTAACGAATTTTGCCCAAGCGTTCCGTCTAGAACGAGCCACGTCTCATGGGGCGCCTCAGGAATAACCTTCTTCACGACTTTGTGAATTTTTTTTAGCTCCTCCATCAAGTTTGATTTCGTATGAAGTCGCCCTGCTGTATCCAAAAGAACAACATCCATCCCTCGAGCTTTGCCTGCTGCTACCGAATCAAAAGCAACGGCTCCGGGATCGGCCCCTTCCCTTCCGGTCACGAAATCAACCCCGACTCGGTCTGCCCAGGTCTTGAGTTGGGCAATGGCTCCTGCCCTGAAGGTGTCCCCTGCCCCTAACAGAACCTTTTTTCCTGAACTCTTAAAGTAATTGGCTAATTTTCCGATCGTAGTTGTTTTGCCAGCCCCGTTGATACCAACGATCGAAATAACCAAGGGGTGGTTTTGTTCTAAAAGGGTATCAAGAGAACGATCAGGGGTTTTCAGTAACGCGACCATTTCGTGGCCTAAACTCTCTTTTGTTTTTTCAAAAGATTCGCCTGACGCGACTTTGATCTGGCTCAAAAGATAGTCAGTCGTGGCCGCCCCCAGATCTCCCTCCAACAAAACTTCTTCTAGCTTCGAAACATCTTCAGCGTGCAGCTTTTTTATCTTCGAAAAAAAGGGGTTTGCCTTAGGGGCTGGAGCTCCTGCAGCTGCGGCTGCTGGTTTTTTCTTTTTGCTGATTACCCAGCCAACTAGTGCACCGGCACCCAGAACCGCAGCGCCAATCGTTAAATAAAGACTCATCATGATATTCGATTAACTCGGGTTGGTCTCGGTGGCAACCTGTTCCGTTTCGAGAAAACGGTAGAGGGTTCGCGGGTGGACTCCCAAAAGCTTGGCCGCGAGCCTTTTGTCTCCCTTGGTGGTTTTCAGGGTCTCCGCCATGAGCTTTCTTTCTACTTCCTTCAGGGGAACTCCGATGGGGATTGTCATTGTTTTGTTTGTCTGGGAAGCCGTAATCTCATGTGGCAACTGAGAAAGGTCTAATCGGTTTGAGCGATTTAAAACCACTAGGCGCTCCATTAAGTTTTGAAGCTCTCGGATATTTCCTGGCCAAGGATAGTTCTCAAGTGCTTCGATTGCATCAGGAGTGATGAGTGGGACTTCTCGACCATTTTTTTTGGCAGACTCCTCTAAAAACCGGGCAACCAAAACGGGAATATCCTCTCGGCGCTCTCGTAAGGCCGGCATATGGATGTGAATTACATTAAGACGATAGAAGAGATCTTCTCGAAAGTGTCCCTCTACAATTGCTTTTCTTAAATCCGTATTGGTTGCGGCCACCACCCGAAGATCGATTTTATGGGTCTCTACGCCTCCCAACCGCTCGAACTCACCCTCTTGGATGAGCCTGAGGAGCTTCCCCTGAAAGGCCATTGGAGCAATTCCGATTTCGTCCAGGAACAACGTTCCCTTGTCGGCCAGCTCAATTCGTCCCTTTTTCCTTTTCTTTGCATCGGTAAAGGCGCCTTCTTCATAGCCGAAGAGTTCTGCTTCAAGGAGGTTGTCAGGAATGGTTGCACAGTTAATTTTTGTAAATACGTGGTTGGCTCGTGAGCCATTTCTGTGGAGCCACTCTGCTAACAGACCCTTCCCCGTGCCGCTCTCTCCATCAATCAGAACTGTAGCCTGACTTCTAGCTGCTTGCTCTGCCGTTTCCATTACCTTGGCTATCGCGTCTGATCTACCAAGAATATCTCTGCCTTCGCTCAAAGAATGCTGGACTAGGTGTTCCTTTAGTTCGCGGTTTTCTAATACAAGACTTCGTCTTTCCAAGCCTCGATGAACGGCTCGCAGGATCTGAAGTCTTTGCAATGGCTTTGTCACAAAATCATAGGCGCCCTTTTTCATCGCCTCGACTGCGACTTCAACAGTTCCATAGGCCGTCATCAAAATTACTTCGATCGAGGGATCCAAGAGTTTTACTGCCTCCAGGAGATCAAGCCCGCTCCAATTTCCCATTCGGAGATCGGTTATCAGAATGTCGGGGGGGCTTTTTCTCAGCGCTGGCAGCGCCTCGGAAGGATCTTGATAGATGGAAACCTGAGCCCCATCGCTCTTAAGAATTCTCTGCAACGACTCTAAGTTAGGTCGTTCATCATCAACAATCGCAACTCTGTAAGCAGTCATAAACTCTCCTAGACTGGAAACTGAAATAGGAAGCTGGTGCCTTTTCCCACTTCGCTTTCACACTCGATGGCCCCGTTTAACTCCTCCACGACTTGCCTCGTGAGTGAAAGGCCAATTCCCGTTCCTTGGGCTTTGGTTGTAAAAAATGGGGTGAAACTTTTCTTTCTAACGGAAGAACTCATTCCACATCCAGAATCCTTAAACAAAATTCTTGCGGTGTTGTTTTTGAGCTCCGTTTTAACTTCGAGGACGCCTCCTCGAGGCATCGCTTCTTTTGCATTCTTAACCACATTGACGAATGCCTGTTTTAATCTGGTGCGGTCACCCCTCACAAACAGCTCTTCTGGCCACAGGCTTGTTTTGATTTCAATGCGGTCTTCTGCGCTCTTATCAAAGCTCACGATTTCGTTGATGAGCTCATGGACTGGGGTCATTTTGGTGTTTTCCAGACCCACTCGCGCTCTTACCAAGTGACGCTCGGTAATTTCGTTCAGTCTGCCAATCTCTTTGGAAACTGCCGACAGGGTCTCTTTCACTTCCGGAGGTGCGGATTGTAGCTCGTTTTCAAGCCAGTCTATATTTAGGGAAATCGAATTGAGTGGGTTTCGAATTTCGTGAACCACCTCAGCGGAAAGTTCCCCAACAGCAGCGAGCCGCTCGGACTTAACCAATTCTTTTTGTTGTTGCTGTATTTGTTTGTCTCGCTCCTTAAGCGCCGAAAGCATTCGGTTGTATTCGCGTGCCAAAACAGAGATTTCATCTTGAGTGTTCGCATCGACTTTAATTGTTTGATCCAAGTCGCCATGAGAAATTTTTTTGAGGCGAGCGATCAGCTCTGGAAGCGGATTAAGAACTCGGTAGCTAAGCCCAAGAGCTGCCCCACCTAACAACATAACTGCAGCCGCCAAAAAGAAACTTGTAATGAGATTGTCCTTTGCCTCTTTTTGAACCGATCGTGTAATCGTTTGGCACTCATCTTCGGCCTTTTTTGAAAGCGCCATGAGCCCACCGCGAATGTCTTCAAGCGATTTTTCAAAGGCGGTCTTATCACCACTTTTCATAAAGGCATCAAACTGTGCTTGAATTCGGTGGATTCGATTGATCAAATCCTCGGCGCCAGCCTCTTTGTCTTGGTGGGCCGCCAAGAGCTCTGCTGCTTTTGCGAGCTTCTTTTGGATTACAAACGGGTAGAGATCTCGAGCCATGCTCGATATCACTGGACTTTCTTGCTGGGCCTGAGGGGAAAAGTAAAATCGCCTCATGTCGTCGGACAATGTCTGCAGGTGGCTCTGTATTTGAGCCACCTGACGAGAGAACGGCATAAACAGATCATTAACTAGTCCGAGGCGCTGATTTGAATGTTTCGTTCGTTCGTATTGGTAGAGAGAGGCCACCGCAAAGAACGAGAGAACAAGCAAAAGAGCCCCCATAATTTTATTACGGATGCTCATTTTTTAAGGACTTCTCGAACTAACTAAAACACGTATCGAAGCGTGCCACCGTAAGTAGTGTCACCACCGGTATACGTTTCTTTAGTAACTTGAGCGGACAAATCAACCTTGCCCCAGATTCCGCCTAGACGGGCAGAAACTGAATCTGGGTGCGTTCCGCTTTGTGTGACTGCGCTGTATTGAGCAGCACCATACCAGGCGTTTGAGTTGTAAACAGCTGCGGCAGTGTAGCGATAGTTGTTTGCTGAATCAGCAAAATCATCCACTTGGTATCCGCCTTCTACCATTAAGCCAGAACCAAAGGCATACCCGAGAGCTGCAGTTCCAGTCTTCGTATTGGTGGCTCGACCCAAAGTAGTGCTTGCTCCAACTCCTAATACCCAACCTTGTCCTGGCTTTCCTAAGTTGACGTTGAGTTGGCCGGAGACCACATCTTGACCGACAACCCCTGTTTCTAAGGAGTGTTGATAAACTCCGCCTAAAGTGAACTGGCCGCCCCCGAAGGCAAAGCCGCCTTGAGCCACCATCGTATCAGCAGAGGTACTTGGTTCTGATAACGTGGTGCCAACCCGGGAAACTCCTGCTCCCAATCCCGCTTGGCCATTTCCCCAAGTTAGAGAAGCTGTCATGTCTTGGCTTTTTGTTTCATCTTCTCTGGAATAATTTGCTTCTAGAGAAGTTCCTTTGTTGAGAGCACTTTGTCCGCCATTCACAAATCGGTTGGCATCAGGGAACAGAAATCCCAATCCGCCCCTTAAAACGGTTCCCCGTTTATCAGCGAACGCTGGTGCGACCATGAGAACAGCTAAGAAAACAACAATTGTGTTTTTCATATGGATATATCCTCCTAAAGGATTCCGGGTTGAATTGTTTGTTAGTGAAAATTTTTTGAAGAAAATTTGAATACTCTTTTATTTTAAGACGTTTTTGACATTTTGTACAATTTCCCTGGTTTTTTCCGCTCGGATCTGTTGGCACACTGCCCCGGGTGCGCTAGACTCGACTCCATGGGTGGTACAAATCCTTATATAGAAAAACCAAAGGTGGAGAAGGCCTCAAAGCGCTTTAAGATCACTTTTGCTAATTTAGATAGGACCATTGAGGTGGATCCGCATGGGCCCTCTTCGGGCACCGGGCTTTCGGGCAGCATCTTGGACATCGCCTTGGCAGCAGGAATTGATATTGATCACGCGTGTGGCGGCGTTTGCGCCTGCTCCACTTGTCACGTTTGGGTAAAACAGGGGTTATCCACTTGCTCACCAGCAACAGATGCAGAGAACGATATGCTGGATCTCGCTCCAGACCTAAAGCCCAGCTCTCGATTGAGTTGTCAGTGCGTACCAAATGGCCAGGAAGATTTGGTGGTCGAGATTCCCTCTTGGAATAGAAACCTGGTAAGAGAAGGCCATTAAGGCCCTTCAGCCCTCGTCAGTAACTGGCTCAGAAGATAGAGGATACGTTTCTGCCTCGTTGGGAAGCCCCTCTTGGATTACATTTTGATAGAAGCAGCTCAGATTTATAGCCGGGGCGTAGTTTCTTACAATTGAATGGCTTACGTTTCGGATATGTTCTTTTGCCTCAAGAGAAAGCTTCTGTGTTTCGAGGATAGTGGCCGCTAAAAGACCTGCTTGTCCTGACTCAACTACAGCTCCCAACGAATTCACACGAACCAAGTCGCTTACGTGGCTTTGGTTTGGCCCCACAAACACAAATGGCTTTCCGGAAGCCAGGACACTATAAATTTTGGAAGTGTGTACAAGCCCGGACATTCCTGGTCCCATCACCACACAATGTAAATCTGCCGACCCAAAAGAAGCTTTTACTTTTTCACGGGGCTGAAGCGGCAGTTGAATAATGTTTGAAAGTTGGTTTTTTTCTTTAAACTCGGCCACATCCTTTGTTCTTAATCCAGCACCGATAAACAGGAAGACCACTTCTTGCTGGTTTCTTAATGCTTTAGCCGCTTCTAAAAGCGTGTCTAGAGGGTGAACGACACTATGGTTTCCCGAGTAAAGAACAATAAATTTATTTTCTAAATGGTGTTCTCTTTTAAACTCCTCGATGGCCTTCTCAACATCCAGCTCATTTTCTTTAAAGACTGACCAGGGTGGAACAATGATGACTCGTTCTTTAGGCGCTCCGTGCTCGATCACTCGATGCTTCATCCACCTGTCCAGAACAATCACTTCGCTCGCGTTTTTTAAGGTGGCCTCAAAAATAAAGTTTAGCACTCGCCCAAGAAGAGATTTTCGGTTGAGATATCCAACCTGAAAAGCAGCATCAGGATTGATATCCATTAACCATTGAACCGATCTTCCCCCCTTTAACCACGTGAAAAGCGCGCCCAAGGCTCCAATAAGGGGTGGCGAAGTAAAGCTAATGACAAGATCTTGCTCCGGGAAAAACATCAGCTTCCAAACAAGAGAAATGAAAAAAGTAGCACTGTCCACGATTCGATATCGAAGCCGCTTTTTTCCAAAACCCGTGGAGGCCACTCGATAAATTTCAATACCTTGCCACTTTTCATAAGGAGAAAACTTTATCTGTCTTTCCTCGTAAGCTCTTTGCCCTGTTACTACCGAAACCTGGTGGCCCCGCTGAGTTAAAAACACAGCAAGGTCTGCCACCTGTTGTGAAGTGGCAAGATTGTCCGGATAAAAAGTTTGATTGAGTAAAAGGATTTTCATTGGGGGTAAGTTTTAATTATCCCACTTTTACAATTTTCTTTGAACCTTGCTGTTTTGTGCACTGCGCGGTATATCGGCCCTATGTTTACTCGATTGTTTTTCTTGTTCTTTATCTCCACGGCCATCTCTTTCAGTGCCCCCATTCCCAATTTAGAAGCAACTGACCAAAACGGTCGGCCATTTCAGGCCCACTCTCTTAAGGGGTCTTACATCTTAATATCGTTTGTTTTTTCTAGCTGCCCAATGCCTAAAATGTGCCCGCTCACCATGCGGTTGAACAAGAAAGTTCAAACGCTTTGGAAGCAGAAGATTAAGGCGCCTTTGTCTCTTTTGGTTGTGACCTTGGATCCGGGCGGAGACACACCAGAAGTCCTGAAAAAGTACGGCGCTCGATTTTCCTTAGATGAAAAAACCTCTTTTCTGGTGACGGGAGATCCCCAGAAGCTTTCGGATTTTGGCTCGGCATTCAATGTAGCAGGCTGGCCATCGGGAAACACAACGGTTCACAATTTGAAAACGATTTTAGTTGGGCCAAATTTGGACGAGCTGAAACAATACAAAGAAAATGAGTGGACTCCTGAACAACTTATTAAGGATGCTCAGGCTTTTCTTCGCCAATAGATCCCCAGAGGTTTCGAAGCATCCAGAGTCCCGGAATCGCTAAGACTGCACTCAAAGTAAAAAAGACCGGCCACCCCAAGTACTCGGCCAAATACCCCGTGGGAGTTGCTGCCACGGTTCTCGTAAGAGCAAAAAGGCTGCTGAGAAGCGCATACTGGGTTCCTGCAAATCCTGTTTGGCAAAGACTCATCAGAAGAGCAACGAAAGCAATACTTCCTAGGCTTCCGCAGAAGTTCTCGATTCCAACAGAAGCAAACAGCATCCAATCATTTTTTCCTGCATAGTATTGGGCTACAAACACAAAGTTTGAAAGCATTTGAAGTATGCCAAAAATCCAAAGACTTTTTCGCATTCCCCATTTGGTGTAAAGGGCTCCGCCAACAACTCCACCAATAATAGAAACCACCATTCCAAAGCCCTTATTTACTAGGCCCAATTCTTCCCGAGTGAATCCAGTATCCAAGAGAAATGGAGAGAGCATTTTTCCGGCAACCACGTCGCCCAATTTGAAAAGCAAAACAAATAGAAGCAACAATACCGCTCGATCTCTTTTCAAATATTCTTGGAATGGCTCGATCACTGACTCCCTTAGCGTTTTTGAAGGGGCGACCGCGCAATCGGGAGCCGGAGAAAAAAGCGAGCCCAGAACTCCAACACCCATAAAACAAGCCATGATGGCGTAAACGGTTTTCCAAGGAAGATGCTGGGACAATACCAGAGCAACCGATCCCGAAACCAAAAAACCCACTCGGCCACCGACGCTTGCCAGAGCAGCGCCCATCCCGCGCTCTTTTTCTTTCAGCACCTCTGCACGATACCCATCAATCACAATGTCTTGGCTTGCTCCTAAAAAAGAAACGAGCAAGGCCATCGGAACCATCATCCATAGCGCACTCTTAGGATCCAAATTTCCGAGTGCGAAAATGGAACCCGCTAAAAGCAACTGGGTGACCAACATCCAGCCGGCTCTTGCGTGGCGAAAAGGAATGTGAAAATGATCCATCAGGGGAGCCCAAAAAACTTTTAGAGAATAAGGAATCTGCACCAAACTCAAGAGGCCAATGGTGGCCAGATCAATTTTCTCGGACCGCATCCAAACGTCGAGGGTTCCAGAAACCAAAGGAAGTGGAAATCCCGAAGAAAAGGCGAGCAGCGCTGTCACTGCCATTTTTTGGCTAGTAAAAATTTTTAAGTAGTCTTTTGCTTTCACTTTTGTTTTCTCGGCTTATCGTAACCCTCATCGAGCTCGGTCAGTTTAGCCCGTGTCCAGCTAGGTCTTCCTTTTTCAATTAGAATTTCTCCCAATCGCTGGCCTTCAATACCTACCTCGAACAAAAAACTATTCACCACTTTTTTGGGTTCCTCAAAAAAATCGAGAGATTTGGATCCCACTATCCAGATTCCTGGAAACTCTTTTGCAAGCTCTTCGTCCTCTTTGGTTCCCAAGTGGGAAAGCACTATCGCCTGATCCGGCTTCTCTTTCTGAATATTCTTCCAGACTTCTCTCATTGATTCTTTTGGGTCTCGCTGTTTTATGCCCGCAGGCAAATTAATCGCCTCAAAAGAAGTAAGGCCAACCACGACAAACCTAAGGCCCTGCTCCTCCCAAAGAAGGAACGGCTTGAAAGACCCGGAACCCAACGAAGATTCCAAGTTAGCGGAAATGGCAGTCGCACCGCTTTTTCGAATCAACTCCCAAAAAAACGGCACGCCGCGAGCAAAGTCTCTTTCTCCGGGTGAGAGCGCTTTTAATCCCGTTAATCGGTACATTTTCGCTATTCGCTCGGCTCGATTTTCCTCCAGCTTTTTTCGGCTTTCATGCAGCTTCGGTGCGGAAAAAAAAGTGTTCCCAGCATCTAGAAATATTAGTCCCCCCTCTTTGCGCAACTGGAGAAGCCGTTTTTCCATTCTAGCAAGCCCCCCAAGATCCTTGATCTTACAGCCGCAAGGCTCGGTTTCGCCTTGTCGGTTTGCGGTATACGCCACCGTTACTTGGCCTTTTGCCGCCACGGCGCTCAAAGTGAAAAAAAGGCAGGTTGCCAAAAATACTCGTTGAACCATTCGGCTATTGTAACCTGTTTTCTTGCGGTTCGCCGCTCTATCCAGTAGTTTAGTTGGATGCTTAGCCACTCTTGGATCATGTTGGGATTGCTTCTTGTTGGCGTGGCTTCTCAAGCCAAAGTTATCGACAAGACCGTAGTTTCTATAAACAATGACATTATTCTGGAATCTGACATAGACCGCTTTCAAAAGAAATTGCAGTCAAAGGCGTTTCAGGAGCTCTTTGGCGGTGTAGACCCTAAAGCAGTTAATGACAGGCGAGTTGCGCTCCAGCTTTTAGTAGAAGAAACCATAGTTGATCAACAGGTAAAGCGCCTGGAACTTAACGCCTCCGATCAAGAAATCGATGCCCAAATTCGGACCATTATTAAAAGAAATGGGATTACCGAGGGCCAGCTGTCTGACCGTCTGAAGCAACTGGGAACTAATATGTCTGAGTATCGAGACGGTCTTCGCAGACAGATTGAACGAAGAAATCTCATTGATCGAGAAATTAAACCTTCGCTCGAAGTAACCGAGGAGCAGCTTCGTCATTTTTATGCCCGACAAAATCAGGAGGGCGGCAAAGACCTCCAATACCATTTGGCACATATTTTGGTCGGCAGTCAGGCAGAAGCCCTGGGGCTTTACAACCAGCTTAAAACCGCACCCGAACGCTTTGAAGAACTTGCAAAAGCTTCTGGTGGAGACTTGGGTTTTTTGTCCCTGTCGTCTCTTTCCGCAGAGCTGAAAAAAGCGGTCCCAAAGATGGCTGTTGGCAGCATCTCTGCTCCGCTCAAGACTTCTGGGGGGTATCACATACTAAAGTTGCTGGAAAAGCGGGCATCGGATTTTGGCTCTCTCTCTAAGGAAAAAAAGGAAGCTCTCAGAAACATGATGATCAATAGTGAAGTCGAAAAAAAAATGATGCTTTGGCTTGAACGAAAACGATCGGAAGCACACATAGTCCGCATGGGAGAGAAACAAACCAATGAATGAGCGTATTTTTCGCGAGTATGACATTAGGGGAATTGCCGATCAGGACTTAACGGATTCAACCGCGCTTCTTATTGGCAAGGCGATTGGAACGTTCGTCAGATCCAAAAATGGAAAAACTTTTACCGTGGGGAGAGATTGCCGACTTTCGGGACCACGAATTCGAAAAGCTCTCGTCGAAGGCCTTGTCTCTACTGGCTTGGAAGTGATTGACATTGGCTTGGTTCCTACGCCGCTCCTCTATTTTTCTGTTTTTCATTTAAACACGGATGGCGGTGTTCAAATTACAGGAAGTCACAATCCTCCTGAACACAACGGCCTTAAAATTTGCGTTGGAAAAACAACGCTTCACGGCCATGAAATTCAGGAACTAAAAGGGATCATTAAGAAGGGGCAATTCGCTGTCGGCCGGGGCTCCGTACGTGAGACTGACATAAAAAAAGAATACTGTGAACATATTAAGAAAACCGTGAAACACCCTTTTCCTCTTAAGGTTGTCATTGACTGCGGCAATGGTGCAGCGGGAGTCGTTGCTCCTCAGCTATTTAAAAGTCTTGGTTGCGAAGTGGTTGAACTCCTAAGTGAGCCGGACGGCCGCTTCCCGGTCCATCCTCCCGATCCGACAGAGCCAGAAAGCCAAGCTTTCTTAGCGGCAGAAGTTAAAAAGCAGAAGGCTCACGTGGGCATTGGCTTCGATGGAGACGCCGATCGCTTGGTTGCTATCGACGCTAGCGGAAAGGCACTCTTTGGAGATGAGTTGCTTGTTCTTTACTCACGAAGCCTGCTTCGAGAAAACCCAGGAGCGGCAGTTATTTCTGAAGTAAAAGCCTCGCACCGACTTTTCCAGGATATTGAGCGGCACGGTGGAAGGCCGATTCTTTGGAAGACAGGTCACAGCTTGATCAAAGCAAAAATGAAAGAGACTGGGGCTCTCTTGGCCGGTGAAATGTCTGGTCATATGTTTTTTAAAGATCGTTATTTTGGTTTTGATGATGCCATCTATGCCGCCGCAAGACTGTTTGAGATTTTATCTGAATCGAAAAAGACCCCGCTCCAGCTTTTAGAAGATCTGCCCCCTTCTTTTTGTACACCTGAAATCAGAATGGAGTGCGCAGACGACAAGAAGTTTGAAGTCGTTAGCCGGGCTAAGAAACAGCTGGAAGCCAAGGGATACCACGTAAACCCGATTGATGGTGCGCGAGTTGAGTTTGAGGACGGTTGGGGCCTAGTACGGGCTTCAAATACTCAAGCGGTCTTAGTTTTGCGGTTTGAGGCCACCAGCGAGCGCCGCCTAAAAGAGATAAAAAACGAAATTGAATCAACCGTTAATCAGATAATTAGTGCGCTTTGATTCGAAAAGAGATCACGATAAAAGGTGCCAGAGAGCACAATTTAAAAAATGTCTCACTGCACATTCCTAGAAATCAGCTCGTTGTAATTACGGGACTGAGCGGATCTGGAAAATCCTCGCTGGCCTTTGACACCATTTATGCCGAGGGCCAACGACGATACCTGGAATCTCTTTCTGCTTACGCACGACAATTTCTCGAGCAAATGAACAAGCCCGATGTTGACTCCATTGAAGGGCTTTCACCCTCTATTTCTATTGAGCAGAAGAACACCTCGAGAAATCCTCGCTCAACAGTCGGTACAGTCACCGAAATCTACGATTTTTTACGATTGCTTTACGCGCGCCTGGGAGAAGCTCACTGTTACTTGTGTAAAAAACCAGTCACAAGCCAAACGTTGTCCCAAATTTCTGATCAGCTTTTGGCGCTTGAAAAGGGAGCCCGTTTTTCTGTGCTTGCTCCGATCATTCGAGGAAAAAAGGGCGAGTACCAAAAGGAGCTTCAAGAACTCAGAACTCAAGGCTTCACTCGCGTTCGTGTCGACGGACAAGAAGTGAGCCTGGCAGCTCCTATAAAACTTAAGAAAAGTTTTAAGCACGACATTTCTGTTTATGTCGACAGGCTGATATTAAAAGCGGGGGTAGAAACGCGGCTGATGGAAGCTCTGGAAACTGCCACCAAGTTGGCTGGGGGCCTAGCTGAAATTGAATTTGTTGAGCCGTACTCCATTCGTCTTTTTTCCACACACTTTGCCTGCACTGATTGTGGAGTGAGCTTTCCAGAGCTCGAGCCCAGAAGTTTTTCTTTCAACAGCTCGCATGGTTGGTGCGAAACCTGCGAAGGACTTGGCACCGAAAGTAAGTTTGACCCAGATCTGATTATTCCAAACCCCGCTCTGTCGTTGAGTGAAGGGGCGGTTGCTCCTTGGGAAGGGAAAAGTAAGGCTTGGGTATCCCAAGTATGGGGTCCGCTTTCGGAAAAGTATAAATTTTCGCTCGATGTTCCTTTTAAGAAACTGCCCGAAAAGATCCAAAATATTATTCTGTTTGGAAGCGGAAAAGACGAATTGGATTTCTCCGGCGGAAAGGGAAAGTCTTCATTTCGGCAAAAATTTGAAGGCGTCATTCCCATCTTAGAAGAAAAGCTCGAGGAGGGTGTCGAGGAAGAAGCTGGTGCGATCCTCGCGGACTTCTTGACCTACCTTCCCTGCCCGGATTGTCAGGGGGCCCGCCTCAGAAAAGAATCGCTCTCTGTTACTTTGAACCGGAAAAACATCGCTGAGTTTTGTACTGCTACGGTAGTTGAGGCAAAGAAAAATGTTTCTGCCCTGAAATGGGGCCCCTCTCAAGCGCCGGTGGCGGAGCCGATCTTAAAGGAGATTGTTTCTCGCTTAGATTTTCTTGAAAATGTTGGATTAACTTATCTCACCCTTGATCGGTCAGGCAGCAGTCTTTCGGGTGGTGAGTTTCAACGAATTCGATTGGCGACTCAGATTGGTTCCCATCTCGTGGGAGTTCTCTATGTCTTAGATGAGCCCAGCATTGGGTTACACCAAAGAGATAATCAGCGACTGATTCAAACGCTTGAGAAACTTCGCGACCAAGGAAACTCAGTACTCGTAGTGGAACACGATGAGGAAACCATTCAACACGCTGATTACGTCATTGATATTGGTCCCGGTGCCGGCATCCACGGCGGTGAGGTTGTTTATTCAGGCTCGGCAAAGAGCTTGCTCAAATCGAAAGATTCACTTACCGCAAAATATCTCAACAAAGAAATTGAGATTTCCGTTCCAAAAAACCGACGCGCAATAAAAAAGGATTCTGCGATCACCTTAAAAAATGTAACTGCTCACAACTTAAAAGGGGAAACGGCTGTTTTTCCCTTAGGAACTTTTGTGTGTGTTTCGGGGGTCTCGGGCTCGGGAAAAAGCACGCTGATTATTGATACTCTTTTGCCGGCACTCCAACGCCACTTTTCCGGGAAGTCCCTAAGCAATTTAGAATTGGGGGGGATTTCGGGACTCGAACAAGTGGATAAGGCTATCTACGTTGATCAAAGCCCGATTGGAAGAACTCCCCGCTCGAACCCCGCCACTTACACCGGGGTGTTCACTGAAATTCGGCAGCTTTTTGCGGGCTTGCCCGAAGCAAAAGTTCGCGGCTACACCCTTGGACGATTCTCTTTCAATGTAGAAGGGGGACGATGCGATTCTTGCAGTGGTGATGGAACCTTGAAAATCAGCATGCATTTTCTGCCAGACGTTTTTGTTCCTTGTGAGATCTGCCAAGGGCGCCGGTACAATCGGGAGACTTTAGAAGTTCTTTATCGCGGGAAAAGCATTGCGGATGTTTTAGAGATGTCGATAGAAGAAGCGGCAAGTTTTTTTGATAAAATCCCTTCATTGAAGACAAAGTTCCAAACTCTTTTAGATGTGGGCTTAGGTTACATCAAGGTGGGCCAAAGCTCTGTCACTCTCTCGGGTGGCGAAGCCCAGCGTATTAAACTTGCCCGAGAGCTCACGAAAAGAGCTACTGGCCGAACGGTCTACATCCTAGATGAGCCCACGACGGGTCTCCACTTTCACGATGTGAAGAAGCTCGTAGAGATTCTCCATCGCTTAGTTGATCAAGGAAACACCGTAGTCGTCATCGAACACAACTTAGATGTCATTAAGCAGGCCGACCATTTAATTGATTTGGGTCCTGAGGGCGGATTAGATGGGGGACGAATCCTTTATCAAGGAGTTCCCGAAGGGCTGACTCAGATTAAAGAGTCTTACACAGCGAAGTTTTTAGCGCCGCTCTTAAAATAAAAAAGCACCGTAAGGCATAAAGCCCTACGGTGCCTCATTTTCTACCAATTACATCTTTACGAAGATGATAGCTACAGTGAAGAGAACTAGTGTTTCAACGAACACTAAGCTCAGAATCAACTGTGTTCCCATGCCTTTTTGAGCACCGGGATTACGGGATACGCCGTCCATATAGGAAACAGCAATTTTCCCTTGCGCTGTGGAAGCTGCGATAACAGCTAAAGCGATACCGAAAGCGCCAGCAAAAGCTTTTGCCCAGTCTCCGCCCATAGCAGCTCCAGCTGCATGACCAGCTTCTTCAGCAAAAGAGCTGACCGACGACAGCATCAATCCAACTACTAACAACCAGTACTTCTTCACTACATTCATTTTCATTTTTTACCTCCAAAAATTTTAGTGATGGTGTTCCCCTTCATGCCCGTGATCTTCATGTTCAGTGGCCATTTGCAGGTACACCGACGTTAGAGTTGCGAACAGGAAGGCCTGAATCGTACACACAACGATTCCAAAAATCATCAAGGGAACTGGAACGATGTATTTTGCCATCGAACCGAAAACGGTTCCTAACATGTGGTCGATTTGAATGTTGAGATTAAGACGAAGTCCTAGGGTCACAGGTCGTAGAACGTGTGAAATGACTTCAAAGAAAGCAATCGGGATTCCGGCAAGGCCCATGCCCATTAAAAAGTGTTTACAGTATCCAACAAACCCGTGAGCGCGAATGCCGTGAACGTTGTAATAAACAAAGCTTGCAAGTCCGAGAGCAACGGTCGTGTAAAGACTGGCGCTTGGGGAAGCGGCGAGAGGGATAAGCCCCATCAGGTTAGAGAACCAAACAAAAATAAAAAGCGTTGCGATAAAAGGAAAATGCTCGTCTGCGTGCGCGCCGAGAGTTCCCTGACACATTTTATGAAGGCTTTCGATCATCAAATCAAGCAGCGTAGAAAGTTTTGCTTTCGGTGAGGGAACAATATAATTAGCAACTCCACCTTTTAAAGCTGCTCTGCCGGCAAAAGAAAGAAGCGCAATAAACAGGAACAAGACGAGTGACGCATTCACGCCGATCCACCTAGGATCGTGAGAAAGCCCGGGAATTAAAAGGAGCCAAGAAATGGGACCGTGATGTTCCATAAAGTAAGGCCCTGTCTTACCTGCGTTAACCCCAGAATTCAATGGGGATTCTGCGAATTTGGGCGTTGCCGCAAGGCGCTAAAAGGCGTATCGGAGGCGGAAAGTTCCCACCACTGAAACGGGAATTAGCCCTGAACCGGTTATGCTTAGGCCCGTTCCCCCAATACCGTAGGTGCTGCCGCTAGCACCAGGATCAACGACTGTCGTTGTAGAAGTACCGTGGCCAGCATTGTAGGTGGGGGTTCCTGCTACCCCGCCTGTATAAGTGGTCGACTTATTGATGGTCGTGCTCACCGTCGTGGTATCGCCTCCGAAGTTCACAACAACACCGGTCGAAACCCCAATCAGGAGGTTGGGAATATAAGGAAAGTTATATTCAATATTGAATCGGGGTCCTAAGCCGAAAGAGCTATCCACCATGGATTACCTGCTACTGATGTTGCTCTCGTTTACTGTGTAATTACCTGGATTGTTAACATCGGATACTGTTACCGTTTTGGTTCCGGATGCATAATATTCTGAAGAACGCTTCGGCATGAACGTCGCAAGAAAGTCGAGGCTGAGCCCAAAGTGCTTAACCTGATAAAGCCGGTGCCTATAGGCAGCGCCCAAAATATAGGCCCTTGGGTTGGCAACGCCACCATAAGTTGTTGCCACGGATGTTGCTGTTAGAGTTGTTCCGGAATAGGTCGGCGTATAGGTTTCTGTTGTATTCTGGGTATCGGCTGTTTTGCTTGTTCCAAAAAAGAATTCCCACCCGCTTGTCGGGGAATTCCAGACTGAATAACTCACGGCAGGACTTGCGAGAACACTCGTAGATAGCGAGCCAGAACCACCGAGGGGCAATCCACCTTCGAATCCAATCGAACGTCTCATCTGATACCCATTAAACGGCTCTTGGGGATCGTTCATTTTATCCAGGGTTTCTTGGGAGGGATTAAACATGGGGGCATCCCCCACATACGAAATTCGTCTTCTGGGCTTGGCCTTTGCATCTGAAGAAGTAACCACTTGTTCGTTATTGGGGTTAATGGTTTCCGCTGAGGCTTTCACTGAAAACGCCGCTACCGCGAAGAAAGAAAAAAGAGCACAAATAAAATTTAACACTTTACCCCCATGGTTTTTCTTAAGATTCACGACCTTAAAGATTCGTGCGGGGCCGGTCAATCGGATTATGAGTCACTATTTTTATTAAACCGATTGGCAAGTACAAGGATGTACCAAATGCCAAGGCCCAGACCGATCAACACGCCCAAAAACATGAGCCAGGGTTTAGTTCCCCATTTTTGATCGAGCTTGTAGCCTCCCCAGCCAAGCCCAAACATCAGAATGGCTTTAGTCAGGGCTGCATTGCCCATCACGATCATGATTTTTAGCTTTTTAGGATCAAGCATTTCCAGCTGGGTTTTCAGAAACTGGGGTTGCAGCAGGTGAGCCGCCTTCATCGTCCTTTTCAACTATCTTAGCGACAGCCGCAACTTGTTCGCCCTCTTCCAAGTTAATGAGTCGAACCCCTTGGGCTACTCGACCCACTTCAGAAATTTCAGAAACTCTTGTTCTAATTACTTTTCCCTTATCGGAAGCAAGGATGAGTTCGTCTTCATCGGCGACCTGTCTTACTGCTACGATAGGACCATTCTTTTCGGTAATCTTCATGGTCATAATTCCCGAACCGCCCCTGCCTTGTGTTCGGTACTCTTCCATCAAGGTTCGTTTTCCGTAGCCGTTCTGAGTAACAGTCAAAAGTTGTTCTTTTTGGGAATCGACTTCCACAATAGCCATTCCAATGACCTCATCACCGCCATCGAGTCTCATGCCGGCAACCCCACGAGCGCTTCTTCCCATGGGTCGAACATCGGTTTCTTCGAATCGAATGCTTTGTCCGGCTTTGCTAACCAGAACGACATGCTGGTTTCCGGTCGTGACCTTAGCATCTACTAAGGTGTCGCCCTCATCGGTCGTGAGCGCGATAATGCCTTTTTTCATGGGCCGCGAGAAAGCTTCAAGGCTGGTTTTCTTGATGGTTCCGTTCTTGGTCACCATAGTCACAAACCAGTTTTCTTTAAATTCCTTCACTGGCAACACTGCCTGAACGCGCTCGTTAGTGCTTAAGTTCAAGAGGTTAACAATCGGCTTTCCTTTTGCCGTTCGGCCGGCTTCCGGAATTTTATAAACTTTGAGCCAGTACACTCGCCCCTGATCGGTAAAGCAAAGAATATGCTCATGTGTACTTGCAACAAAGATGTCCCAAATAAAATCTTCAGCTCGCGTGCCGGCCCCCATGACGCCTTTGCCTCCGCGCTTTTGAGAGCGGTAAGTATCCACAGGCAAGCGTTTAATGTAACCAGAGTAGGTCACGGTAACGACCATTTCCTCTTCGGCAATCAAATCTTCCGTAGTGATGTCTTCTTGTTCTTCAATGAACTGAGTCCGTCTGGGATTTGCAAATTTAGTTCGAACTTCGTCGAGTTCTTTTTCGATGATGGCTAAAACTTTTTTCTCATCAGCCAAAATGCTTTTTAGTTCACCGATCAGCGCCATTGTGTCTTTGTAGTCTTGAACGATCTTGTCGCGCTCGAGACCCGTCAGGCGCTGCAAGCGCATGTCGAGGATGGCTTTTGCCTGAATCTCACTCAGGGCAAATCTGTCCATCAACTGGACTTGAGCTTCTTGGGGATTCGGCGCTTTTCGAATGAGCGCCACCACAGCATCTAAGTTCTCAACGGCTTTTTTCAAGCCTTCTAAGATGTGTGCTTTTTCTTCGGCTTTCTTTAATTCGTAAACCGTTCTTCGAGTAACGACTTCTTTTCGGTGCGCAACGAAGGCTACTAAGCACTCTTTGAGTCCCATCATTTTGGGCTGCTGGCGATCAAGAGCCAAAATGCTGATCCCAAAAGAAGTTTCCATTTGGGTGTTTTTAAAGAGCTGGTTCAGAACGACTCTACTGTCTTCGCCTTTTTTCAGATCGAAAACAATTCGCATGCCTTTTCGATCCGATTCATCTCGAATGTCTGAGATTCCCTCGACTCGCTTTTCATTCACAAGCGAAGCAACGTCTTCAATGAGCTTTGCTTTGTTCACTTGGTAGGGAATTTCGGTAACAACAATTCTTTCCCTGTCGCCCTTAAATGTTTCCATTTCCGTTTTGGCGCGCAAGTGAATGATGCCTTTGCCTGTTTCGTAGGCTTCCTTAATTCCTTTTCTTCCGTAGATAAACGCAGCTGTTGGAAAGTCTGGACCGGGAACAATCTTCATCAACTCCAGGGTTCCAATTTCTGGTTTTGCAATAACAGCTTTTAGAGCGTCCACAATTTCGCCAAGGTTGTGTGGCGGAATGTTAGTTGCCATCCCGACCGCAATCCCTGAAGACCCGTTAATGAGCAAATTTGGAATACGCGTGGGGAGAACTGCGGGCTCTTTCAGAGAGTTGTCGTAGTTCGGTGTAAAATCGACCGTCTCTTTATCGAGATCTGCTAGGACTTCGTTCGTAATTTTCTCAAGACGAACTTCGGTATATCGCATGGCCGCGGCAGAATCGCCGTCCACGGATCCAAAGTTTCCTTGGCCATCTACTAACGGATAGCGCATGGAAAAATCTTGAGCCATACGGACCATGGTTTCATAAACTGCGGTATCCCCGTGCGGGTGGTATTTACCGATCACATCCCCGACGATACGAGCGGATTTTTTGTACGGCTTATCGTGGGTATTTCCCATGTCGTACATGGCATACAAAATTCTTCGATGAACGGGCTTCATCCCATCGCGAACATCGGGGAGAGCTCTGCCCACGATCACAGACATCGCGTATTCGAGATACGCTTCCCGCATCTGTTCTTCGATGCTAACTGCCGTCAAATGCGTTTCTTGTGTGGTTGGTGTTTCCATTTTTAAATCCTAAACATCCAATGTTCGAACTCTTAGAGCATTCTCTTCAATAAAGTCTCTTCGGGGTTTGACCTGGTCGCCCATCAGAACTGAAAACACACTGTCTGCCTCTGCCCCATCTTCAACTTGAACTTGTAAAAGAGATCGGACTTTAGGATCCATAGTGGTTTCCCACAATTGCTCGGGGTTCATTTCTCCAAGACCTTTGTATCGTTGAATCTGTAGGCCCGTTTGCCCATGTGCCATGACAGCTTGTCTCAGCGACTCAACATCCTGATAAGTCGTCTTGGCTTCACCCTCGATCAAATGAAATGGGGCTTTTCCCATTTTGGAAAAACTCTGAGCAGATTTCTTTAGTTCCGCCAACTGGGGTGAGTTGAGAAAATCCCAAGTGATCTTGGTGGTTGCTTTTAAATTGTGTTTGGCAGTAACGCCGACAGCTTGAAATCCGCCATGTTCTGAATCTGCAGAAATGGTGTAGGTGAATCCAACGCCTCCGTTACTAGAGGAAATTTTGCTTTGATAAGCATCCAATTTCTTTTTCAGGTCCACTTCGCTCTTTAGGGTCTCAATTGTCCAAGAGTCATCCAAAGCTACCGTTCGGATGAGATCGGCGTCAGCTTTTCGAGCAAGACTTGTTAAAGACTGCTGAAACTGGCCCACCTTTTTAAAAATGTTTTTTGCGGTTCCCTTCTCAACTTTTTCAGAGGCGGCCAGGATATCAAGATCTTCAAGCGCCTGAGAGAGCACGAAGTCTTCTAACATCGAATCGTTTCGGATATAGCGCTCGGCTTTTCCTTTTTTAACTTTGTAAAGCGGAGGCTGGGCAATATAGAGATATCCCTTTTCGATAATTTCGGGCATTTGCCGGTAGAAGAAAGTAAGAAGCAAGGTTCGAATGTGGGCACCGTCAACGTCCGCATCGGTCATGATGATGATTTTGTGATACCGGACTTTAGCAATGTCGTAGTCTTCTTTACCAATTCCAGTTCCAAGCGCTGTAATCAGAGTTCGGATTTCGGCAAACTCGAGCATTTTGTCGAAGCGAGCCTTTTCAACGTTTAGGATCTTACCTTTCAGAGGCAAAATCGCCTGGTTCTTT
>RFNV01000059.1 GCA_009927005.1 Pseudomonadota bacterium
AAAAACTACCCCTCATGGACTCGAACCATGAATGTCAGTGCCAAAAACTGAAGTGTTACCATTACACCACAGGGTAATGATCAATATGCCCAAGGAATATTTGATGCGGAAAGTGTAAGAATCTCTGTAGCTCTTGCTAATGCAGATTCATTTGTCCAAATACCAGCTTGTGCATATTCTTCAGAACCATTCCAAAGATATATGGGTCTGTCTAAACCATCGATTCTAGCAATAATTTTTTGTTCAGCAAAAAGATCTCTCACAGCTAAAATTGAGATTTGATTTAAAGTTACTGTTTCTTGTGGTCTTGTTACGATATCCATATATTTTATATTTACATATAACTAAATTTTTTCAAGTAATTTTTTATCAAGATGTGAAAAAAAAGCTGGTGTCTTGTTTATTTTAGCTTCTTTTTTAGTTTTATTTTTATGATCACTAATCTGTTGTAATAGAAGTCTTGCGCGAGGTTTTGTTATCTGAAGTGTATCTGTACCAACTCGATCAGACAATTTCATTTCAAATTTAAGAAAGCCTTCGATTTCATCTATGATTGTTTTCATGGCTTGATTATAGCAAGTGTTAATTTTATTGCAAGTGGCACGGCGGGTAGGAATCGAACCTACATAAGGCAGTTTTGGAGACTGCTGCACAGCCACTATACCACGCCGTAAAAATGCTGTCGTGGTAGGACTCGAACCTACAACCATCAAATTAACAGTTTGACGCTCGACCATTGAGCTACACGACATTAAATCTGGTCGAGCACCCCGGTTACGCTCCGGGTATATCTTGGTCCCAAACCAAGCGGATTACTATCTTCCTCGTGCTCGATATGTTAATATCTTACCAGATATATCGATTAAGGCAAGTTCAAAATCCAAAAATCTTTGAATGATTCACTTACTGGTTTTTTGCCTTTTTGTTGATGCCAAGTTGCAGTTAAGTTTTTTATTACTTCTGGATTTGTAATTTCTTTATTACCACCAAAAAATTTACCACCTTTAAAAGTATAAGTTGATTGAGCAACTGAAGGATCAGATAATCCATTCTTTTGTGCATATATTTTTGAGCCATCAGGTATTGGTTCTTGATTATCTTCAATGTCACCTTCAGAAAAATCTTCTTTATTCTGTAAATTTTTTGATTGTGCTGCTGGTGGCGGTATGTAAGGAGCTTCTGGTTCACCAAAATCTTCTTGATCTTCTGGTTTAACGGGAGCAGAACCACCAGTTGAAGCAGGGGGATTAGAACCACCAGTTGAAGCAGGGGATTAGAACCACCAGTTGAAGCAGGGGGATTAGAAGTACCAGTTGAAGCAGGGGGATTTGTAGAACCACCAGTTGAAGCAGGAGGATTTGAAGTGGTACTTGCTTGATTACTTGTAAACGCTTGTGGTGGTCTCTTACCACTACCACCAGTATTAGCACCACCTGCTTGTGCTGGATTAGCAGCTACTACCGTTTTTAGTGCATTAGCAACTGCTGTTTTATTAACGTTTGGATTGATTGGCTTAATATCTTTTACAATTTTATCAACGAGATCGGATAAAACAGTTTGTGTTTTTTGATCATTGAAAGCTTGTCCTACACCCCTGACTGCATTTTGTAAACCTCGTTGCAACGTTCCGAGTCCTGCTCTTATATTTTGCCCAACATTAGCTTCCTTTAAATAAACTTTACAGATATTAATATCATCTTTTCTCATATTTAATACTTACACCTATTATTTATAAAATTAAATAACATTAAAACTTGTAAGTATCATAGTATGCCACTTAGACCAATTTATACACCTTCGGTATCAAAGACACCGAAAAATACGGTTACACCAACACGTAGTCAAACTCCTTCGCATACATCAACAGCAAACTATAAGATTAATTTTACAACAAAAACACCAACACAAACACAGACACCAACAAAAACACCAACAAATACACCATCTCTTACAAGAAAAGTTGTTTTACCACAAAGTTTTGTAGTGCGATTAACACCATCTACGACCCAAACATATACACCAACTAACACACAAACATCTACTAATAAATTTATTTTACCATCAAACACACCAACATCTTCAAAAACACCAACACCAAATAATACTTTAACACCTACGAGAACAACAACTAAAACACCAACTCCTTCTAATACATCAACAAGATTAACACCAGAACCACCATTACCACTACCAACAGAAACTCCTACACCAACTCCGACACTTACACCAACCGTTTCACCAAATCAAACTTTATTAGACGGACTCAGAAATTATTGGAGTTTTACAGAATCAAGACCTGATCTTTTTGAAGATGTAATAAGTGGAGAACATTTTAACTTTAATAAGGGTTATGTTTATCGTTCAAATGGTTCATATTTTTCCTCTAATGATAATATAAAAAATTACACATTTTCAAATGGTGTTAATGGAGATTGTTTAGGTAATATAAAATACCTTGAAAATGATTATGGACAGAAACCCAACAGTACTAGTTTAGTTAATGGATATTATTCAGAACATGGATCATTTACTTCAAATTTTAGACCATTTGATTCATCATTTTCATTATCATTATGGATAAGTGTCCCGCCTACAAATTCGATTGAATCGAATATTTACGGTTACTTTGGTGGTCAATCTTACGGAGGCAACGATGATGATGGTAATCTTATATTAAATCCATATAATCAATTT
>RFNV01000058.1 GCA_009927005.1 Pseudomonadota bacterium
ATACTTTACAAATTCAATATCCTTGTAACTTGAATTCACCTGCTTGAACTCAAAATTCTTGTAATAACCTTCATAAACTAATTGTCCAAGTTTTGCATTTTGTTTTTGTATTTTATCAAAGTATGTATCATGGTCAACTAAAAACCCATCAGTCAAAATTAATTTAACATGATCTATTTTATTTTGCAGTAACTCATAAATATCAATCCGGCAAAATGCTGTTAAAAATGGCAACAGTCTGGGATAAATTCCAATGTACAATTTATCTTTTTTCTCAGTCTCTACAGAAATATAATTTTCTGATACTGTTTTAATAATTTCTAAATATTCATCCTCTGGTAAATTAAGATTCTTTTTCTTACCCATCTTGAATATTTTTTTAATTCTATTCTTCTGACAGACAGAACCCCAGGGAACTGTTAGTATTGCCTTGGCATATTCTAGTCCTTGTTGTTTTAATGGGAATACTAACTTTATGTACTCCCCAAAAATGGATCTCATGGATACACATTTATCTGCTGTGTATTCTAACATATTGGGCTTCCCATCTTCAATAAATTCAAGTTTCAAATTAAATCTATTCATTGCCTCATTCAGTTCATGGTTTGTGTAATAATTTTTAGAATTGAATACAAATAATTTTGATGACCCAATAACTTTACATCTGTAAATTCCTTTTGGTAAATATTTTTTATTTTTTAATTCATCTGATACTATTTTAAATTCTCCACGCTTAACTGGAAATGTTGCAGGACTTGTCATAATACTAGGATACTTAGAACAGTAGTCATACTTATGTAGTTTCTCAAAAACATCCCCACTGTTTGCAAATCTTTTGATCACTCCACCATTGTAACAGCCCTCAATAAATTCTGCCTCATCTTGTTGTACTGGCTCAAAGTCAATATTTAAATTTTTAGTTAGCTTGTACAATAAATTATCTGCTGTACTTTTAGGCAACCCAGTTTTAAACATATTAATACGTCCATCTGTGGCCTCTTTTAGAGCATAGGCATGCTTTGTAAATTGAAAATGGGCAACTTGTAAATCTTCCATATTTTTATTTTCAACTTTCTGTTTTAAAAATATGTACTTTGATAATCCTTTTTTCCTGTACTCATTCCAAAATTTTTTAGTTGTCATTTCAAATGTTTTTTCCCCATCATAACAAATCATACATTCATCACCTATTTTCTGAGATCTCATAAAAGATATTGGTGTTCTTTCTTTTTTGCTCCACTCCTTGGGATGGGGCATTTTATTGGGTACAACAGAATAATGCCCATCTTTCAATAATAATTTTATTCCTTTCTCTGCCTTGGATGTAGAGGTATATAAATGATCCCCGATAATATCAATCCTCATGTTTAGTTGTTTTTCAATTTTGGGAATGTGTTTTATGTGAACTCCATCATTTAATTTAATTCTAAAGTATTTTTTAAATTCTATGGCCGTTAGTCCCATAACCAATTTATCAGCATACAAATATTTTAAGCAATCATAGAAACAGTGAGTATCTGATACATTTGCTTTTCCTACTTTTGGTTTGGGCTTGTATTGGTAAATATATATGTCTGCCATTGGGAGAACAGTGTTATGAGAATATGGATACTTGTTTAAAATTTTTCCATACCATGAATCATATTCAGTGTAATCATAAATTGCCACATTGTCCCCAATTTCTGTACTGCTCCCAGTTCTCCAACCAAGATAAGGAATATTTATTGACATTGTTATTTTACCCTTCGCCCCTTCATTAGCCAGTCTATCAGACCATTCATTTCCTACAGCCACTATTTGGTCTACCCTAATGTCATTATATCGGAGCCTAATAATTTTATCATACATACTTTTTGCATTGGCTAATAACTCGTCAATAACAGGCTTCATTATATTTATCTATTCGTTTCTATTATTTAAGTAGAAATTTAAATAATTCATCAATAATAGATATAAAAAGATAATAACAGATAAGTAATAGGAAAATGCCCAAGAAACTTATGAAAACACCTGTTGATGAGGTTACGAACTATATTGACCAGTTCAAACCTAATTTTGACAATATGCAAGTTCAAAAATTATACAAAGAGGAAGAACCAATATTCTTAAAATTTGTTAGTGATATTAAAAATAAAAAGAGGGTTCAGAAGGAAGGGAATTTAACCCAGGCAGAAATAAAAGAAATTTATAATAATATTACTGTTGAACAGTATGAGGCCAAATTACCAAAAACAACTACTTACATTAAACAAAGAATTTATCATGGCTTTGATGGTAAGTTTTATGTTTGCTGTAGATCTGAACTAGGGGAGTTTTTTGCCAAGGAGTACAGCCCAGCAGATTTTAAGAATACATTTTCAAAGTATTTTGGAGAACACATTTACAAATGGTTTGATATGAATTGTATGTTATACATTTTGTCAATGAACAATGAGCAACAAAGAACTTATAATTTTGATGGATGCTATTATTTAAATTTATTCAGTGGATACAAGTATGATAAACAGAGTACACCAGACGAGACTAAAATCAATAAGGGTAAAGAGGGTGTACAATTTATATGGAACCATATGAAAGATCAGTTTTGCTCCAATGATGAATTCTACTTTACAAATTTACAGAATGCTATTAGAAAAATGGTGGCAGGTCATAAATTACAAATATTGATATATTTGAAAACTAAGATGGGTAAGGGCAAGGGTAAAATAACTAATTTCCTAAAAGCTGTTATGGGAAATCAAGTTTGTATGACATTAAATAATGACAATGTATTTATGAAAGATTTTAATGGGTCCTTGATGGGTAAGGCCTTTGTTGTACTAGATGAAATATGTCATGACTTTGATGGATTTAAAAGTTTGTACAATGCTTTGAAGGCATATATTACTGAGCCAAATATTACATACAGAAATTTGTACAGTAGTCATAAGGAATTAAGAAATATTACAAGTTATTTGATGACTGGAAATTATGATATGCTTAAATTAGATTCTAGTGATAAAGGGGAAGATAGACGTATTTTAGTGCTGCCCGTATCGAACAGTATAAAACCCGCTGAGTACTGCGCATTATTGGATGCATATGTGGAAGATGAGGATGTTCAGTATGCATTTTTCTGGGACTGCATAAGAAATCAAGTTCAAGGATGGAATGAACTGCATGAACTCAAGAAATTACCAATGTCAGCAGAAAAGAAGGCAATGATTTTACACAGCTTAGATTCTGCCACAACATTCCTAAAAGATTTCCTAAACACCAAGGACTCACTAAGGCCTATTCGACCAAAACGATTATATGACCTGTATATTGACTCGTTAGAAAATTCTAAACATAAGTTGACACCAACATCTTTCCATGATAAGTTAAAAAATTATTCTGACTACATTGTTCTAGAAAGAAAGAAGCATGAGGGCAGTGTAACAACCACGTTCTACAATATTAACAGAGAGGGACTAATCAAATGTTTCCAAGACAAACATTTCTATGCTGACTATGACGATTATGAAATTGTGGAAGAGAAAGAAGAAACTAAAGAAGAACCAAAAAATGAAATAAAAGAATTAAATGATACT
>RFNV01000074.1 GCA_009927005.1 Pseudomonadota bacterium
ATACTGATTCATTTAATACTAGCCCAAAAGTTCCTAAGTCAAGATTATCATATACATTACTACTTAGAGTTTGTAAAGATAAATTAAATTGACTGGTTGAAAAATCATTGCCTGCAGTCTGTGCACTGACTACTACATACACATCATAGTCATCTGTTGGGTTGCTCACTACAGGACTATTCATATTATTAATTGTAACATTTCCAGACACTGGAGTAGTTGGGTAAAAATCAAAGGTGCCTATTAGGGAACTGTAACTACCTAAGTTTGTTGTTGTGAAAGCATCAGATTTTACCTGAAACAAAATACCATCTGTGTATTGATTGGCTTGGGTGGTATGTAACTTTACACAAATAGAAATTAAATATTCATCATTGGTATCAAACACATACTGGGGAACATTTAGATCAATTCTAAATCCTTCATCAAAATTAATTTTATCATTTGGAATAGTTATGCTGGGCAGTGTCTGACTAGTGTCTGCAAATGTAAGACTTTCATTAGTAGCCAGCACATAAGTGGGTAAATATTGGGGCCTGGTTACTAGCATTTCTTGATTGTACACCAATTTATAATTTGGATCAGTTGAGATAACTGTACCACTCCCAAAATCTAAAGAAGCGGCATTATTTATTTGGTAGTGACTCATGTTCAAATCTCCATCAGCAGAATTATTAAAATCTGTTACATAACTAGACCAGTTATCAGATCTTAAAATAACATTTGTATTGTATGTTAAATCATCATTGCCGTCAACCGCTAAAACTGCAGTGTTCCCAAAATCTAAAGAAGCAGCATTATTAATTTGAAAATTTGCCATGTCTAAATTTGCATCTGCTGTTTCAACAAATCCATCTCCAGGTGGAAAAGTAATATATGTCCCATAATTTGTGTCAGTCAGAACAACCTGACTTTCCGCATAAATTAGACGATTCTGTGGGGTACCATCCACAAATAGAGAATATCCACTTCCTGCAGTGAAAGACAGTTGACTAACATTGGTAATAGGATGTGCCCTAAAATCCGTAAAATATGGCCTTCCTGGTGTTTCATTAATCTGGATGTATAAACGGGCATCCAAAGAATCCTGATTGTCAACAGATGCTAGACCACCATCATAACATACAAAATTTGTTTTTACTCCTTCTGTTGCAGAGTCATTAATTTGAAATGACACCATGTTCAAAATATCATTTCCGTTCATGTCTAAATTTCCATTAGCACTACTATTATTAGTTTCGTAAGATGTAATATTATCCGAGGTGACAATTACATCCCCATTCCACAAAACATTATTTGAAGTGTCCACCATTAAAGGATAGTTTGAGCCCTGAAATGTGATTTTTCCTGCATCCACAACATAATTTCCATTCATATCCAAATTACTAGACATGGAATTATTGTAAGTTTCAATATTATCCTCAGTAACAACAACATTATTATCAAAAGTTAAATTTGAGCCGCTAGTTGTGACAGTGTGATTTGTTGCAAACTGGAGACTTGTTAATTCATTAATTGCGTGTGAGTTCATGTCTAAATCCCCACTAATAAGGGGTGCCCCTCCAACTTGCATATTTGCAACTGTTGTTTCCAGTGCATTTAATTCTTTCTGTAGGTTATTCACACGAACATTTAATAGATAACTCATTAATATATATTATGATTAGAAAAGTTATTCATATGAAATGTTCCCATTAAGACAGGCATTTTATTATAACATAAAATCATAATAAAATGTTGAATAGAAATTTTAAGCAAATATTTTTGAGATTATCTGATGTCTACAAATTGCTTTGTACAACTCAGGATCATAACATCTTGCATACTCAAGGAGAGGTACATCAGAATTAACGTTTTCTAGAAGTGGTGGAGATGGTTGAGGTGGTGTTTTAACTTTCTTTGGTTTCTCTTTTACTTTCTCAACTCTGGCCTGTAAAATTTCTAGGCTCTCACAGGGATAATTTTCAATGAGAATAATTTGACAATCCGGATGTTTTAATATATCAAACTCTGGTTGAAAGTCTCTTTTTCCATCTACATATTCTTTGTAGTGTAATTTCATAGTGTATATTTTTTTTGTTAGTGTTTGGGTACATCCTCCAATAAAAATCTTTTTGGTTTTGGCTGATACTAATTTAAATATTCTCGATTTTGAATAATTTATTCCGTAACTTTTCATTACTATCTATTGTTATCCATTT
>RFNV01000123.1 GCA_009927005.1 Pseudomonadota bacterium
GTACTGATACTAAATATTTCTTCAGGTACATTGCCCTAAATTTCCCTCTTTCTATGGATGATTTATTGAAAATTAAACTGTCCTCTTGATTGAAGCCTGTGTAGCATGCAATTGCCACCATAGCATTCTCTCCTGCCGACAAAATTTCTGAATTAGTATATTTTGCTGTTCTTGTCGTAACCAATGGCTTTTGTGGATAATATAATATGAAACTAATGTCCAATCTGTCTCTGTAATTCGTAGCATAAATTCCCATGGCTTGTTTGCCTTGTGCATAAGCAAAAATACTACGGGGTCCAGCATTATAATTGTAAAATGGAATATTGGTAGTAATCTCTCCAACTAACAGCGCTGGGTGTATTTCACAATGAGTGTATCTTAAGAAAAATAAATCATCATATCTATTGTCTACATGGTTACTTTTAATTCCATCTTGTTTCTCTAAAGAATTTACCATCTTTTGTCTCATGTATTCTACCTTTTTAACTTTATCAGCAATTAATAAATATGGTTGCACCTCCATGTCAATGTATTCCAGAACATCACTATGTTTCAACAAAAATTCATCCCAATCCGTTATCTTTCCTTTTACTTTATCCGCTTTATTCAATGATATTTCACTTATATGTTTTTTATTCAAAATCACTTGGTTATCCACAACTCTTAAAACTGGTCTAGTCAATCTACCAGAATCACAATATACTCTAATTTCTGCTTCTTCATGATCTGGGACAATTGAAACATTTTTTTGGTCAAAATCACCCCTCAATTTCATTTTTGTCATTTCTTCTTCCAATTCCAAATATTTTTCTGTTACACCAACCCAATCACCATTCAAAAATACTCTATAATTTTTACTATTTCTTAATTTATTATATGGTATATCTCCAACATTTTTAACCTTGTTGTACAAATAATCCTTCAGCAAAGAATATTGATCTCTGGACATAATACTAAAACTTGAAATTAGAGACAAGTGTTTTGTCAATCCTACTTTGGCGTGTTCTGGGGTTTGTGTACAATTTGATGTTACAAATCCATTTGCAATTAGCGTATGATTATCTGACTCTGTTTCAAAATCATATACATCTTCAGAGTTTATTCTACTAATAGATTTAATCGGTATTGAATATTTTTCATTACCCAATAAACATTCATCCAAATCATCACTGTTCATCCCCCTTACATATGAATTCACCAATCTATCTCCTATCATCATTTCGCAAGATTTGATAAGTAAAAATCCCCAGTCAATTTTTAATATTAAACAATCACCTACTTTTAATTGGTGTGCATTTACCATTTCATAACCTGTTTCAAATGAAGACTTTGTCATAAACGGATGATCTAATGTACATTTAATTTTATGTCCAGTAAGCGTCTCAATCTCCACTAATTCCTCATTTTGTTTACAAAAGAAATTTTTAATTTTTGATGGATGCTCAGACAGATCTTTTCTGTTTACAGTCATTATCTCATCTCCGTCGTTCATATCCTTGATCTGTTTAGTTGTTCCGTCAGCCATTCTTATTTCAGTATCTCCAGCTAAACAACATAAAAATGGAACACTCGATTGATGCAAATGTCTGGGACTAGTTAATTTCATACTTGAAGCATCTCCACCTGGTGCATCAACTCTTCTCAAAAAAGATATAGACTGTAAATAAGTCAAACGCTGAAGCATTTGAGCTACACCTTGGCGCCTAATCCAATGACCTGTAGAAAGTGATGCTTTGAATCCTTGTTCAATAATATTTGGTTTGATATTCGCAACGACGTTCATTGGATTATCATTTCCTTTATTCCTTGTATCAAAAAATTTCTTACATTCACCCAATAATTTTTTATATTGTTGTCTAAACAAGTCAAACATT
>RFNV01000275.1 GCA_009927005.1 Pseudomonadota bacterium
CACGCTTTCATCTTTTGGTTTTAACAAATCCTGTTTACCTTTCTTTATTATCGTGCATCCTTCATCGGTATCAACTGTATGAATACTGACGTTTGGATTTTCTAAACGTAACTTCAATACTGCCTTCCAAACATCACCATGCCAAGCATCAGATGCACGTTCACGCCTTTGTGTTATCTCTTCTACTGGATTAGTGTCATGAACAACGATAGTTCCGTTATCATTCAAATTTTCTAGTGAATTATTGATGTCTCTTTCAACTTGTTCGAACAAGTGAAGTCCATCAATGAAGATAATATCATATTTTGTTTTAATATGATTCTCGAAAAATTCATCAGATGTCATTTTGAATGTAGTATCAACGTTTGGATCAACGCCATGTTTAGTTTTGATATCAATACCAACCCAATTATATCCCGGTTGTTCAGGTGTATTGACACCTATTTCAAGATAGGTCTCATAATTATTTTTCTTTATTAGTCCGTTAATGATTTGTGTTCTTGTCATATAAAAAATTGTTTTAATTTGTTTTTATTCTCTAAAATGAATTTAGGTAGATTTTTTTCTTCTTTATAATTGCCGTTTCTTTGTTTCCTACCGTGCATTTCTGCCATAGAGTAGTATGGATGATTGTAGTCTTGTACTTTTTTCTCTAAACCACCCAATGCATTGAAGTGCCATCCACCATTTGATATGTAGGTGTATTTGTCTTTCATTTTACGATATGTTCTAAGATGATTCAGACATTCGTTTTTTATATTTTTGTATTTTGTAACAATGGGTCCAGTGAAATAAGTCCAATCTTCATTAGTTCTTAGATTTAAATGTTCAATATAACAATAATCTATATTGAATTTATAGATTTTATCATCTTCAATATCAAATTTTTGTTCAAAATTCCAAATTTCATCAACATCTGAAACATAACAAATGTCTTCATCATTTAATTTAAGCAAAGCATCTTTTATAGCTTCTTTTTGGTAAAATTCTTTAAGCCAACATAGATGTTCTTTTGTAACATTGTCACTTTCACAAGCTAATTTCAAATATTCTTGATTACAAGACTTCTCTTCAAACGATTCGGGTGTATCATCAATTACATGATGTATAATTTTATCATGAAATTTTTTATATCTTTCTTTGTTTATGAAATAATTTAAAAGTTTTGGTGTGCCACTGAATTTTTGGGTTGATTCTACGATTACAAACTTATCAACATGATCATTCAGGAGATTTAACCTGATTTCAAGCATATCTAATTCATTATTGAATGTGAATATATCGTATTTCATGCCCAAAGATAACTATTTTTCTTTTTGTACTCTTCAAATTCTAACACACATTCATCGTATGTAAACAAATTATTTGCTCGATCTATATAGTTATGATTTTTAAAAATATTATATCCACATGACCAATATCCATCAGATATATTGTGTCTACCCCAGTATTTTGGAGCTAAAATATACTTTATTGTATCACTTGTGAGTACTGCATAGTATGCAAAACTTGAATTTGAAACGATAAGATAGTGTGCGTTTTTAACTATGGAAAAATCGGTGCCTATATCAAAGTGTTTTACTTCAAAGGCAGGAAAAAACTGTGAAGCAAGAGGAACATCATCTGTTATAACGATAAATCTAAATTTAGGATTAATAGTAAGCATCCGATTAACCGCATTTACCCAATAATTGTAATTTAAAAAGAAAAGAGAATCTCTAGACCATTCCCCGCCTCTAAAATTAATGATACAAATGTTTTCTTTAGAATATTCATAGCAATCTTTCTCTGGTTTTACCTTTAACCATTGTTTGATTTCATCTTTTCTATGCCAAATTCTTGTTTCCGATTGGAAATTACCATCTATTTTTGTATTATCTTGAACTTTTTCCAATTCTAAATCATCTATCGTTATATCGCTTCCATTCGGATGCCTAGTAAGCTTTTCTCTATAATAATATTTGATTCCATCTGGTAATTTTGTTGGAGGACCACCTTCTGGACCTTCTCCACCAATTACAGGTAATCCAAAATCAAGATTCATAAAATCATGTCCTTTAAATTTATAATAATTCATAAATCCAAAATCATAATTTTTATCTTTGCAAAAGACTCTAGTAGTTACATAGTTTGCAAGTTGATTACCCAAACCTTGCCCATTGTATATTTCATTTACTATCATATTTTTGTACTATAATTTGATATTCTTTGGCTTTTATTTCATCTGTGACTACAGAATGAGTAATGCTATTTTCGTGTAAACAATTAGCAATCAAAATTTCTTGAATAATTTTTGGTTTACCGAATTTTAAATAACTTCTATAATAGAAATCTGTATCCATAAACCAAATTAAGTTTTCATCAAATCTCAAATCACTTTTGTTAAAAAAACAAACAGATGGTGCTCCTATAGAGTTTGCACCAATTTTTATATTATCATTCCAACCGGGTTGATGTTCACTAAAATACTGTTTTGATTCATCATGATAATGAATACACGCAGAAGCACCCCAATTACAGTCATCCAAAGCTTTAACAATTACATCAAGAGCATTTTCATTTACAAAAAAATCATCTTGAAACATTGGTTTTATTTTTTCATAACTAGCTTTTTCAATTGCATTGTTTATATTTGCACTACTACTGCCTTTTTTATTTTTGTTAAAATAATGTTTTATTCTTTTATCTTTAAAAGAAAGAATTGTTTCTAATATATATTCGTTTTCCGAATGATCAGAAACTATAACCTCATAATCTTGATGTTTTTGTCTCTGTATGGTTTGTAAAAGACGTTTTAAATATTTTGCACCCTTACCATTCATCTCATATGCTGGAATACATATTGATATAAATTTATTTTTTTGCTTTTCCATACTTAAATTACTTTCCAGCCTTCGGGGTACAAGTCTTTTGTTGGCATATCAGTTTTAAACCAATTTTTAGGAGCGAAAACAACTTTATCAGGATTTTTATTAAGCCATGCACCCCACCAACCAAAAGATGAATTTGATATTATATTATGTTCGCATTTAGTTTGTATGAAAAATTGATCTAAATAGTTATAATTTTCAAAAAAATAAAAATTAGTGTATTCCCCGAACATTTGTCTGGCTTTTTCGGTATTATTAGT
>RFNV01000360.1 GCA_009927005.1 Pseudomonadota bacterium
GGCCCAATTGTGAGCCGTAATTTAAATACTTGTTTTTCTGGGGTGTCAATGGGTTTCTTACAATCCTCGTGCCAATGATTCCGCAGAAGCTGGATCCACAATCACACTGGGTCCCATAGTGGGGGCCAGAGCGATTTTTCGGATATAAACACCTTTAGAAGTTGCAGGCTTTGCCTTCAAGATATTCTCATAAAGAACAGCAAAGTTTTCCTTCAACTTCTGGGTTCCGAAAGATTTTTTGCCAATGATTGTGTGAAGAATCCCGGCTTTTTCTACTTTATATTCTACTTTTCCCAGTTTTTGCTCTTTTACAGCTTTTCCAATTTCAGAGCTCACTGTTCCGGTCTTCTTGTTAGGCATGAGTCCTTTTGGCCCAAGAACCTTGGCTACCTTTGTAAGGTCTTTTAAGGATTCTGGGGTGGTCAACAAGCGGTCAAATTCAAGCCAACCCTTTTCAATCTTTTCGATGAGGTCATCATTTCCAACGTAATCAGCCCCTGCTTCGCGCGCTTCTTTTTCAGCATCGCCTCTCACAAAACAAGCGACTCTAATGGTTTTACCAATTCCATTGGGAAGCACAGTTGCGCCTCGCACTTGCTGATCAGATTGTTTTGGGTCGACGCCAAGTCTTACGACTAGCTCAACCGACTCATCAAACTTACGAGCTTGAAAAGTTTCAATCAAAGCCAGAGCATCAGCCACTGAGTATTTTTTTGTGCGGTCTACTTTAGCCGCGTTTACTTTGTAAAGTTTTCCTGCTTTTGGCATTTTAATCTCCTAACCAACTACATCTAAGCCCATGCTTCGAGCTGTTCCAGTGACCTGACGAATGGCTGAATCCAAATCAACACAATTCAAATCAGGCAGTTTTGTTTTTGCGATTTCTTCCACTTGTTTCATGGTGACTTTTCCAACTTTTGTTTTGTTGGGAACGCCTGACCCTTGAACAATGTTAGCTGCCTTCTTAAGGAGAACAGCAACAGGGGGAGTCTTCGTAATGAAAGTAAAAGAACGATCCTGATAGATGCTGATAACAACAGGAATGATCATTCCGTTTGCGTTTTGGGTCTTTGCATTGAACTGTTTGCAAAAATCCATGATGTTCACGCCATGTTGCCCTAGCGCAGGACCCACTGGAGGAGAAGGATTCGCTTTTCCCCCGGGAATTTGTAATTTAACTAATGCAGTGAGCTTTTTCATCTAACACCCTTCGGTTTTTTAAACTTAATTCTTCTCCACTTGGACAAAATCCAATTCAACTGGAGTAGAGCGACCAAAAATACTGACCAAAACCCTGAGTTTGCCTTTGTCGGGCTTAACTTC
>RFNV01000232.1 GCA_009927005.1 Pseudomonadota bacterium
ATAAAAATCTGGACAGTATTGTTGAAGTAATAGACAATACACATCTTCTTTTAGTTGGTCATTAAAGTACAATAATTTCCAATATAAATATCTTGCAATTTCTTCACACTGTATTCTGGTTAATTTAATAGTATCTGTATCTTTTGGAGTGTTGTTTTTGTTGTCCATATAATATACACATGCAATTTAAAAAAAGTGATTTTGTTGTTCTAAAAAGTACTCGTAAGGGTAAAAAATATATGGCATACTTGAAAAATGATCCTAGTAAAAAAATTCATTTTGGGGCATTGGGTTATCAACAATACAAGGATAGTACACCATTAAAATTATATTCTGAATATGATCACAATGATAAGGATAGAAGAGATAGATATTATGCAAGACACAAAAAAGATATTGTGAAGGGATTCAACCCAGGGTACTTAAGTTTTCTCTTCCTTTGGAAGTAAAAATGCTTAAGGAGTACAAAAGAGTAATAAATTATTCTTATTTTATCTAGGGGAGAAATTACAGATATTTTTCCTAGAATTTGTCCCCTAATTTCGGATTAATTATCCTTTTTTCGTGTCTAGGGGGAGAGTTTCCGAACAAATTTTAGGAAACATATCTGGAAACTCTGACTTTAAAGATTCATACGGCATAGACATAACCTCTTTTTTTAATTTAGATATTCGTCTCTTCAATTTATATTCTGTATGCATCACATCGGAAATTCGTTGATGTATTATATCATTTCTTATAATAATTTTACCAATTTTTGTTTCTTCATTGTATTCTAGTTTCATTTTTCCACCACGGCTAATTTGATGATCACATTGAGCGCAAATAAATACACGCTGTTTAGTTCTTAAGTATTCATAAGAATATTCATATACTCTACTATAATTACTATGACTACTGCATACGTTACTACAAAAGAAGCACGTAACCATTCTAGGATCCCCAAACATTTTATACTATAAATTTCTAAAATTATTGATCAATACCAAACGATATTAATCAATTGTAGAAAAATTATTTTTTTTTAGCATTCTTGCCAAGACACATGTAAGTTGCATGCACCAGCAGCACCAACACCACCAGAAGAAGAGCCCTTAATTTGGACAGAAATATCACCAGAGCTATTAAGCAATGATAATTCATCACCAGCACAGGCACCAAATGCGCTTGCACTGTCTGAGTCTGCTATCAGTGAGGCTGTACCAGATACGCGCTTCCAGAGGGCTTTGTATTCGACTGAGCCAAAGGCATCATGTGCATCGTTGTTGTAGCATGCCTTGACACTGACACGGTACATTTTGTTATTGACAGTAGGAATATCAACAGCCTCAAAATATGAGCCAGTGTATGCCTGTGTCTTGTTCTTTGTAATTTTTGCACCTTGCTTTAATTCTGGAACCTCCAATTGGGACAAGTTTGTCACGGCTGTTTGGAGATCAGATGTTTGCAAGTAACCAGAAAGATCAGCAGATGTGAGTAATCCAGATAAGTCAACATTCAATTCATTTGCTGACACGCTTAAGTGGGTTCCCACTGACTGAATAAATTCACCTGTTGATTTGATATAGGATAAAGCCGCAACATCGGCATCCAGATCTGCGTGAACCTGGTAACCTGAAAGAGATGGTAAATCTGCAGTCTTTGCGTATCCTGCTGTTGCAACTGCTGAATCTAAATCAGCAGATGCGACATAGGTTGTTCCTGCATCTGTCTTTGAAAGATATGTATCAGATGCACTAGTAGATGTGACATAATCAGTCAACAGAGTCGCACGAGAAACAGTCACCACATTATCCCCGTCGAAAGTAAATAAATCACCATTGACAAGAGAGGGCTTCAATCCTTTGAAATCATTGAGCATGGAGTCATCGGCATGGTTATATTGGACTTTTGCGTTGTGTTGAATAACACCAGATTTTGAGCTAAGGTGTAAATCACCAATTGCACTAATTCTATGAGGAACTGACATTTATATACTCTATTTACAGAATAAAAATTTGTCTGACATTAATTTTTATAAGATGTATGGACAGTATTATATATATTTTTATTTTACTAGG
>RFNV01000354.1 GCA_009927005.1 Pseudomonadota bacterium
AGGGGGCATGGCACTCGCATCAAAAGTTGAAATATCCCCCAACCCCAGGGCCTCTCTTTGTGCCGCTGCAACCGCATCGGTAGCAGTGCCAGTTAAACTCTTAGTTGGTGTAGATGAAAGTCCGCAACCTACAATCAGGGCGGATACGCTTAAAAAACTCATGAACTGGAAAGTGCGCATAAATAACCTCCGAGAGACCAAAGTCTCTACTGGGTTCTTTTTCGGCACTGAGCAACAAATAGAGCAGTGGAGTTTTCTTCACAAATGACGCAGGAAAGTTAAGAAATTTTCACAATTCTCCGAAAAGAGTAACAAGGAAAAACCTATGAAACACTTGTTCCTACTTTTAGTTGCTTCACTCAGTGCCCACGCGGTTGATATTTTGAATGTCAGCGGGAAGGTCATGGTCGTCGACTTTTCCTCTAAAAGAGTAGAGCTTCTGGTCCCGAACTACCGGGGAGTGGCTTCTGAGACTCGCGTCTGTTTACAAGGTAAAACGCAAACTAAACAGATTCTAGATTTGAAATGCGGAAAGATTCTCTCTGTTGATAAACAAAAGGTTTTAGTAGAGGTCACCAAGGGTGGCTTAGAATTTAAACTCGGTGAAATCGTGACGGTACTCACTGAAAATCGTTCGGTTGGCCAAGACCGAATGCTCGCTTCTTACTACGATAATTTGACCGGACAAATGCCTGCGCGCACAGGTCTTGCTGCTGGGATGACTTTTGGACTGAATTATTTTTTCCCCAGCGTCCATTTAGAGTTTGCTGTGAGCCCCTCAGTTACTTTGGGGGTTTTAGGGATCTATGGTGATTCCCAATCGAACAATTCACGCAATAAGACTTACGGGGGGCTTGCGAGTGTGACGTACTATACACCGCAGCCTTCTCTGGGATTGAACTTCGAACTGCTCTTAGGCGCTTACAATTCTAATGTCTCTTACGGAGCCGTCGGAGAAGAAATTACTTCTCTTGCAGTCGCGGGACTTGTGGGATGGAAGGGGTTCCTATCAGAACAATTCCATTACCGCCTGAATGTGGGGGCTCAATACATTTCCAATCAAAAAACACCCCAATACTTAGACTTCGCAAACGTGCTTCCGTTCTTTAGAGCGGAAGTGGGAGTTTCATTTTAAGGCTTGCCGGACTTCTTCGTTAAAATCGTAAGTATCTAAGGAATCCAAAAACTCTGTCACTTGGTAAGGGACTATCGCTTTCTTTGCATTGGTCGCATAAAAGTAAGAGCGAATCGGGAAGGTGGGATTTGCCTTAAAGCCTGCCGTCTTTTCCCAAGGCACCACATCGAGTTCAACTTTCATGTCTAGTCCGCTTTTTTCCACCCCTTGCCGAACTAATTTTTTTGCAAGGACTCCGATGAGGTTTACCATTCTATCTGTCAAAGCGTTTCGGTACTGATAATAACTTTTCTGCACAGCGGGAAGGATGGCCCCTCCGCGAGAGGCTCTTCTTAGTGCGTTAGCTATCACGCCAGGTGCTAAGCCACCGCCCGGCATCGTTCTCGCGATATCGTCAGCTAAGAGGTAATAAATATGGTCTACCCCTCGGGTGATTGTTTTTCGAATCGGCGTTTTGGGATAATAAGCCGTTACGTGAAGCTTTGGCTGCAGGGGCAAGAGATTCACTGCTTTTACTAAGCGCTCATCAAAGAAGTTTTGGTACTCATTCTTCTTTAACCAAGCTTCGAAATCTTCCCAAAAAGCTTTTTCAAACTGGTCAGTGTCTTCCAGTTTATTCACCAGAAAAGAATTCTTGTTTTGATAAACAAATTTCTTTCCTTCGGGGCTAAAAAAGAATTTTAAAAGAGCATGGCCCAGATTGTCCGTCGCTTTTTTTCCAAAAACCAAATCGACCTCCCAGGTGATGGTGTCTTGGTAGGAATCAATCACTTTTTCTCTCACGCCCCAAAAATCCCACCAAGGGCGCGTGCTTCTGTCAGGATCTTCGACAGGCCGTTTTTGAATTATTGAGGAATGGTTGTGTCTCGCTTGATCAGAATACGCAAGAGGGGCAGCTATCAGTGCTTGGAGAAAGACCCAGATTGTAAATAGCAGTTTCAAAGAACCGACCTCCGCCACCTAAAGAAAAGCAAAAGGTGTGCCTCGTCGTAAGTTTTTTCATGGTACAGTATTCTCATGGTGTCCTTGTCAGAAATTGCATTACTCTTTTTGCGGTTAGGGGGCCTGGGATTTGGTGGCCCAATGGCCCTTGTGGCAATGATGGAGCAAGAATGTGTTGTCAGAAGAAAATGGATTTCGAGAGAGCGATTTGAACAGAGTTTTGTGATTTGTAAAATGTTGCCCGGGCCCCTTGCTTACCAGATGGCTCTTTGGGTGGGATATGAAGTGAGAGGCGTTGTGGGGGGAGTCCTTGCCGGAGTGGCCTTCGTTCTTCCGGCAGCAACACTTCTCTTTCTCTTTGCTAAGTTTTACGACACCGTTCAGAGCATTAAGTCTTCCGTCTGGATTCTGGATGGAATGCGAGTTGGTGCCCTTGTCATTATTCTGCAGAGTGTGGGTTCTCTTTTTTCTCCATACAAAAGAAAAGTCTCCGCTTGGGTCTATGCGATTCTGGGCGCGTGTCTCATGCTCTTGTTTCCGAGGTGGGAGCCCGTGATTATTATGTTGGGGGGAGCACTCAGCGTGATCCTCATTCGTAAATGGCCGGTGTTTCGCCTGAAAGTCTCAACACCCACGCTTCTCTTGTCTTTGTTTTGGGTTCATTTCAAAGCAGGGGCTTTTGTTTTTGGGACTGGCTTGGCTATTGTTCCTGTTATTGAGAGGGAAGTCGTAGCTGCTTATCAGTGGCTTTCCAAACCTGAATTTCTAGATGCACTCGCTTTTGCCCAAGTCACTCCAGGCCCTGTGACCACGATTTCTACGTTTATTGGATACAAAGTGTTTGGAGGCATTGGGAGTTTAGTCGCGGCTACAGGCATTTATCTTCCCGGAGCCATTACGATTTTAGGGATTTTGCCTTTAGTGAGAAAACAAATCGAAAAAAGATCCTGGCTTTATGATTTTCAAATGGGGGCAGTGCCGGCGG
>RFNV01000256.1 GCA_009927005.1 Pseudomonadota bacterium
GACCACCAGGCCGACCCCCTGTGGGTACGCGGCATTTGGCAAAACCCCAACAGCCAAAAGGCCATCCGCTCCCTCCTTAGCAATCAGATGGTTTGGATTTTTTTTCATGAGCTCACTATCAACCCGTTCTGGACCCCCTATCCAATCGGGATTTCCTAACATCATATCTCGAATAGTTTGGAGCTGCGGATCCTTCGTGCCTTGAGCGAGGACCTGAAATAAACGAGCCATTTGTTCCATCCGCAGAACCGGACTGGGAAGTTTGCACCCATCTACCACAAACTCGAGCGATTCTTCCTGCTCGCCTAATATTCGAGAAAGCACTTTCAGAACACTCTGGTGAAAGGGATGATTTTGCGAAAGGTAAGTTTCCACTGGCCATCCCCTGCTATGACAGGTCTGGGCGATTGCCAAATGTTTTGGAAAACAAGCATGTGCGACCGGCAGATGAATCCGTTTTGTCAAATCTACCAAAGGGTTATGGGAGGTCCAATGCTCCAATTGTTTAACCTGCTCTGCATTTGCCGAAATAGAGCCTAAAGCAGCGACATGCCAATCTTCACTCGTTTTTCTTTCCAAGTGCCCCATGGCTAAATACTGGAAGGGCTTTAATAGCGAGCGAGCAGGATAACGGCTATCAACTTCTGCGCTTTGAAAGACCGTTTTCGAACCATCAAAAGCCGTAATCTCTCCTGAAATTATAATTTCTGGAAATCCGTTGCGGAGTAATTGATAGATAGGTTTTGGATTCATAACCGAGGGACTACTTCTTTAAAGAAGAGCTTCATCTGATCTTTTATCTCTTCATTTTCTAATTGGTTAAACTCAAACCACAACATCAATCGGTCCTCAGGATGAAAACCGCGAACCCCACCAGGTTTCATTTGCTCACAAACTTCCGAGGGATCCCCCACCAATGCCCGCTGGAGGAGAACTGCTTTTTCGGGAACCTGGGCCGTTCCTCTCATGGCTTCAATGTAATTATCCAAAACCTGATCCGCTAATTGATAAGCTTTTTTTCGATTTTGGTTGATAAACACCATTACCGTTCTGGGCAAGCGACCACGATTCCAAACACGAGAAGACCCGGCATATTTCTGAGTCATCTGACGATGAAGGTCCTCGATTTTATCGGGGGAAGTAAAAGACAAATTAAAAAGGCTCAAATCCCAAAACTTGAGTCCCCAATCAAGAGCTAACGGATCATGAGAGCCCAGAACGATTTCAAGATTTTTAGAACAATCCATTTCCGGCATCAATTTAAGCATTTCAAATTCCCAGCGTTTCCTTACAGTCACTGGAGATACATATTTCTTTTTTATTTCTGGATCGCCAATTTCCTTGGGATCGACCATCCACGTTTTTATGTCCTTAGAACTGATTTCCTCTCCCCGAACGAGCCGGAGAAATATCTCAAGCGCTTCAATAAAGGCGTAACGCTTCATTAAAGGCCACAACTCCTTCTCTGTTTGGTCCCGGGGCACCATTTGAAAGGGAGTGTTCTGGTAAGGAAAGCGTCCCGCAGCGACACCCATTCGTAGCTTGCGATTCCATTGCCCAACACGCTGATTCAAAAAACCCAAAAACCTCACTCGCTCAGCGCTAGCGATGGGACCCCCACTGCCCCCAACGATATTGTGAATTGCAGTTCCAAAGTTAATGCGATGGGTTCGCTGGAATATCAGCTGGGCTAGTTGAAATGAATCACAGTTGAGCCCGACCTCTCCGGAAAAATGAGGAATGGTGGCGACACTCGTTTTCTTCTGCGTCTCAGAGGAAAAATGACTTTCGGCACACCAGACTGTATCGAAACCCAGGGCTTCCGAAAGAACCGTCTGATCCAAAAAATTTGAAAACGCCCTAGAAATTCCCAGTGTTTTTCCATTTATTACTGGATCACTGATCGAATGGAACAAATCAAAAATCATACTTTATTCCCACTCGATGGTAGCAGGTGGTTTTGAAGAAACATCGTAGACCACTCGATTAATGCCGGGCACCTCATTGATAATTCTATTTGAGATCTTAGCCATCGTGTTTTTGTCAAAATCATACCAGTCAGCAGTCATGCCGTCGCGGCTCGTAACAGCTCTCAGGACTACGACAGATTCGTAAGTTCTCGAATCTCCCATGACCCCGACCGCTTTAATAGGAAGCATGACTGAAAACGCCTGCCAGATTTTCGAGTATTCCCCGCTCGATTTGAGCTCTTCTATAAAAATTGAGTCTGCATCCCTTAAAAGATTCAAGCGTTCCGGATTAATTTTACCAATAATTCGGACCGCTAGTCCGGGTCCCGGAAAAGGATGCCTACCAATAATCGCCTCAGGAACCCCCAAAGTTCTTCCCAGATCTCGCACTTCGTCTTTGAACAACTCTCTAAAGGGCTCAATGAGTTTCAACTTCATCTTCTTTGGAAGCCCCCCCACATTGTGGTGAGTCTTTATGGTGTGCGAAGGCCCTTTCACAGACACACTCTCAATCACATCGGGATACAATGTACCTTGAGCTAAGAAAGCAACTCCAGGAATGCGGTTGCATTCCTTTTCAAAAACCTCAATGAATGTTTTGCCAATAATTTTTCTTTTTCGCTCAGGATCTGTGACGTTTTGAAGTCGGCTCAAAAACAGCTTGCTTGCATCGACCACCTTCACTGACACGCCTTGGGTCTTTAAAAAGGCTTTTACTTCTCTGGCTTCGTTCTTTCGAAGCAATCCATTGTCCACTAAGACCGGATGAAATTTCTTACCTAATATTTTCCCAAGAAATACTGCCAAAATGGTTGAATCCACTCCGCCACTAATCCCCCCGATGACCTGAGCACTCCCCACGGTCTCCAAGATTTCTTCTCTCTTCTGAGTTAAAAAGTCTTCGATTTTCCATTGCGGCTTGAGGCCAGCCACCTCGAAAAGAAAGTTCTCGATAATTTTTTTACCGATGGGAGTGTGAGCTACTTCTGGATGAAACTGAACAGCATGAAGATGGCCTTTTTCAATGCCAACCACGCACTTCTCACTTCTTGCAGTAACTTCACAATTCTCTGGGACTTGCTCAACACTATCACCATGACTCATCCAAACCGTTGCTTTTTGCCCTGGCTTAAACCCTTTAAAGATTCCCGTTCCCTTAACAATCTCAATCTCACAAGCACCGTATTCTCTTGCCGTTCCCGATCCCACTTTTCCTGACTTAAGATGAGACAGAAGTTGCATCCCGTAACAAATGCCTAGAATAGGCACCTCCCATTCGAGCAGTAGCTTGTTTAACGAAGGAGCCGATTTAGCACTGACACTCGACGGTCCCCCAGAGAGGATTATAGCCCTCGGTTTTTTAGCCTTCAGTTTTTCCAGAGGAACATGGAAGGGCTCGATTTCACAAAAAACTCCAGACTCTCGAACTAGCCGAGCAATCAATTGAGTGAACTGCGATCCGAAATCCAGAATGATTACAGGGGTTGTATTTTCTTTAATCATTGGGTCGATAGTTAGGAGCTTCTTTGGTCACAAATACATCATGGACGTGAGATTCCCGAAGGCCCTGAGGGGAAATTCTGACGAACTCAGCTCTTTCCCGAAGTTCAGAGAGATTTCTGCAGCCTAGGTACCCCAAGCCGGCTCGAACTCCTCCAACTAGTTGAAACAGTACTTGCAGTAACTCTCCCCGGTAAGGAACCATTCCCTCGATCCCCTCGGGGATGAGATCTCGATCGTCAACACCGGCTTGACCATAACGATCACGGTTGCCTTCTCTGAGAGCTTCAATCGAGCCCATGCCGCGATAAACTTTGTAAGTACGTCCTTGATAGTAAACTGTTTCTCCTGGAGCTTCATCAGTCCCTGCCAGCAAGCTTCCCACCATGACAACATCTGCCCCTGCTCCTAATGCTTTCACAATATCACCAGAGTATTTAATTCCACCGTCAGCTATGAGACATCTTCCAAATTTTTTCGTTACCGGTGCGCAGTTCTGGATAGCAGTAAACTGGGGAAGCCCTACCCCCGCTACAATTCGTGTGGTGCATATGGAACCTGAACCCATTCCAACTTTGATTCCGTCTGCGCCTGCTTCACAAAGAACCTGAGCTCCTTCCGAAGTGGCTACGTTACCCGCCAACACGGGCAAATCTTTAAACTTACTTTTGGCCCACTTGACGACGTCAACGACGTTCTTGGATGCGCCATGAGCTGTGTCGACTGCAATAAAATCAACTCCAGCGGTGACCAGAGCCTCGATTCTGTTTAAGGCTTCAGTTCCCGTTCCTACTGCGGCCCCAACTCTCAGTCTCCCCTGGCTGTCACGATTCGCTTTGGGATAGCGGATCCCCTTCTCGATATCCTTGATGGTAATCAGTGCTTTGAGTTTTCCAGATTTATCAACCACTGGCAGTTTTTCAATCCGGTGCTTATGCATCAACCTGACAGCATCTTCCATCGAAACCGTTTCCGATGCCGTTACCAATCTTTCAAAAGGGGTCATGACTTCAGTAATCGGCCTCTTCAGGTTTTCTTCAAACCGAAGATCCCGGTTGGTAACAAGCCCTGCGAGTTTTCCCGACTGCAAAACAGGCAACCCCGAAATTCCAAATTTTTTCATCAAGAGCAAAGCTTCATTAACTGAGGCACTTGAAGGAAGAGTAACAGGATCGAGAATCATACCGCTTTCACTCTTTTTTACTTTTTCTACTTCAAAAACCTGTTTTTCGATCGAAAAACTCCGGTGAATCACCCCTGCTCCGCCAGCCCGTGCCATCGCAATCGCAGTGCGACTTTCAGTTACTTTATCCATAGCCGCTGAAATGATGGGGATTCCCAGCGAAATTTGTGAAGTCAGTCGTGTGGATAGTTCAACTTCTGGGGGAACTACCTCAGAATATCGCGGAACTAGCAATACATCATCGAATGTTAAGCCATCAGTTAATTCGATCTTAGAAAGGGTCATCAAGCTCTCTTTGATGAACCATCGTAAAGACCACTTTGGGGGCCGTCAACAATTGCGCGGTGCCCCTTGGGACAAATCTTTCCCCTTTCAAACAAAGTTTCGATATAATTTCGTTATTCACCATGAAAACTGAAATGGCTCTTTCTTCGACATCGTTACCACTCTCCGTGGTTGTTCCCTGTTTCAATGAAAACCCGCATCTTGAAGTGGTTTTGCTGGGTTGGCTTCAAGAGCTCAGAGAACAGGGGCTATCGTTTGAGATCATTGCTGTAAATGACGGCTCATTAGACGGAACTGGCAGGACCCTCGATAGGCTAAGAAAAGAAAATCCTGAAATTCGCTTGGTTCACCAGCTTAATACGGGAAGTGTAAGGGCCTATCGACGAGGCTATGAAATGGCCCGAGGACAATACATCCTATCAATAGGGGCAAATGGAAGATGCGAACCTTCGGACTTCTCAACGCTTTGGAATCGGAGACTAGACAGCCAGTTGGTTCTTGCCCAGCGTACTCATCGCTTGGATAGTTTTCTCTCACGTAAGTTGAGTTCATTTTTAAGCTCTTTGGCTTACCGGTTATTTGATTAAAAGTAGAAGAACCTGGAATTGGTTTTCGGCTGTTTAGGCGAGAACCGGTTATAGCGCTACTGGAGCAAATTCCTTTGGAATGGCATAGTTTTCACTGGGCAGTTACGATTTTGGTCGGCAGAAATTACCCCGCGGGGATCTCAGAAGTAAAAGTACCTTACCGACACCGCATTGAACGGAAATCCCCATTTCGACGAACCAGCTTTCTCAAATCCGCCTGGCTACATTTAAAAGAGGCGTTATCCTTGAAATGGCAATTATCGGGCAGCCTGGCGCGCCGCGCCACTCAACTTGTTCAAGGAGTTTCTTAATAAGGTCGATAGGCATTCTGGAGGACCTTATGAAGAATGCCGCCCTTAAAAAAACCAGCACACCCACCAAAAAAGTAACCACAGCCAAAAAAGTGGTGGCTAAAGCTAGCGATAAGAGAGAAAAGAACTGCTCAGCTCCCTCCTGCAAAAAAGAAGCAAGCACTCACGGCTACTGTCGGCTTCACTACATTTCTAATTGGAAACACATTCGATTTAACGAAAAAGTTAAGGCTGAACGCCGGCTGAACGCCTATGTTGATCGAATAGCAAAAAAATATCCGCAGGATTTCTTGGAGAAAATCAAAGAGACTCTCGAGGACGAGAAAAAATTTAAAGAAATGGTATCCGAATTAGACATTGAACTCGACATGAGCCCCAAAGAAACTGACGACGAGTTTTTGGCAAAGTTTTTAAGAGCCGTTAAACCCGGAAGCGGCAGTTCTGACTAATGGCTTGTGGGAAGCCCTTGGGCAACCCATTCGAGCATTCCCCCTGACATTGAGTAGGTCGCCTCATAGCCAAGGCCTAAGCTTTCGTCTGCAGCCTTTGCCGATCGCTTACCACTCCGACAAATAAAGACAATTCTCTCTTTTCGGTTTCCAGCCTTTAAAAAATCACTGAGTTGGGGCCCTAAAGTCTTTAACTCTGCACCTTCAATATGTCCCCCTTCAGATGAAAATTCCTCAGGAGTACGGACATCGATCATTCGAATCGAACCCTTTTGTTCGAATACTTGCGAGGGCGACAACTCGGCGACATTTAATCCAAATCCTAGATGAGTTAAGAAAACCATAATCACTGAAAGAAATTTTTTCATTTTGATCCCTCCCCTATAGAAAAAACAATGTGTCTTTCTCGAGGAGCTCCCTCTTCGTTGACAAGTTTAATCATATATTCCTTGCCAGGCGCAAGTTCTGTCTCCGGGTTTAGAGTAATTGAAGCGGCTCGATTTCCATTAAGAGATTCGGTTTTAATCAGCTTTTCTCCCGAGAAACCGTCCTCTGACAAAACCAGCTCAAACACTTTGGCCGTCACTGGCCCGTCCGCTTTCGACACCGGAAAGCCAGCGGGGATTTCCTTTTTTTCCTCTACAACAAGGCGTGGAAATCCGGTCGAATTATCAAAATGTTCAAACTCAGACTTAGCAAGGCTGTACCCTCTCTCCCCTTTGGCTTCACGATTAATGGGTAACAAGGGATCACCTAAAAGCTCAGTAATTAAATACGTCCAGCGATGACTAAACTCTTCCATGTCATTGCCTTGAGTCTGAGAATACTTCTGCAACGTTTCAATCAGTACATCACCTAACTTTTGACCGTTGCTCACTCGATAGTTATCTACAAAACCATCAAAAAGCTGTAACCCGTGAGTGGTTCCCAACACTTCGACATTTCCATTCTCGTCTATTTCGGTTTCAGGGGACCCCAATCCACTTCGGGCTCCACCTAAATAAGCAATCGCACCCGCTTTTGATCTCAAAAGAGCAGTTCCGATAGAAACAACGCCCCACTGACCGATGTCACTTAAAGTATCATCCAACAGTAAGGACTCATCAAAAGCTGCATTAATGCAGGAAACAGAAACCATGAGGGGCGGCAAACTATCCTCCCGGGGTTCCGCGTTTTGAATATCAAAACTGGAAACAAATTCATCGCCCACGAACAAACGATTTCCAAGACCGTGGTCGAGATAATAAACAAGAGAGGCTTTCTCATCTCCGGCGACTAACTTTCTGACATCTGCTTTAGAAAAACTGCCCTCAGTTTGAAAATGCTTGGTTGTTCCTTTCCAATCAGCAGCTTCTTTATTTATAGTCACTAAAGTACCCAACTCACCAATGTACAACGGGCTCGTCTTAAAAGCTTTTCCCCCATAAAGAGCGAGTTCATTCTGTGCTTGTTTTTGATTTCTGAGCCACTTCCGTGCCTTTACAAGATAATTGGACACTTGCTGATCAGAAGAAAAAGGGAGTCTTCCCACTGCTAAACGGGGTTCCACACACATTTTGCCAGCACCATAACACTGGTCCGTCACCCCTTTTTCATCAAATCCTTCTTTGTCAGAGAAATAATAACTGGGTGGCACGTTTTCGGAATTGCCGAGTAGAACAACGTAGCGAAAACGCGAATCCTCGTCTGACCTTTTTCTTAAAAATGAAATGATCTTTTTGGCCGTCGTAAAGTCATACCCAGTGCCTTTCTCGGGATTGAACTTTCTCACCACTCCATCAAACTCTTCTGGATTTTTATACCCCTCAGGAAGTTCTTTTTCATCAATAGGACTAGTTTCTTTCGCAATCGATTCAACCGTTGCGATTTCACTTTCTGTTTTAAGCACTTCTTGGTGAAACTGCTGAAGCTCTTTCGCCCCAGCCAAAAGCTTCTCCGAAGTCACAATTAAAGCGGGCTTGTGGGAAACTTTAGTCTGTTTCTCGGGAGTCTTAACTAACCGCAACTCCCAATTACCTTCGACTAAGCTCAAAACTTTTCCCGTTTTTGTTTCCACTTGCATGGGAAAGACTGAAACGTAGACCGTGTTACCGATTTGGTGGCTTTCAAAGAGCTTTCCTGGAAAATAGTCGCCGAGCTCTGGTTCCCGAAACTCAATCTGTTTTTTTCCCCAAACCAAAGGCTTTGAGGCTTTGGTCAGTTCTATCTTATCTTCACTGATTTCAAATTGGGGTTTCTCCAAGCTTAAGTGGGCTTTCTGGCCTTGAGGAACCGTAAAGACGTAACTCATCATGGGGACTCTGGGACGGCCCCAGGCAGATACGATTTTCGCGTTGGCGAGTTGTGGAAGAAAGGTTCCGGTCTTTAGGCGCTTAAAGACAGGTTTAGCTAATCGAAAAGTCTGAGTTCGAACCCGGCCTTTTTTTTGAGGGAGTTTTTCCTGCTCCCTTTGAAGGGCATTTTTTACTAAATCGTAAGAAGTACCGGAAAGAACTTTGAAAGTAATCTTGGTCGGTTGTGAGGTTCGACCACACGAAATGATTAAAAGAGCCGAAAAAACCTGGAAAAATCCCCAAACCAGTTTTGATTGCCTCATAGTCCCCCTAAACCCAATGGGGGAGTTTTACCAGATCCCCGTAATGCGCCGCAACACAAAACTGGTGTTTCCCCCTGCCCGGACAAATCCAAGTGACAAAAAGGGTTGCGTAAATGGGGTAAATGCCGTTATATACAGCAGATTCTCTTTAAAACAGCGAGAGAACCAAGAGACAAAAAAGCTAAAATACTTTGTATTTTCAGCCTGTTACAGAAGTAGAGGATACATAAAATGGCACTCGGAATTTTAGGCCGAAAAGTGGGCATGACACAGATTTTTGATGATAATGGTGCGTTGGTACCGGTGACAGTGATTGACACCACCGACTGCATGATTTCTCAGGTTAAAACTCAAGACAAAGACGGATACCAAGCGCTTCAAGTCGCAGTTGGAAACCGCAAGCCACAAAACGTAAATAAAGCGACTGCCGGTCACTTTAAAAAAGCGGGAATGGCAGCCAAAAGTCAGCGACAAGAATTTAGATTAGATTCCACTGCGGACCTCACTGCTTTTAAAGCAGGACAAGCTCTTAATGTTGGAATGTTCCAAAAAGGTGACAAAGTTGATGTTGTTGGAACTTCCAAAGGTCGAGGAACTCAAGGGGTGGTTAAGCGCTGGGGATTCCATGGTGCGGATGCAACTCACGGGGTGTCTGACTACTTCCGACACGGGGGCTCGAATGGAGCTAATACATTCCCTGGTAAAGTGATCAAAAATAAAGGGATGCCGGGTCGTATGGGGGATGTGAGAACAACAACCCTGAACCTGAAAGTTTTAGAAGTTAAAGAAGCTGAGAACCTCCTTTTGGTTAAGGGCGCAGTCCCAGGACACATTAATTCTTGGGTAATGGTTCGCCCCACAAACCGAAAAGTAGCTCCTACTGGTAGAACTTTCGTTAAAGCTTAACCGCTAACCACTGGCTGATAGGATTCAAAGCGCTCTCAAAATCTTTGGGGGCCGCTGGGGTATTTTCCCATTTCCATTTTTCGGTTTCCTCAAGAACCGGTGCTGATTTCTTTTGGAGAAAACGAGAATCCCACTCAGAGAAGTTACAGGAAAAAAAGAGGCTTCCTCCCTTACTAACGAGAGGGGCTACCACTTTAAGTAGCCTATCTAAGTCTTTCTTGAGACTGAACACTCCGCCTTCTTTGGTTCGAGAAAAGCTGGGCGGATCAACGATGATTAAATCAAATTCGGTTCCCTTTTTTTCGCATCTTTTTAAGAACTCAAAACAATCCTGTGCAATGAAACGGTGAGGTCCCAAATCCAGCTGATTTTTTTCAAAATTTCTTTTGCCCCAGTCCAAATACTTTTTTGAAAGGTCAACACTCGTAGTGCTTGCCCCTTGAGTGGCGCAAGCCACACTGAAACCACAGGTATAAGCAAAGAGGTTCAGAACTTGTTTTCCCTTGGCCCTTTGGCTTAGGAACTTCCGATTCTCTCTCTGATCTAAAAAGAGCCCTGTCGAATAACCGGCAAAAGGCTGAATTGAGTAAGAGACTCCATTCTCAAGAACGGTAATCTCAGAATTGGCCGGTTTTCCAAGAAGCGGCTCGGGTGAATAGTAGTCGCTCCCTGCGGCTTGGTGGCTTCTATCTTTAACAAACTCTTTTTTGTAAACACTCGTGGCTTTTCTAGCCTCAAGCAACCATTCGGCCATTGCTTTCAGAGCCGACTCTTCAACGGTGCCCTCTTGTTCAAAAATCTGAAAAATGATCACATCGGAAAATTGCTCAATGACTAAACCTGAAATCCCCTCGTTAGCCCCATTAAACAATCGAAAACAATCAGTCTCGCCCAAAGCTTTTTCGAAAAGCTCTCTTCGCTGGACTAATGCTTTCTCAAGAAGGGGTTTCCAATTAATACTCATCCCAGAACCTTTTCACCGTATTTAATTCGTCCGGAATATTAAAAACTAACTCTTCTTTAGTTGTTGGATGCTTAAACCCTAACTGCGAAGAAACGAGCGCAATAGATCCCTCTTTATAAAAGAGACTCGCTCCGTAGCGACCATCTCCTAAAATTGGAAATCCCAGGTGAGCCATTTGAGCTCGGATCTGATGCCGACGTCCCGTAATCAAATCTACTTCCACAAGCGACAGCCCCTTTTTAACTCCTAACACTTGATAGGCGAGTTCCGCTTTTTTTGCACTTTCCCTTGGCTCTTCAAAAACCTCGCTTCGCCCACCCTCGGGATCAGTCAAATAGTGAACACAAGTTCCGGACGGCGGTTTCACTTCACCTTGAACCAAGAGTTGATACTTTTTCTTCATTTCTTTGGCACGAATCTGTTCCGATAACCGACCGGCTCCCTTGCTAGTTTTTGCAAAAACCACGAGCCCCGCAGCTGGACGATCAAGCCGATGGACCATTCCCAAAAAGACATTCCCTGGCTTTTGATATTTCTCTTTCAACCATTCGCATATTTGAAGAAACAGAGTTGGGCTTCCGGATTGATCCGATTGGATCAATAGGCGGTGGGGTTTAAAGACAACGAGAACATGATTGTCCTCATAAACCACTTGCAGGGATTCCCCTAAACTACTGGTATCTTTGCTTTTATCGGCACTCACTTCTAACCTTCTTGATTTGGGTTCTCTTTACCCGTATACCCTACCCCTCATGAAAAATCGTCGCGATCAATTCTACCGCAAAAAGCCCACAGGTCCTCGCATGAATCCTACCAAAGAGAGCATGGACCAAATGCTGAAGGCGGCTAAGATTACTCTCAATCCGACTCAATTGGAGCAACTCTGGAAATATCACCAGTTGATTCGAAAGAGAAACGAAGACCGCGAACTAACCCGAATTGTAGGCTTCGAGCCGATGGTCGTGAAACACTATATCGACTGCATGATTTTGGGACAGTTTTGGAAATTTCCCTCCCCTATCGTAGATGTGGGTTCGGGCGCCGGGTTTCCAGGAATTCCTATAAAGATTTTGTTTCCATCTCTAAAGATGATCTTAGCCGAGCCCCGCCCCAAACGGATTGAGTTTTTGAATGAAGTAATTCAAGAGCTCGGTTTAAGAGACATTGAAGTGTTTGAACATAAAGTAGTCAGCAGAAGTTTCACAACCCCAGTTAAAGCCGTTATTACCAGAGCAGTGGAAACGATGGACAAAACAGCCCTTCGAACCTCAGGGTCGTTAGAAGTCGGAGGACAGCTCATCTTTATGAAGGGTCCTAACGCGGATGATGAAATTGAAGAGATGAAAAAGCGATTTGGAAACGCATTCACTTTAATTTTAGATAAGGCTTACACGCTTCCCAAAACTGAACACCAAAGACGTTTGGTAGTTTTTTGTCGAACTAGTGAAGAGTCTCTGAAATAGTTCGAACAGCGTCTTGAATTGCAGAATCCTCGGGGCAATAGCTGAGCGCTTTTCTAAATTCTTGAAGCGCTCGAACAGGAAGATTTCTACTTAAAAAGATTCGACCTAGGTTGATGTGAGGATAATGACGGGCATCGTACTTTTTGGCCTGAATCGCTTTTTGGAACCAATCGAGAGCTTCGTCTTCACGGCCTAATACCACTAAATAGGAACCCACATCATTGTATGGATTTCCCAAATCAGGATCGATTTTTATGGCCTTCTTGCAAAGAGAAATCGCTCTTTCAATATTTCCTAACTGGTATTCCATCCAACCCCAGTAAGTAAGCGACTCAGCAGTCTGCCATTCTTTGCTGGCTTTTCGAAATGACTCCCGAGCTTCCTCGTACCTACCCTCTGCCACAAGTTTCAATCCTGAGTCGATAAGGATTTGGGAGCGACGATGGTTAAGGCTGATGACCTCTTTGCTCATGAGAATATTGTCACTCTAGTTTGAAAGACAATCAAGCAGTGAAGGCACGAAAGAAAGGAATGCGGGTTCCACGCCGCAGGGCGCCCTCTTCAATTCGAAGTAGCTCATTATACTTAGCGGTTCTTTCCCCACGGGAAAGAGAACCAGTCTTGATCTGCCCACAACCACTTCCTACCGCCAAATGAGCGATCGTAACATCTTCGGTTTCACCCGAGCGATGAGAAACAATGCTTCGGTAACCATACTTTTTTCCTAGTAACATGGTTTCCATGGTTTCAGTGAGTGACCCCACTTGATTTACTTTGATGAGAATTGCATTCCCCACCTTTTCCTTGATTCCTCTTTCAAGGTATTTTTTTTGGGTCACAAACAAGTCATCACCGACTAATTGGGTAGACTGCCCTAATGTTTGGGTAAGCTTTGCCCATCCGCTCCAATCATTTTCATCAAGTCCATCTTCAATACTGACGAGCGGGGTTTTCTTTTTTAGAGACTCGTAAAACTCGATGAGCTGCTCAGAAGTCACCGTTGAAGCGCCCTTCCAACGAAAGTCATACGCGCCTTTCTCTTTATTATAAAAAGAGCTAGAGGCGACATCCAACGCAAGGCTGATTTGCTTTCCTAGTTGATAACCCGCTTTAGCAACAGCTTCACCGATCAGCTCAATGGCTTGCTCGTTGCTTTCGAGGTTTGGCGCAAACCCCCCTTCATCCCCCACCGCTGTTGAGTAGTGAAGATCATGAAGGCGATTTTTTAACTGATGAAATACTTCCGTGCCGGCTCTTAGCGCTTCCGAAAAGCTCTCAAATCCATGGGGAACTATCATGAACTCTTGAATTTCGAGACCATTATTTGCGTGGACTCCCCCATTCAGAATATTCATCAAAGGAGTAGGCATTGAGAGATCTTTTGAACTCAACCCCATCATCTCATTAAAGATCCAATAGAGTTCACGCTTTTGAGAAGCGGAAAGAGCGTGGGCGTAAGCCAACGAAACACCGAGAATGGTATTGGCTCCGAGCTTTTTTTTCTGATCCGTTCCGTCTGCTTGTATCAGGCACTGATCCAGTGCTTTGAGGTCTGGAAAAGACTTACCGACGACCAATTTGGCTACTTCATCTTGGACGTTTCGAACTGCTTTCAGAACGCCCTTCCCCAAATACCTTTTGGGATCACCATCACGAAGCTCCAAAGCCTCGTGTTCTCCTTTAGAGGCCCCCGATGGCACCATAGCCCGCCCGCGACTTCCATCAGAAAGTTCAAGTTCAACTTCTAATGTGGGCGTACCCCGTGAATCCAATACTTCACGTCCGATGAGACTACTAATGCTGAGAGCCACTGTGTTCCCCTTTTTTTCTCAAGTTCAGTTAGGAGAACCTTTATCTTCTCTGAATTCAGCTTCAATGGGCTCATCTTCTTTTTTTCCAGAAGTCGCACCAGCTTCGCCTTGTGTTCCCTCGACTCCTCCCTGAGTGGCTGAAGCAGCTTTGTACATTTGCTCTGCCATTTTGTGAGAAAGAGCTGTTAGTTTTTCAGAAGCAGCTTTCATTTCAGTGAGCTCGTCCTTAGCAAGAGCTTCTTTTGCAATCTTAACTGCAGATTCCACTTCTTCTTTCATGGAGGCTTCAACTTTGTCGCCATTTTCCTTGAGAAGCTTTTCAGTACTGTAAACCAAGTTATCGAGGTTATTTTTTACAGTAACTTTCTCCTTCTTCACTTTGTCTTCTTCAGCATGAGATTCGGCGTCTTTAACCATTTTATTGATTTCAGCTTCAGACAAACCACTGCTTGCTGTAATTTTCACCGATTGTTCTTTACCGGTTGCTAGATCTTTAGCAGCTACGTGAACAATTCCGTTGGCATCGATATCAAATGACACTTCGATTTGTGGCACTCCTCGGGGAGCAGCTGCCAAGCCCGTCAATTGGAACCGAGCCAATGTACGGTTGTCGTAAGCCATTTCTCTTTCGCCCTGTAGGACGTGAATCTCGACGGTTGTCTGACTATCTTCTGCTGTCGAGAAAACCTGGCTCTTTCGAGTCGGAATAGTGGTGTTTCTCTCAATCAGTCTCGTGCAAACGTGTCCAAGAGTTTCAATTCCCAATGACAAGGGAGTCACATCCAAGAGCAACAAGTCTTTTACTTGGCCGCTCAACACGCCGCCCTGGATAGCAGCCCCTACAGCAACCACCTCATCGGGATTAACGCTTCGATTCGGCTCTTTTCCAAAGAATTTTTTTACCGCTTCTTGAATCTTTGGCACTCGAGTCGAGCCCCCAACCAAAACCACTTCATCGATGTCACTGGCTGATAGGCCAGCATCTTTCAAAGCTTGTTGGCAGGGCTTAATGGAACGTTCCACTAACTCCTCAATAAGCTGCTCAAATTTTGAACGGCTCAACTTGATTTGAAGGTGTTTTGGACCGCTTGCATCTGCGGTGATGAAAGGCAGATTAATCTCTGTCTCCATCATAGATGACAATTCAATTTTGGCTTTTTCCGCTGCTTCTTTCAAACGCTGAAGAGCCATCTTGTCTTTAGAAAGATCAATTCCTTGATCTTTCTTAAATTCGGAAATGAGCCACTCGATAATTTTTTGGTCTAAATCGTCACCGCCTAAATGGGTGTCTCCATTGGTAGACTTTACTTCAACCACATTATCACCAACATCGAGGATCGATACGTCAAACGTTCCTCCTCCGAAGTCGTACACTGCAATTTTTTGCTCTTTCTTTTTATCAAGGCCATAGGCTAGTGCAGCTGCAGTTGGTTCGTTAATGATACGCTTTACTTCCAAGCCAGCGATTTTTCCGGCATCTTTAGTGGCCTGCCTTTGAGCATCGTTGAAATAAGCAGGTACGGTAATTACGGCTTCCTTAACTTCGCTTCCCAAATAGTCTTCAGCACATTTTTTAAGTTTTTGAAGAATCATCGCGGAAATTTCCGGAGCTGTGTATTCTTTGCCCCGAATATCAATTGCGACATCATTTCCATGATCAATCACTTTATAGGGAACGAGTTTTTTCTCGCCCGTAATTTCTTCGGGTCTTCGACCCATAAAGCGCTTTACTGAGTAAATGGTATTTTCAGCGTTGGTAATCGCCTGACGTTTGGCTACTTGCCCAACCAGACGGTCTCCATCTTTCGTAAAAGCAACAACCGAAGGGGTCGTTCTGCCTCCCTCTTCATTCGCAATCACTTTCACTTCGCTGCCTTCCATCACTGCGACGCAAGAGTTAGTTGTCCCTAAATCTATTCCAATAATTTTTCCCATTTCATTCTCCTTAACAAACTAGTGCCCCTAATATGGGGGTTGAGATCTCGATGTCAACCTTGGAGCCCCCCATATTTCTCATAAGTCCCTGAAACGGCAAGATTTTTGATTTTTTTTTTAAGGTATCCCTTGACTCTCAAAAGACCATCCCTAAATTGAGGGGCGAAAAAAGGGAACTTTTTATGCCTTTGTATGAGTACGACTGTGATGGCTGCAAAAAGCATCTAGAGGTGATTCAAAAATTCTCAGATGCGGCCTTAGTGACTTGCCCCGAATGCGGGGGAAGCCTAAGCAAACGGCTATCACTAACCAGCTTCCAATTAAAAGGAAGCGGGTGGTATGCAACCGACTATAAAAAGTCGACGACCAGCTCAGATAAGGGTTCTACAAGCACGGAAGCGAGCCCAGCAAAAACATCAAAAGATTGAGTGATTTCAAGATTTTAAGCTTTCTCACTTGACTTTTAAGATACTGCACGGCACAACTCCCACGCTTGGAAAGTTTCGGTGGTTAAAACTTTATTATTAACAAGGAGATGGTCATGAACATTCGTCCTCTACACGATCGCGTTATCGTAAAGCGATTTGAAGAAGAAGAACGTACCAAAGGCGGCATTATCATTCCTGATAATGCCAAAGAAAAACCCCAGCAAGGCGAAATTATCGCTGTTGGAGCTGGCAAAGTTCTAGAAGATGGTCGCAAAGTAGCACCTGAAGTGAAGAAAGGTGACCGTGTTCTATTTGGAAAATATTCTGGCACTGAAATCAAAGTTGAAGGTGTCGAATACTTGATGATGCGCGAAGAAGACATTCTCGGCGTTGTTGAGAAATAAGAAAACTTTTTAAGAGGAGATAAAAATGGCTGCTAAAGAATTACGTTTTAAAGAGGAAGCAAGAGCTGCAATTCTTCGCGGAGTGAATGTTCTAGCTGAAGCTGTAAAGGTTACCCTTGGACCCCGTGGTCGCAACGTGGTGATTGAAAAATCATTTGGTGCACCAACCATCACTAAAGATGGTGTCACAGTTGCTAAAGAAGTCGAACTAGAAAACAAGTTCGAAAACATGGGCGCTCAGATGGTGAAAGAAGTCGCCAGCAAAACCAATGACGATGCGGGAGACGGAACCACCACAGCTACTGTTTTGGCACAAGCGATTTACCGAGAAGGTGCTAAAGTAGTTACAACTGGCCAAAATCCAATGGATATCAAACGTGGTATCGATGCTGCAGTTGCTGCTGTTGCTGCCGAGCTAAAAAAGCTCTCCAAGCCTATTAAGGACGAAAAAGAAATTGCTCAAGTGGGCACTATCTCTGCTAACAACGATCCAACCATTGGAAAGTTGATTGCTGAAGCAATGGCAAAAGTAGGTAAAGAAGGCGTTATCACAGTTGAGGAATCCAAAACTGCTGAAACAACTCTTGATGTGGTCGAAGGAATGCAATTCGATCGCGGTTACCTCTCTCCATATTTTGTGACAAACGCTGATACAATGGAGTGCAACTTAGACAATCCGTTCATTCTGCTCTTCGACAAGAAGATCTCCAGCATGAAGGATCTGTTGCCAGTACTTGAGAAAGTCGTTCAAGCTAGCCGGCCTCTCTTGATCATTGCTGAAGATCTAGAAGGCGAAGCTTTAGCAACTCTCGTAGTCAATAAACTACGAGGAACTCTCCACGTTTGCGCTGTAAAAGCTCCTGGCTTTGGTGACAGACGAAAAGAGATGTTAGCTGACATCGCAACTCTAACGGGTGGTGAAGTTGTTTCTGAAGAACTTGGAAACAAGCTGGAAAATGCTCGATTGGACTCACTCGGACAAGCTAAACGAGTCACCATCAACAAAGAAAACACCACTATCGTAGATGGAATGGGCGAAAAGAAAGAAATCGAAGCTCGAGTAAAACAAATCCGAGCTCAGATCGAAGAAACCACTTCAGACTACGACAGAGAAAAACTGCAAGAACGTCTTGCTAAGCTCGTCGGTGGCGTTGCTGTTATTAACGTTGGCGCAGCTACTGAAGTTGAAATGAAGGAAAAGAAAGCTCGCGTTGAAGACGCTCTTCATGCAACTAGAGCAGCTGTGGAAGAAGGAATTCTTCCTGGCGGCGGAACTGCTTATATCCGAGCTGCAGCAGCCCTCGAAAAATTAAAAGTCGAAGGCGAAGGACAATTCGGAGTAAACATCGTTCGCAGAGCTCTTGAAGAACCTCTACGTCAAATCGCTCAAAATGCTGGATTTGAAGGTTCAATTGTGGTCGAGAACGTGCGCAAGAACACTACCCCCAATTTCGGATTTAACGCTCTTTGCGAAAAATACGAAGACTTGGTGGCCGCTGGGGTCATCGATCCTACTAAAGTGTCACGATGTGCACTTCAAAATGCAGCAAGCATTGCTTCGCTCATGTTGACCACAGAAGCGATGATTACTGAAAAGCCAAAAGAAGAAGAAGCTCATGCTGGACATTCCCACGGTGGAATGGGTGGAATGGGTGGAATGGGCGGCATGGGTGGTATGGGCGGCATGATGTAAGCTTAGCCTAGGCTAATCACCTTAAACGGGCTATCCTTTCTGGATAGCCCGTTTTTTTTTGCCTGAGGATTTCATGACTTTAAAAAGAACCAGCCTCCTCATATTACCCTTGATCCTGCTGGTTCTGGTTTATTGGAATTCGAAAGGAATTGAAAACAAAGAAGTCATCTGGATCTATGCCTCCATCTATAAAGAAGTGATTTCTGAATTTGATACAGTTCTAAAAGAAAAGTTTCCGTCAGTTCAAGTACGCTGGTATCAGTCGGGAAGTGAAAATGTAGCGGCTCGAGTAAATGCGGAGCTCTCAGCGGGTAATCCTCAGGCGGACCTTATTATGACCAGCGACCCGTTCTGGTTTGTAGAGCTAAAGAAAGCTGGTCATCTGCTTTCCTATTTTTCTCCAACTGCGCAACCTCTGGATTCCCATTACAAAGATAAGGACGGCACTTTTCTTATCAATCGCATCCCTGTGGGCATTATTGCCTACGAGAAGACTCAAGTTCCAGAATCAGAAGCCCCCAAAACTTGGGACGATCTCACATCGCCTCGCTGGCGTAATAAGTTAAGTATGCCGAGCCCGCTAGAAAGTGGAACTGCTCTGACTTTTGTCTCTCAACTAGTGAGAAAAAAAGGATGGAATTATTTTAAAGCCCTAAAAAACAACAACCTTCTTTCCTCGGGCGGAAACTCTTCCGTTATCCAGAGAATTGAAACAAAAGAAACCCCCATCGGAATCGTTCTATTGGAGAATGCTCTTCAAGCACAGAAGCGAGGAGCAGCTATTGCCATTGTTTATCCTCAAGAAGGGGTCATTCCTGTCCCGTCTCCAATAGCTATCTTAGCTCAATCACGAAATCCAGATTTAGCTCAAAAAATTTATGATTTTTTCTCCAGTGATCAGGCTCAACAGATATTTCTTAAGGCCAACGTGTATTCTCCATTCCTGACCCAATTGGCTCCCGACTCTGCAAAGCCCTATACCGAAATTGAAAAGACAGAGTTCAGTTGGAATGCTACCATTTTAGAGGAATTTAATCAGACTAAAGAAGATACAAAAAAAACTTTTACAAGAATGATTTTGCAATAACGTGTCGACTTTTTCACCTAAACAATCCTACTCCCTGACTTGGGTCGCAGTTCTTTTAATTTGCGTTCTTCCGTTACTAACGATGGGAGTAAGACTGATCCCTCATCCCGAACTGTTTTCAATCCTTTGGGAACCTGCTGTACTAAAAAGCCTAGCCGTTACCTTATCGGTTGGCTTTACGAGTTTATTTTTTGCCATGCTTATTGGAGTGCCGGTCAGTTACCTCATTTCCCGAACTAACATTAGAGGAAGAGGTTTTTTTGGATTCTGGTTACTTTTCCCTTTTTTTATTCCCTCTTATCTTTTCGCAATAGCCTGGGTCGTACTCGCTTTACCCCAAGTGGGAATATTAAATCGTTTTTTTGGAAAAGATTGGCTCAATATTTATTCTTTCTGGGGTTTAGTCTGGGTAACTTGCAATGCTTATTTCCCGGTAATTGTAAACACACTGTCGAAGAGTTTTTCTAGTATGGACTCCAGCCTTGAAGAAGCTGCTCGTATTTGTGGCGCAAGCCCCGGCCGTGTTTTTTTAAAAATCACCCTACCCTGCCAAACCGCCAACATGATTGGAGCGGGATTAGTTTTTTTATTTATCACGCTTTCCTCGTTTGGAATCCCCGCGATTATCGGAAACCCCGCAAAACTCTATGTCTTAACGACTCAAATTTTTACCTTTTCGAAAATGGGGGGAATTGGTGGGATCGATCAGGCATTTGTCATTTCACTTTGGTTGATTGGCTTTTCCTTTTTTTTAACTTCCCTCGGTCGAAAACTTAAACAGAAGCATGCTGTAGCTTTAACTCTTGGGAAAATGAACAGGGCGGCTGTGATGGACTTAGGAAATTGGCGACTTCCCTGCCAGGGATTTTTACTAGGTCTTCTTTTTTTCTTCATTGTTCTTCCCGTCGGAGCCATCATTCTCAGCTCATTTTTCTCTGTCGCTGGAAACCTGAGCTGGTCTAACTTATCATTGCAACACTATCGCTATTTGTTTCAACTTCAAGAGACGCGAAATGCTGTAATCAATTCTTTGAGCTTGGCTTTTTTGGGGGGAATTACGTGTTGCGGACTAGGACTCTTGATTACGTATTTTAGTCACCGAAGTTCTTTTGTGGGAAGAGCAACTATTGAAAAAATCAGCTCGCTTCCCTTTTCAATCCCAGGCACTGTAATTGCCTTGGCTTTTCTGGTCAGTTTTGGAAGTGGCTGGGGAATTAAAGAAATTAGCCTTTTGGGCAGTCCTTTTCTCATCTGTCTTACCTATATCGCGAAAGACCTGGCTATTGCAGTACAAACGCTCGGACCTGCACTAAACCAAATTGATAAAAATCTCGAGGAGGCAGGGCGCGTTTTTGGTGCAACTACTATGGGAGTGGTCGATCGCATTTTGTTTCCTATTCTCTTTCCCACCTTAAAAAGTGTTTTCTTTTTATGCGCTCTTCCCATGCTATCAGAGCTGACCATGTCAGTGCTTCTCTTTGGACCAGGAACGGAAACTTTGGGAACTCTTATTTTCCAACTACAAGACTATGCAAGTCCGCTCGCTGCCTGTGCTCTCGCCACCCTACTCATTGTTTTCCTAGGATCCGGAATGTTAATTGGTCGATATTTTTCGAGGGTAAAAACATGAGTAGCGTTACTTTGGATTCCATCTCAAAGACTTACGGAAGTCAGACGATCATTCCGCCTCTCTCTTTGAATATCAAAACCGGTGAGTTTTTGAGTCTTTTGGGGCCCTCTGGATGCGGAAAAACCACTTTGATTCGGATGATTGCAGGGCTGGAAACCCCAACAGAGGGAAAAGTGATTATCGGTGAAGAAACTGTTTTTGATTCCTCTTCACAACTCTTTGTTCCGCCGGAGAGAAGAAACTTAGGAATGGTTTTTCAGAGTTATGCGCTTTGGCCTCACCTAACCGTTTTTGAAAACATTGCATTTCCTTTGAGGTGCCGAAAGGTCCCGACAGCTGAAATTGAACTTCAAGTTGAAACGGCTCTGGAGCAGGTTCAACTGGCAGGGATGGGAAAAAGGAAACCTAATGAACTTTCGGGAGGACAACAACAGCGGGTAGCACTTGCTCGAGCTCTTGTGGCTAGACCCAAAGTTTTACTCCTTGATGAACCTCTCTCAAACCTAGATACCAACCTGAGAGAAGAAATGTGTGAGCAAATCGCGAAACTCAAAGGTCAGTTTCCGATGACCATGATCTATGTCACGCACGATCAAAATGAAGCCGTCCGATTAAGTGATCGAATTGCCATCTTAAATAAGGGAAAGATTGAACAGTTGGGGACCGTTCAGGAAATGCGAACCAGTCCGAAAACTGAATTCGTC
>RFNV01000068.1 GCA_009927005.1 Pseudomonadota bacterium
AAGTGTACCGAAACCAAAATATTCATGTTATACAAACGCGTTTGTAGATTATTTAAAAGAATTGAAAACTAAGTTTAATAATGTATGTGTTGATATAATTTCATGTGCAATGAAAAATAAGCTATTTGATAAAGAAACCGCAGAAATATCACTCGAAACTGGCGTTCAACTCCAATATTCAACTAACCAAACTGGTAACGGGGAAGGAGCCGATTGGATATTAGAAAGCAATAATCAAAACTTGATTGGATTATATTTCACTGATAATATATTATCGTGGAGACACACATTGATATACACAGTAGCTACAGGATCAGATGTGGTCAGTCTGTTTAATGAAGACATTTTAACTTATTCTGATGGTATATATACCATGACCGCCAGCAATACCATGGCAAATCCGTACAGAACAATTATGTTGAGGGACGGAGAAATATTTGACGGAGGTGGACACACATTGACGATTGATATTAACAGAAGTGGAATCTTCATAATGGACAGCGGAAGCAAAAATACAACAATTAAAAACCTAACAGTGAGCTTCGATGATTATGTGAATACTGCACAAGCCAGTTCAAAAATAGGAGGAGGAGGCATAGTGCGTCCGTTCCAATCAAATTTTACTGTAGATAGTTGCGTCGTAACAAACGTTTTACGTGAGTACTGTGGAGGAATATGTGGCTCATATTGTTCAAATTTTGATATTGTAAATTGCGAGTCGAATGGTACCAACACCCGCGTATATTTTAGCGGAGACACTGAATTAACTGAATATGCTGAGCACGTCGGAGGTATAGTTGCTGCATATTGTTCTAATTTTAACGTAGTCAATTGTGATAGTTACGTGAATATTCGTGGAAACAACTCTCAAGATATGTCTGGTGGAATCGTAGGTTACTCATGCAAAAGTTTTACAGTGACCGACTCAATAAATTACGGTGCGATGGAATCTCTCATGATGGGAGGAATAGTAGGAGGTCAATGCACTGATTTTGTTGTAAAAAATTGCAGAAATAATGTAACTGAAGACGAGCCAATGTTTTATGGATCTGGTGGTATTGTCGGAAGCTGTTCTAATAATTTTGTTGTTGAAAATTGCACAAATAATTATGATGTAGGATTCAACGGAAATAATTCTGCTTCATGCGGAGGAATTGTCGGATATGGATGCTTTGATTTCACAGTTAAAAAATGTAAAAATAATGGTACGGTTAGCGGATGGGGAAGCGGTGGTATCGTTGGAAACAGATGCTCTAACTTTAAATTATATGATTGTGTAAATACAGGAAATGTTACGGGTAGTTCGTGCGGTGGAATATGTGGAGCGAACGTAGGATGCAGTACAGATGTCCCACTATTCGATCATAATTATATATTCGAACCTGCTTACACATATGGTAAAAATATAATTGAAATAAACAATTGTGTCAATTATGGTAATGTTACCTCGTGGCAAGCTGGAGGTATTTGCGGTAAATATGTGGGAAGAATAATGACTTA
>RFNV01000278.1 GCA_009927005.1 Pseudomonadota bacterium
TAAATCCAGCATATTGATTTAATTTCTCATAATTAAATCCATGTATTTCTGTTTCTGCATCATATGGGAAAGATACAAACGAGAAATTAGATATATATTTTGGTAATTTCTTTAAAACTTTATCATGGGTGAAATATCCCCAATGAACAGTATTTGTGAGTCCTGCATCTATCCAGAACAGATACTCTGAATCAAAAGGGTCCATCAATTTGGCATCATTTAACAAAAACATTTTTGACATGACAATTGGATTGTACATATCCAACCTAGCCTGTGTTGATTGACCTAACCATCCAACCTGATTATACCAATCTGGATTGGTTCTTATTTTCTGTATATTCTCGTAATAGTCATTAGTCTTGAACCAATCCAACTCCCTTAATATAAAATGTGTATTTTCTCTACTTCTCCTTTCAAACACAAAATCTTTAAGTTCAGAATCGCCAAATATAATCATGTTCTCATCAACCTTTAAAAGTTCTGAAAACTTTTCTAGGTAATGATCGTATGATCGAGACCAACCCTCCTGTAAAGAGTCTCTCTTGATATTCCATAATCCAGTTACAAGTGTTAATTTATTCATTTAATTCTTCTAGTATTTTGTAAAAGCTTTTGTTTATTATATAATGTTCTGGTGGAGCATCTTTAGCTCCATTATCAGGACACCACCAGATATCAAATGTTTTTTCAACAAACATATCAGGATGGTTATAATACATAAGCGATAATATCTGTTCTTCAAGATATAATTCTTTAGAATCTTCGGTTATTTTTTGTAAAAATTCTTCAAACAAATTTACCATATTATCCCACTGTTCTTTCTTTCCACCAAAAAGACCCGATATAACATGTAATGACATATCAAATTTATTATACCATTTTTCTGGAACAGTTTGACACCAATGGTTTCTAAGATTTTCTTTTGTAATCACAAAAATTTTATCTCCACTGAATTCTGTAAGATTTTTAAGAAAATTGTTATTATATAGAGGACTCTCATAATACTTTCTATATGTGCCATCATCAACGAGATACTTAAGTGGTATGAGACCACAATGTGAAAGACCAGAATCTATCCAATAATAATAATCATAGGATTTATCTTCGTTCCACCACCAGCTAAACTTTTGATATTGAATGGCAAAACATCTATCTGATTTTTTATTATGGTCTATATCTTTATACTTGTCATATAACCCTTGAAATTTAATTGCATTTAAATCGAACAATTTAAACTTTAATTTTTCAGGATCTATTTTATGTTCTTCGTAAAAAAAATCTTCAAGAGAATCTATTTCTCTAATGGATGTATAACAGACGAAGTCTGCATCGGTCATCTTTAATAAAGACAATAGACTATATCTATAATGCAAATGCCTCGATTCCCTGCCACCAAGATCAGTTCCATTAAGATCAGAATATATACAAGTTATAAACTTTACAGACATTTTATAAATATCCGACTATACGTTCACACCAACCTTTTGTTTTTGAATGAGGCCATACAACCCAATATGTTGGTTTCTTATCAGTTTGAAACTCTCTCCAAACTTTACAATATTTATCTGGATCTTTGAAATAATTCTCGATTTCCCAAGGCTCAGAATCTTTTCTAAACATTGTTGAATCATCAGAATCATGGAAAGCAACAACCCAAAAATCATAGTCTTTTTCAGGGACTCTATCATATCCAACATCAATACAATGTTTGAATATATTCAAGAATGACTTTTCATACTCCTCTGGATCTTCGATCTTTGGATTAGGAGCGAGATTATTATCAATCGTATAACGCTGAACTGCTCTTCTCTTAAAGCAAAGACCAGAATATGCTTCATAATCTTCAAGTGTTCTTTCGTCACCGAAACCATAAATCCCAAAATCGGTAGCTCTTTCTTCACCATCCATGCCAAATAACTTTCTATTTTTTGTATGACATTTTGTGTTTCTATCACCCCAAATTTTGTCATCATCCCACTGTTTGGGTCTTCCTCTTCTTGTATATTCATGCCAAGCAACAACCTTGTGTGGGTGGAATAAATCATATCCACGAGTAAATGCACGGACCGCAATCGAAATTTCCTCACCGTGGAAATAATATTCTGGATCATGGGGAACTTCTTCGCAGAATTTTCCAAGTGTAAAACAAAAATGTGCCGAATAAAATCTAGCTGGAATTGGTTCTGTTCTTTCCTTATAATCATCTATGGATGCTGGTAAGAAGAAAACTGCACCTTCTGGAATAAAACGATCAAAATTCATTTTCCAAGGAACATCTATCCTTTCTTCTGGATCATTATCAGGATTGAAGCTTGAAATATATCCAGTGAGAAGTGGTTTCTTGTGACCTTTCTTCTTAAGCTGTTTCATCATCTTTACAAGTTCAGTGTCCCAACCTTTAATGAATCTATGATGACTATCAAGCTGTAATGTATATTCTTCACCATCATAATTCTTTTGAATCTCACTTCTAGCCCAACATGCACCCTTACTATCCAAATAAGGAATATCTAAAATTTTAAACCTATCGTCCTTTCTGTACTTGTCTAAAATGGTTATGTCATCATATTGATGAGCTATGCAAATAACAAGATTTTCTGGTTTATCTGCATTTCCGATAAGATCATCCAAAGTTGGAACCAACTGTGGATCACGATATGACGCTATTTGTACGAATATTTTGTTTTTTTTCATATTTAAATTATTTCATATTAGCTAGATATTCAGCTTTATTAATTTGGGTTAAGATTGCATCTCTGGTGTTTATAATACCCGACTTTAATTCTTTTATGTAACTTTCAAATTCCATAGAAGTTAAAATACCAGTAATTGTTTTTGTTAACGAATTAAACGCTTCGATTATTGTTTCATCATCACCATAAAACTCAGGAGAATCCCAAGGTTTTATTGCTATATTCTCTTGGAAATTAGGTATAAGACCACCTTGAAATCTGGAAGTTCCTATTATTTCTTCTTGGAGTTCATCAAAAAGATCTGAAACCTCATCATATAGATTACCATATATTACATGTAAATTGTAATCCTGAACAAACCAATGAAGCATTTTAATTTCAGAAAGAATTTTGTTCAACATGATTCCAAAACTTTTTGAACTCTGTAATCTATCTTCTCCTATCGAGGTTATTATTTGTATATCCATGTTATTTGTTATGTGTTATATATGCCTTTGAGAAACTTATCATCTTTTTCTCATAGTCAATACTAACTTTATAGTCAGAAGCCCTGTATTCAGCTGCTAAATTAGAAAGCAAATCATCTTCATCTTTAAAAAACCATTTCCACATACGGAATGGGATTAAAATGTTTAAAGCTTCCCTTCTTCGGTTACATTGCATACATGGTTTATCTCTACCTGTAATGAATTTCGTTAACCAACCGACGGGTTTACTGTGTAGAATACATGCAATAAAATCACCTAATCCTTTAACATATTTAAATTTTAAATCAGGTGATTTTTGCATTTTTATAAATTTATCACAATTTACTATAATTGCAACTTTCTATTTTTATCATTTTACCGTTCATGTCACCTTCCCATTTCCAAACAGTCAAATCTGACTGTTCTTCTTTTATTTTTAATTTAAAAATACCAAGTGTGGGTAAATTAGGTATATCATCACTATAACCTATAAATTTTTTATCTTTATTAAATAAAACAAACATATCAACTCAAACTTTTAGATGCACATGCTGAAAAAGCAACACCTTTATTATCAATTGTATATCTGAAATTAACTCCTGTTTTACCGAGATAAGGATAAGGCCAAGTTTGAACTAATGTTTTAGGACCGGGGTACTGTAAATATGCATTTATTATATTTCCACTAAACTCCAAATAAACATCAGACCCACCACTATTTGAGTTGGCATCATAACCACTTGCTGTATATTTAAAAACAGAAGTTTGATTATCTGATGTTCTGAAAGTTAGAGTCAATGTGCCTAATTTTGTAGAAGCTCCAGTATAAACACCATTAGAGTAAACATATTGTTCAGTTGGATACCAAGTGTTAACTTTTATAGACTCGCAATTCTGTACATATTGTTGGTTGTTATTTACGGAAACTGTATTTTTATTTTGTTGTGCTTTTTGAAAGATAGCTTGAACCGTTTGGTTTGGTATTGCAGTTGCATTATTCTCATCATACAAAAACCCTATATAGTTCCATTTTGAATTAGAAACATAATATCTTA
>RFNV01000100.1 GCA_009927005.1 Pseudomonadota bacterium
CAATTGTCTACGTTCTAAAGACATACTACACAAATACATATAATAGGCTAGAATGGGTGACAATCGATCATATCAAGATACTATTCGAAATATTTGCATCATTGCGCACGTCGACCATGGGAAATCATCTCTGTCTGACACGCTAATGGCCGCAGGAGGTTTGATTTCATTTGATGAAGCTGGAACTAAAAGAGTTACTGATACTCGCACAGATGAAAAGGAAAGAGGTATTACAATTAAATCAACTGGTGTGGCGCTTCAAATTGAATATGGTGAAGAAAATCCAAAATTATACAATATTAACCTTGTTGACACACCGGGTCACATTGATTTTAGTTCAGAAGTTACAGCAGCAATTAGAATTACAGATGGTGCAGTTGTTCTTGTTGATTCTGTGGAAGGTGTATCGGCGCAAACTGAAACGGTTCTCAGACAAGCGCTTGCTGAAAGATTGCAACCAGTTCTTGTCATTAACAAGATTGACAGATATTTTACTGAATTAAAATTAAATGGTGATGAAGCATATGAGAAACTTAGATCAATTATTGCTAGAGTAAATGACATGATTGAATTGTATCAACCAGAAAATCCAACGGTACTGGACCCTCAAGTGGGAAATGTAATTTTTTCTTGTGCCAGATACAATTGGGGATTTAGTATTAAAACATTCGCTGAATTATATGCTAAAAAAGCTGGAAAAAGTCCGGCTCAATACATGGGAATATTGTGGGGAGATACATTTTTTAATCCAGAGACGAAAAAAATATCCAAATCCTCCGCTGGGGGAGTTAGAGGATTTGCTCATTTCATATATGAGCCACTAAAAAATGCTATCAATGCCATGCAAAATAATACTTCAAATATGGTAGAAGTTTTGGAGCAAGCTTTTATAGTTTTGACAAATGAAGAAAAGAAATATATTGGAGATGATCAGTTTAGTAGGAGAGTACTCAGAAGAGCTTTTCCTCTTGCTCCTGTTGTTGTTGATTGTATTATTAAATTTTTGCCACCGCCATACGAAGCACAAAGAAGAAAAGTAGATGTATTGTATACTGGTCCTTATGATTCTTCAACATACAAAGGAATTCAAATGTGTGATCCTGATGCTCCGTTAGTGATCTATATTTCAAAAATGGTACCTACTGGTACTGGTGGCACATTCTATGCTTTTGGTAGAATTTTTTCAGGAACGGTTAGCATGGGACAAAAGGTGAGCATACTTGGTGCAAATTATGAACATGGTGACGGAAAAAAGGATTGCTTTGACAATAAGTCAATTCAACGAGTCATTAGATTGATTGGAGCAAAAACCGAAAGTGTTGACGAAATGAAATGTGGCAATACGGTGGCACTTGTTGGTGTATCTGAATATTTGCTAAAGTCCGGAACAGTAACAACATGCCCAGATAAGTATCCAATACGAACAATGAAATTTTCTGTAAGTCCCGTCGTGAGAGTAGCAGTGAGCCCAAAAAATATGGCAGAAGTTGGTAAATTTAAAGAGGGTATGATACGTCTATCGAAGTCAGATCCATGTTTGAAAGTTGAATTGGTTGACACTGGTGACTTTGTTATTGGAGGAGCTGGCAAACTTCATTTGGAAATTGCAATAAACGATTTGCGGGAGTTCTTGAATGGTATGGAAATTATTGTTTCTGAGCCAGTTGTTCCATACAAGGAAACAGTTAGTAAATTGTCAGAAGTATGCCTGTCAAAGTCACCGAATAAACACAACAGACTTTATTGCACAGCAGAACCATTATCTGAAGAACTTACTCAAGATCTAGAAAGTGGAGAATATTCAACAAAAGATTTGCAAAAATTGGGAAGAAGATTGATAGATGTACATGGTTGGGACAAGGGATTGGTAGGTAAAATTTGGGCAATTAATGACGGAAATATTTTGGTAGATGGAACCAAGGGTATCGATTATTTGAATGAAATTAAAGATGCTTGTGTATCTGCATTTAATTGGTATGTAGGTTCTGGAGTTTTATGCGAAGAACAAGTAAGAGGAGTAAAATTCCAATTTGTTGATGTAAAGTTACACGCTGATACAATTCACAGAGGATCTGGACAGATTTTGCCAACGGCGAGAAGAGTATATAGCGCAGCATTTTTACTTGCTGGACCAAAACTGATGGAGCCGGTATACAGTATTAATGTTCAAGTGGACGAT
>RFNV01000129.1 GCA_009927005.1 Pseudomonadota bacterium
TTGCTTACGCCTGCGACTGTGGCAAAGAGGTAGGCGACATATGTTGATCCATTATCATTTACGTTTGTGTTTGGGCCAACAGAAAATGTTGTTGAAGTTGGTTGCGCTGAAAAGGGATTGTCATAACTTGACGTTCCAATATTATCCGTTAAATTTAACCATCCAAGTCCATATGTTGATGATGTAAAAGATGTTCCAACCGCCCAACCAACAGAACTTGATGTGTTTCGTCTTTTGATAATTATTAACTCTGGTGTTTTTCCAAGATTGTGGTTAATCGTTTGAGTTTGGGTTGTAACACTATTTCCCGTATAACACACCACATCAAAGAAGCCCGGGGCGCGTCGAAAATTGTAAAAAGCAATGTCGTACCCGCCAGTATTGCTTGGCATTTGATACCCTGTGCTATTCCAATACCTTGCAATATTAGCAGCATATTCGGCATAAGTTGCGTTAGGGGTTAGCCTTTGGCTTGATTCATTTGTAGTTGTAGTTGAAACACCTCTTAAACGGTCAATGCCATACCAATCATTTGAATAGTTACGAAATTTATACCATTGCAAGTCGATTGGAAAATTAGTAGTAATTTGAGTTCCTGTTGAAACATTTGACGCAATAGGACTAAACACACTCGTCCCGCTCGTCGGCACTTTCATCGGGCCACGACGAATGGCGATGTAGATGTAGGTTCCTCCGCCGTAATTTGTTGTAAAGCCAGTTGCGGTTAAATCAAGAAAATTGGAAGAAGTGTCTTCCGCATCGTACAAATTTGCAAATAGAGTCGGGTCAACACCTCCTGTCGGTATTCCACGCATGTTGTCCTGCATAAACCAGTTGCCCACGTTGTCTGATCTCTTGACCATAACAAATTGCGGTTCATAACCAAGAGTAACCGTCGTGTTTCCACTAAACGACCCACAACTAATCACATTGTCCGAACCCGTCAGGCCAAAGCCACCTGCGTTGTGGGCGAAGAGGTAGGCGACATACGCAGTGCCCGTTGGATTATTGCTGTTATACCCACCACCGACAGTAAATTGAGTTGCTGTTGGGGACGTATTATTCCAATAACCAGACCAAGTATCTGCGGCATTTGTTAAGTCTAAAGCCAGCCCCTGAGTGTTCCCCAAACTTCTATGATAAACAGCCCATGATTGAGGATCACCGTTGTAGCGTTTAACAATAATACACCCCGGTATCGAACCAAGATTATGAGAAAGTGTTCTTGCCCCTGTGCCATCCCCCGTCCAAGTCACCACATCAAAGAACTTCGGCTGCTTGCGGAAGGTCCATGAGACGTATGTGGCGGCATTGGTGTTTATTTTAGCCAGCGAGCCAATAGCAAAGCCCGTAGTGTTAAACGCTGTCAGGCCAGTGCTTTGCGTTGTCTCGGCAGCAACGCTGTTGCTGACTAAATCTTTTGTGGCTCCCCGTGTAGTATCATATAGCGCATGGTCTGTTGCCCCACTGCGGCCTTTCATCCACACCATCCCACCCTTAGTGGACAAGTCAATGCTATTGGTAATTGTCTGTGTAGAGCCGTTGCCGGTGTAGAGGTAGGTGGAGAAAACGTCTTCGATGTAATTAACCGCACCGGATTGAGCAAACTCGCCAAACCCCTGAGCAGATGCCGCGCCTTTAGTCTCAATTAACGGCATTATGCAAACCTCGTTTGTGATGCGAACACCGTGAACGCCGCAGACCCTGTCTTCACTATCGTATACACATAAGCATCAATGGAGCTTGCATTACCTGCTGACCATGCAGTGCCGCCTTGGTATTTAGGGGTTACCGACGAACCGTCTACTTGCACTGCGCTGTTGTAATAAGCCGTGGCACCTTGAGTTACAAGGAACGCAACCGTAACTGATTCACCCGTAGCCATCAAAGTATTTAAGGATGTGCCGGAAGACCCACGAAAGTTAACTGTCCAGTTGGCTGATGCGTTGCTGGTGTAGTAGAGAACCGACTGCGTGGTTACATCGTAGTTGATTGTTCCTGTGGCAGCGGTAGCCGAAACCGTTGCTACTTCCTTCGCGTTAGCCAGCGCTACTGCTGCTACACTGCTTGAACCACT
>RFNV01000160.1 GCA_009927005.1 Pseudomonadota bacterium
TGTGTTGCTCTCGCATCGATAAATGGCGAGAACGAGAAAGACATCAAACGCAACTTATTGTTTAATAGGGTTTTTGATTTAAGCGTTTTCAAATCCGCCGCCCAAAGAAGTTCAAGTCGCCTTTCCTCCAACCGTTTGCAATCAATTGCAATCAGTCTCAAGTGAATATCTGTGTTATTCGGTAGATCTCGGTAGAAACCGGGGTGTGGTAGGTTGTTGTTACTATTGAACTTCTTGAATTATTACAGAGGGGTACAAAATGAAGTTCGAATCCTTCCCCCTCCACCATCAAAAATACTTCTAGACTGTACGTGATACGCCAAGATTGACGGTCGATCGCTTAAGCGTTTCGTGTAGCTTTCGGACCATGAATAAGTGTGGAAATGTTAAGGCCGCAATACTCACGAAACAGGCAATTACCCAGTTTTCTTGTGAGGATCCCGCGGGCAAACGAAACCCACTCCAAAACCAGATGGGCAGGATCGGAATCGTAAATAGGCTTGCCGCAAAAAAGAAACTGGAATTCGACTTTTTGGTTTTACTAAACACTCTAAAAGAATGGTTCAGTGAATGATAACAACAAAAATAGAGACAAAAGCCTACTAACGGATCACTGACTCTGAAAAGGGCCACAATCAAGAGCAACGACACCACTTGTTTGAGGATGAGCATTCGATAGGTCCGTGAAGAAACTCTCCGAAAAGACACTAAAGAAACTGTTAAATAAAACGTGAGCCCATAAGCAAATAAAAAAGGCGCGACTGCAACGAATCCCGCTGCAAAATCTAACGAGGTGGCTTGTTTCAAATAGTTAAGAATCTTATTGGAGTGGAAAGCGGCAGGAGCGAAAACCAAAACAAGACCTCTGCTGTAACTCCACAAGAGTCTTTTGAAAGAATTCCTAAACATCGCGGAAATTAACTCCGGATGCTCATCTGATGCTCCGAAATGATAAACAGCAGAAAGAAAGAAAAGAAACCAAAACCACTCTGATGAAATTCTCCAAAGACCAAGTGCGAGGAGAATGACTGAAATATAAGCAGCAAGGAAAAGGCAGGCTCTTCTGATGTTTTTCTTGGACTCAGACCAAATCAAGTAGATATCGAGAGCCCCGTGAGGAACACCGAGGATGAGAATACAACTAAGACACCCAAGCCATAAAAAAGTTTCCGGAAGAAGAGAGAGCAAGTAGCCCATCCCGACCAATAAAAACCATTGGAACTCTTCTCGAGATGAAACTAATTGCAACTCTCTAACCTTCCGGAACGAATCGCTAACTTAATTAAGCAGGTAATGAGCCGTCAGCTTCGCTTTTTGCATAAGCAATTGCAAAGATCATCACGCCATAAAGTGCCTTTGCCGTGACGTCAGCGATACTGTAACCCACTTGAACTGCCACAACAGAGTTTCCGAGCATACCATAGCTACCCATCGCATAGACGATTGGGTAGAAGCCCCAAGTTAATAGGATTAAGTAACGGGTGTTTTTTAGAAGCACTTGTACTTTTGGAGGGTGTTCTCCGATTGCAGAACCCAATTTCACCCAGAGAACATAAAGGATGTAGATAAAAGGGATCGTGCTAAGAACAGCCCACATCAAACGAGCGCCTGCTTCGGTTTGTGGATTGGCGATTTCTCCCGGATAGCCGAGAGCAATCATCGCAACTGCTGCAATGATGAGCTTTCCAAGCACACCACCCGATTCTTTCTTAAGCTTCATGACAAGAACAAGCTCGGTGAGAAGCAAAGGAACCGTTAAGAGCCAATCGACATATCTGTAGGCATCGTTAAAAGGTTCGCCAGTAAGAACATACATGCCCTCTTTGAGAGCATAAGCAGCAGTCCAGCTGCCCATGATCCGCCAATAATGGTACCCAGCGATGAGAACGACCAGTGAAGATACGACCAGAGCCAAACGATATTTTGGCCCTACAATTTTTCGTCCCATGACGAAAAATGCGAACGACCCTAGCATTGAAGCGACAGCAAACGACAGCATATTATAGACAGTCGAGTACTGCTGCATAGTTAAATTTGC
>RFNV01000056.1 GCA_009927005.1 Pseudomonadota bacterium
CTCAATGCATCAACTGACAATCCACTCGTATTCGATGGTGATGTTGTATCTGGTGGAAACTTTCACGGAGAGCCAATTGGTATTCTTTCGGATTTACTAAAAAGTACACTCTGTTCACTTGGTGCTATTTCAGAAAGAAGATTGGCTAGAATTGTTGACGCCAATTTGAGTAATGGTTTGCCTTCAATGTTGGTAACTGAAAATCAAGGATTGAATTCTGGAATGATGATCACACAATATACTGCAGCATCACTAAATTTGTCATGTCAAACATTGGCATCAGCTGACACAGTAAGATCATTACCAACATCAGAAAATCAGGAAGATTACAATTCAAATGCTTGGAATTCTTCTCTATTTTGTAAAGATATTGTTTCAAGAATACTTGGAGCTGTGGCGTGGGAAATTTTTAATGCTACAAGAGCTGTTCAAATTAGAATGTCGGATGATAAGACAAAACATTTGGTGTTGGGGGCAGGAACCAGAGAGATTTTTGGAGTCATGAATGAAATGTCTCCATTTGTAGTAAATGATTATGATATGAAACCTGCCTATAATAAAATTCTTAACTTTCTAAAGAGCGATGTTTTTGCAAAATTGTTTTCTAAACTAACTGACCAGAAAGATAAAAAGTTAAATTTGGAGCCTCCGTCTGGCATGAGAGATTTTCATCCATACCAAATGAAAGCTCGCGAGAAGATTATGGGAATTATCAAAAACATTTTTATAAGTCATGGCGGACAGCAAATTGATACCCCCGTAATGGAACGCCGCGATACATTGCTGGGACAATATGGTGATGGAAATAAATTAGTATATGACCTTGATGATCAAGGAACACCTCTTTCTTTGAGATATGATTTGACTGTACCATTTGCAAGATATTTGGCTTTGCATAATGTAACAAAGATGAAGAGATTTCATATTGGAAAAGTATATCGCCGTGATCATCCTTCCATTGTAACAGGAAGAATGAGGGAATTTTATCAATGTGATCTTGATTTTTGTGGAAGATCAAGTATGATGGTATCAGATGCTGAAATTTTGCAAGTAGTGTATGATGTTTTGACGCAAGTAAATGTGACAAAGTTCGTGGTAAAATTGAACCACCGACAAATTCTTACAGGAGTAATGGAATTGTGTGGTGTCGACCAATCACTCCACAACACAGTATTGTCATCTATTGATAAACTGGATAAACAAACTTGGGAGTCCGTTAGGGATGAGATAATTTTGAAAGGTGTGAGTCCTGATGTTACTGAACACATTGGTAAATTTTTGACTGTTAAAGGAAATTTGAGTGAAACCATGGACAAATTTAAGGGATTATTTGTAAATGGTGTTACCATGAGTGAAAAAATATCAAATGCTTTGAATGAAATGGACGTATTATTCAAATATTTGAAAGCATTTAAGATTGATGAATCATTTGAATTTGATCTGAGTTTGGCAAGAGGACTTGGATATTACACAGGAATGATTTTTGAAGCTGTTGTGATTCAAGAAACGACTGGCGACGCTCCCCCAGTAAGAATTGGAAGTATTGCGGCAGGGGGTAGGTATGATAAATTGATCGGTATGTTTGCTGGAAGGGATATCCCAGCAGTTGGATGCAGTTTTGGAATTGAAAGACTTTTTGCATTGGCCGAACAAAAAATGGAAAATTGTAAGAATGTTGATGTTGATGTGTTGGTATATCCAATGGGAGAGCCCGCACTTTTGAAAGTAATGGGATTTATGAAGATGTTGTGGGGTTCTGGTGTAAAGGCTCAAATTCAAGATGATTTGAGCTTGAAAATG
>RFNV01000207.1 GCA_009927005.1 Pseudomonadota bacterium
ACACAATAATTTCAATAACTTACAGTCAGAATCTCGAAATTTAAAATCTTAAGAAAAGGCGTTCGTGTTCGATTCGTGTTCTGTTCGACACCCTCATTTGTCATTCACTGACATTGCCTTCGTTTAATCTGGAATTGAACGGGAGGTCGTTATGTTGGCGTTCATTTGTGTAATTTTTAATTTAGCATTATATGGCCTAGTCGGAAGTCTCGCCGGTCTTACAAGCCGAACACTCATCCAACCCGAAGCACTGATTTTAGTTTTTACTCCGCAGATCCTATTTGTCGTCGTCAATCTCGGAATGAGGAAGGGCTATCCAGTCATAAGGAGATTGGTTTCGGGCGCACCCAACTTGAGTAATGAAGAAATCGTTGAGGCGATTGTCGCTTTAGGATTGATCTACGGATTTTTGGGCGGGTGTATGGGTACAGCCGTCTGTTTGGGGCATTTATCCGACGCGAAAGCGATCGGGAGGGGATTGGCCGTTGCTCTTGGATCTCTATTTTACGGAATTGTTCCCTCAATTTTTATTTTGCCAGGACGCATAAAGACGCTGGGACTACAATCTCAGGGCCTCAGGGTTTACGTAGTTGTCACTGTTTTTCTATTAGGTTTGTGCGGAGCAACAGTATTAGCAGCCCTCTTAAGGAGCTAGATTTTAAAGGAGATGGCCTATGTGTTTAAAACTTAAGGTTGAATTAAAGAAAATGATTCGGCAGTCCGAACTGAAAGATACTACTTTAAATGGGAGAACTAGAATGAAGGGAAATTCATTATTGTTATTATGTGTATTTGGCTTGAGTGCAATCCAAGGCTCCGCGGCAGATCTAGAAGTTGTAGGCCACTCAAAAACCCCGATCACAGAGGACGTACAGACGGTAGCTGGAGTTGGAAAAAATCAAGCTGTTCGAGATGCCATCGTGACAGCGATCAATAAAGTTTTAGGTGCGAATTCTTCCGATAAACCTGAAGTACAGGCAAAAATTGACAGCATTGCGGGACAGGTTGAGAGTTTTAAATTAAACGAGAATGATTCCCCCCAAAGAATAGTTAACGATTATGTCCTCACCGTGACTCTAACTCTTGATGAGAAGAAATTTCGAAAATTGCTTAGTGATGAGGGGCTGGCTGCAAATACTTCAACAACTCGAAGTGCCGCTGTTCTTATGCTGATGGATGAATTTTTCACTAAGCCATCAGACATCAATGCTCCAATAGAGGAATTGGTTGAATACAAGCATGACAAGGGATCCCAAAAAGCGGAGGCCTCTGGTAGCGCAAGTTCCGATGTCGGTTCGGCTGCTGTCGACGCTGCCGCCGTTGAAAGTGCGCAGCAGCAGAGTTCAGCATCCGCATCGAATCCCAATTTTCAGGGCCAAGCCAGCAATTCGGGATCTTATTCAGCCGGAGCGAGAGTGACTGCTTCTGAATCTCACGATAAAAAATCGGCATCATTCAAACAAGCAGCTCAGGAAAAACATGACAATACTTACTTCAAAAAGTTGGTTCGTTATCAGCCCAGAAATGTCGGTCCTGAAAAACAGAACTACACATTAAGAAGCTTAGCTGGAATTTTCCAGGACTACGATATCAAGATTATCAATAACGATATTTTTAAAAGTAAATATTTTGGTAATAAACCCATCACATTAGATAAATTGCAAAGTGGAAAAGAACTCGCAAAGTATGCCACTTTTGCTAGAAAAGAGGCTAATTCGGATTTTTTCTCGATTGGATCTTCAGTGATTATCGATACTGGGAAAAGCAACGATACAGGGAATTCGACCTGTAATGGTTTAACCTCAGTGGCTATCTATTCAACTAACGATGGAGAAGAGATTGCATCTGAGTCGGTTTCAGAATCGGCCTCTGGAGATTCTTCCGACCAATGCCGCGGCAATATTGCTTCTAAGTTGGCTGAGAATTTGGGAAAAATCGTTGCAACACGAGTTCAGGAATACTGGAAACGCCGAGAAATGTATGGTCGGGAATTTGTCGTGACCTATTCAGGAAAGCTCAACTTGGGAAGCCGCACAGCTTTTATGAACGCTGTGAAAAAGACTCAAGGCGTAGCCAAAGCAGTTCAACGGTCCTCTTCAGAGAACGAGTATCAAGTTGTCATTACCTATAAAGGTGAGACTCCGATCGACCAAGCCCTTGCAGGTGAGTTGGTGGCGGTGCCTACCTTTGCAAATATTGATTCTCAAGTCGAAGGAACGCTCGTGAAGCTTTGTCCGGGAAGTTGTTCCGGAAACCGAGCTCCCGCTTCAACAAGACATTAATTAAGGAGATGTCATGAGAAAATTATTCAAAGGCTCATTGAGCCTAATGGTATTGTTTTGTGCTGCTAACTTGAGTTCGGCTTCTTGTATTGCCGCAGAAGCCGGGATTAACCTGTACCCAGTTAAAGGTATCTTTGTAGCTGAAGAGAAAGAGGGGGCAAAAGCGGGGCGGATCAGTAAAGATTTTGAAAGCGCTTTTGACAAGAAAGCAGCGATTTCTTTCTATCAAGAAGAATTTAAAAAGCTCTTTGGCAACATGGTGACCAACATTACCGACCAGAATAAATTTAAAACCTTCGCAGCTTCAGTGCAGATCATCAGAGCTTCAAAGTATCAAGTAGAAAAGCCCAATGGAACCGTCGATACTTATCTTCCCGTAACTTTGAGTTTTTATATTACCAACCCTATGACCAGCGAAGTTATTTTCCGGAACACTCAAACAGAGTATCCAGCGCCCTACAATGAACCCAAAGGTTCGCAGGATGCTTCAAAGGTTAAAAAACTCTACAATGATACGTTTAAGTCTCTTCTGTCTGATGCCCTAAAGAATGCAAAAGAAAAATTTACGCCCTTTGCCATTGAGACTCATATCAAGACCGATTGGAAAGGTTATCTCGTTTTTGATAGAGGGCTCGATGAGGGAATTTCTAAAGGAGATACGTTGACCGATGCAAAAGGCAACCAAGTGAGTATCATCCATGCGGGGAATAAGTACGCAGTGGGATTACCCCTGCTTGGTGATCCCGATAAAGATGCGGCTTTCGTGAAATTCTCAAACACTTCAGTAGCCGACCTCAAAAAACCAAGAGCTTTAGTTCTGAATGGAGGCTCTCCAGAAGATTTTTCAGGGGAAGTTCCTACTCAATTGTTTAGCGATGCGCTGGGAAACAAAGCCAGCTTCTCGATTGTTCCAATCAACAGGACATTCGCAGCAGTACAAAAAGCCTATGTGGAGGATACTAAAGTTAGTCAAAAGGTGACTAGGAGCCGAGAGGTGCCGGAGTTTTTTATTAGAACGAAAATGTTAAACCCCATTTTTCTGGAAAAACCCTCTAGTCAAGACTATGTAAAATATCAGACCTATAAAGCTGTGGGTTTTGCAGAGCTTCTTGATTCCTCGGGACGTGTTCATTACACAACTATGGCAGACGAGAAAATCGATGATGAGGTTGTTCACAAAGTCGCTTTTGCCACTGAAGCAAGACGAGAGATAGTAATGAAAAATGTTCTCATTCGATTGGCTGAAGACTTTTCAAACAATGTTAAATTTCAGAAAAATGAAATTAAATTGATCGAAGACAGTGATGGCAATTTTAGAGTTGAAGACTCTCTGGGGGTGTTGGTCCCAGGGTACTCCACTACAGTTTTCAGAAACATTGGAAGTGTGAGCGATATTGATGAAGAGGTTCAAATTCCCATCTGGACGGCAAATGTTTCAGTTAGAAAAGAAAACACAGTGGCAATTCAGAAGGTTTTACCGACAAAAGCTGATGCCCCCGAACTGAAAGCAGGGGATGTCTTGGTATTTGATTCAGTCTCTAGCTCAGCTACTCTAAAGATCGCAACGTTTGGGATGTGTCGCAACGCGGAAAATCTGGGAGGGGATAGCTTTTCAGAGTTTACCGATTTCGCCTATTTCTTTTCCACAAAGAGTAGTCCAGGACCCTTTTTCGCTGATGAGTCTTTGGAGAAACAAGTGGCACAGTTGATCAACCCTGAAAATGGGTTTAAAGAAAAAACCGCGTTCCATTTGGGTAAACCAAAGTACTGCCTCGACCCTATCTACAAAATTAAAGCGGCAACTGAACGAGTGATATGTTCCGATTCCGAATCCTACTGCAATGAAGATCTAAACATGGCAGGGGGACTTCGAATACGTTCCGGTGGAAATGACGTTGGCAAGGCGGCTTTTGGTGTAGATATGCATATTCCGGTCACAAAAAGTAACAAAACTGAAATGATTCGTGTTGAACTGTTCAATAATGCTGCGCCGCTATTTGAAAAAATAATGAAGGCTGTAAATGAACGACAATTTTAAAAAGGATAGTTTATAATTACCACTCATAAATAGTTTTTAACCATAAAAAGGAGACAACATGAAAAAGCTATTAACTGTTTGTTTATTAGTTTCTGCGTTTGCGGTTCAAACTGCAAATGCAGAATTCGGCGGTGTTCCTGGTATCGGCGGAGGTGATAAAAAAGGTGGCGGTGATGCCGGTAAAGATATAAAGTCCTTTCTTGAAAAAGCGAAAAAGGCAGAAGGGCTGATGAGCAAGACCATTAGCTCATTAGTAGGCGTTATCGTTTCCACCAAAGAAATGGGTGCAATCAAGGCAGCGATAAAAGCGCAAAATTCTAAAATTAGTCCTCGAGAGCTTGATGCGAAGTCTATTTTAGAGGGCCAGTCTAAGTTAGAAGAAAAAGTTTCAACTCCAGCCCAAGAAGCTGCGATTTCTAAGCTCAGTGCCAAAAAGAAAGAAGCATTGGGCAATGCCATCCACAACTTTATTCTAGCTGGTCTAAAAGATAAGGAACTCGTTGAAAACGGTAAGGATATTGTTTCTAGCGTTTCTAGCAATCCCATGGAAGCTGCTAAGATGGCGGGACAATTGGGATCCGTCAAAGATACGATTTCTTCTTTAACCTCTCAGATGGAAAAAGCGGTAGGAATTACACCCAAATTGGTCGAGTGGGCAAAAGCTAACAATATTACGCCATCGATTCCCTCTTCTTCCTCTGAAGAAGTAAAGCCGGCTGATATTCCTTAATTTGGATTTTCTCCTAATGAATCGATGCTCTCTGCGCTGCGGATTGTCCGGAGCGCAGGGGCAAATATAAAAAGGGTTTTGTCATATGAATAAAGCAGTCAAATTGGGTGTTTTGCTGACCGGATTTTTTATAGGCTGCTCTAGCCATCAGGTGACCTCCCCAGACTGGGTTCATCAATCCTCTGCCGTATTTGAGAGCGATGGAAAAGTCTTCTTTCGTACTGAGAGTAGTGTAGTGAATCAATCAGACCCGACAGACTGTCTCGCCAAAGCTGCCGATAAGAGCAAGGTCAGGGCTAAAGTTCTCCAAAAAATTAATGCAGATGTGATGGCGGCTTCTAGTTATGCGGCTACTGCCAGTGACAGCGACCTCCCAGAAACAATTGATAACATTTCCCAAGACGACGAGCGGTATGAGAAATCTCAATTGGAAAAAGTCGAAAAGATTGACTGCTTTGTTTTAAGTTCAATGTCTAAAAGTGCTTATGATCGCATGAAGTACAATGTGCTTTATAAATTTAAGGCTGTGGATTCAGCCACGAGCGATGTCATCAAGGGCAAAACCAAGCTCGAACTGTTTCCTTCTAATTCAAGCCAATCCAAACCAAAATCCAAGTAACCTATTTCAGTCCCTCATTAATGTGATTCTGGGTCTTTTCTATAAAGTCCTTCATGGGATCACGGGATTCTTGTACCGTGGCAGGGTCTCTAGGAGGATTCTTCAAAGAGTCATGGTTGGAATGATAAAGAATATAAGCGACTGGGGCTAAGAGCGAAGTCACAATGAGGAGAGACAGCCAAAGCCGTTTTGGAAATAGAGACTTCTGATTTTGATGGTTTGAAATATTGTTTTCGATCAACGTCGATTCTTGTGGTTGGACACGTTTCCTGTCAGGCAAAAGTTGCGCGAGTTCCATGGAATCACAAGTAGTGAAGAGGTCTATTTTTTCAAGATCCTGATAGGCTTCCTTAGCAGTTTTAAAACGCTTTGTGATGTCTACTTGAATGAGTTTGTTCACAACTCTCTGAAAATTTAACGGAATGGCATTGGAAGAAAGATTTAACTCACGAACTTTGCCATTTTTTATTTGATCAAGGGTTTCAAAGTCTGAATTCCCAGAAAAAACCTTTTCCCCTGTCAATAGTTCATAAGCAATACTCCCCAGAGAAAAAAGATCCGACTGCTCGCTCGCAGATTTACCGTTAGCTAACTCCGGCGCTAGGTAGCAAAGTTTTCCCTGAAGAGCTTGAGTCTGAGTGAATCTGTCCGCCTTTAGTAGTTTCGCTATGCCAAAATCAACGATTTTCACTACTCCGCTTTTGTCGATCATCAAATTGTGAGGGCTAAGATCTCGATGAATAATTCTCGCCGTTTCTGGGGAAAGTGGCTCTTCAGAATTATGAACTTGGTTGAGTCCGAGCAAAGCCTGTCGAAGAATCTCACAAACATATTTAGGAGCAAGGGCGCGTTTGATAGGCACTCTGGATTCGAAAATCTCTCTTAGAGTAGACCCATCGATCCATTCCAAAACAAGATAAGGGGAATTGTCCGAAGTGAGTCCTGCTTGAAAAATTTGAACAATATTGGGATGCGAAAATTTAGCTAAGATCCTAGCCTCATTAAGAAAGGCTTTTTTAAGTTCCGGATCATCGAGTAGCAGTGTTTTAACAGCGATCGGTTTTTCAAATCCTCCCGGGCCTTTTAGAATCCCTTTAAACACTTCTCCCATGCCACCAATGCCAACACGCTCTAAAAGTTGGATGTCGGGATGAATTTGGGGGTAGGTAAGAGGCGCCATAGTTGTATTGTAGCATGCCTAAAAATGAAGATTGTGGCGCTGCTAAGTTGCTGAATCCAATGAAATAAATAATGGAATTCGTAACTGTGAGGCGCGTGTCAATTGACGACATCCCTGGCCGCCATACTGAGGCTGAGGTCAATAGGGCCTCACTAGATTTGGAGGTTTTTTATGAAGGCTATCTACTCAAAAGGTTCAATGGTTTTAATCGCAGTTTTAATTATGGTCGGGTGTAGTTCTACTCCACCAGCCCCAGATGTTCCAGTAATGAAGGAAACCGAGAGAGATTATATCGTTCGAGATCGTAATCCGGAACCGGCCCCTGATTGGTTCAGAGATTTTAGCAAGTTCAAACGAGACATTGATGGTAAGGGGATGAGCTATTTCATGGGAGAGTCGGGTGATGTTTCCGATCGAATTGCGGGTTGCAGTATGGCCGACTTAGAGGGGCGTAAGAAGATTGCTCAGCTTATCGCCTATTTGATCACTTCAAAAATCGCCACATCTCGATCTGGAATGCTTGTCATCGACAAAGATAATCCGAACGACCCAGGTCTAAGACACCACTACGAAGAACAACTCGCAGGGAAGACCTTGGCCTTCCTTTCTGGGACTAAAGAGTTCGGCGTTTATTGGGAAGAAAGAGACTACAGCAAAGTGGGAGGTAAAAGACGAGTTTATAACTGTGCCGTTGCTTTATCGATCGATGATAAAAGTCTCAACGAAGCCTTGAGAAGAGCCGCTCAAAAAACAACGGAAGTAATCGAAGACAAAGAAGCTAAGGCTGCAGTTAAAGAAGCGCTGAAAGACATCGATGCGGCTTTTAAAGAATATTCATCCAAACGTTAAATCATCCAAGAGGAGTCATTTATGTTTAAACAAGATATCAAATCAAATTGGTTTGTAATTCTGAGCTTGATGCTGCTGTTGGTGGTGGTTCAGGTAATGGCCGAATCGGACCAAGACAACCTCGATAAAGAATGGGGGAAAATTGAACAGCATATTCAAAATCAATTCGATACTTTTGAAAAGAGCGAGAACGAGAAGTGGGAAAACGTAAAAAAAAGAGTCATGTTGAAATGGAGTGAGCCCGAGGTCTCGGAAGTAAAAAAGTATGTAGAGTATTTTGATGATGATACAGCTCGCATCAAAGTCGACTACGAAAAGGGCTCAGTTACAGTTCAAGCTTTAGTCTCAGAGGACGAGCCTAAAGCTCGGGAGGAAGCACAAGGAAAAATTGAGAAAATTATTAAGAAAGCCTTCGAGCCCACGGAGTCCGAACCTCCCATTCTGCTGAAGGAAGATGTAACTCCTGAGTTAGACGCCAAAAAAATAGCCAAAGAGGTTACTACCGCATTGAATGTTGAGGAGGGGAGAGACAGAAAAAGGAGAAATGAGTTCCAAGTGTCGTTTAATCTGGTTCCTGATTTTGTGCGAAAACGTGCCGCGAAAGTCTATCCGGTGGTTAAGTTTTGGGCGGACAAATACAAATTAGAGCCTGCACTGATTCTTGCCATTATTCGCCAAGAGTCGGCATTTAATCCTAGAGCTAGAAGTTGGGTTCCTGCCTTTGGGCTCATGCAGATTGTTCCCAAGTATGCAGGAAAAGAGGTGATGCTTGCAGTTACCAAAAAGGAAATCGTTCCCGATTCGGATTTCCTTTTTGACCCTGAGCGAAATATCATGCTGGGGACAACTTACTTGCAGATTCTTAGGGACCAATATTTCGCGAATATCAATGAAGAGGCAAAACGGACTTTTCTTTTAGTGGCTTCCTATAATTGGGGCCCTACGCGCGTTCAGAATTTAATCGGAAAAGGGCGGCTACCTGCCACGTCGGGGGCCGACGAGACATATAAAAATCTTCGGGAAATGACACCC
>RFNV01000115.1 GCA_009927005.1 Pseudomonadota bacterium
CGCCGCAGCAACTACAGGGTTTAAGTAATGCGCTGAATGTGCGATGCTTCGTGCGCGCGAGTGCTGGTATTTATAGTTAATTTATAGAGGCGATGTGGTGTTAGGCTTTAAAAATATTCCAGGGGAGCAATTTTTCATAATCCTCAACGGTTTTGCAATAAGGGAGCTGCTTAAGCAATGCGACATAATATTCATACGGTTTGAGGCCATGGTGAAGTGCTGTGCGTATCAAACTCATATGCAAACATAATGCTCTTGCGCCGTCCATGGAGTTCGAGAAAAGACAATTTTTTCTGACCATGACGAGCGGTTTGATTTCTTGTTCTTGGAGATTATTATCTATCTCTAAGCGCCCATCATCAAGGAAACGGGTTAAATCTGCCCAACGGTTCTCTTTGAGGCAGTATTCAAACGCTTGGCCGAGAGGGGACTTTGGTAGCACCGTCGCATACGCTTCCTCCATCCATTGTTTAAATTTTTCAAGCAGCGGTTTGCTCTCACGTTGTCTTAACGCATAGCGTTGCTCTGGCGTCATGTTTGCTTCTTTGGCTTTACGCTCAATGGCATAAAGTTGCTTGTAAAAGCGTAGCGCTTCATGGGCCAATCCTTGTTTTTTAGCTTGCTTCTTGATCGCTTCAAATTTTCGTCTCGGGTGGGCGTTACATAGAGCGGCAGTCACCCCTGGTTTTTTCAGTAATCGGTCACAGACATTTGCCGCATCCATATGCAGCGTGCCTTTAAACCCCTCGAACCAGTTATCAATATACCCACTATGATCATCATACACATACCCATAGAGCACCACCTCTTTTCCTGGTGGACCACCGCGCATCGAGTAAATATGCGATTTTTTCTGCGCTCGGCGGTCCGGTTCACTGAGCACTTGCCAGGTTGTCGCATCCAGACTGCCGACATCATAGTCAATCACCGGATCTTTTAATAAATTAAAGATCGGCTGTAGTGGTGACATCAACGCAATTGCCCAGCGCGCCATAGTTTCACGAGACACCCGATGATGATGCTTCTCTAAAAGATATAAAGGCTGCCGATCATGCAATTTAGAAACAATAATCGCCGCTAATAAATTTTCTGTCGCCCCCACCTTAGGTAATACATGCGGTTTCACCGGAGCAACACACAACGAACCTTCGCAACCCTTAGGGCAAGCCACCATTTCACGACGTTCTTCGATAACGCGCAGCGTTGCTGGTTGATAATCCAGCATTTCCTTGACCTCATAACGAATAACCGATTTTTCACTGCCGCAAGCGCACGCTTTTTCCCCGTCACTCACCGGAATAATCACAATCTCGCGGGGCAAGTTTTTCCAATCCTTCTTGCCTTTTTTCTTCGCGCGTTGATGCTCTGGTACTGTGACTGTTTCATCAACAGCAGGAACATTTTCTGCCGCTTCTGGCTCAGGAAATAAACTAAGCTGCCTATCATCAACAAAACGTTCTGATTTGCTTCCAAAGCGCTGACGATTCATTTCACGCAGTTGGTGCAGCATGCTTTCATACGCTTGTTGATATTGTTCAAGGCGCTTCTCCAACACTATCGCGTTTTTTTTCAGCGCTTGATTTTCTTCTTGAAGTAAAAAATATGCCTCAGATGGTGTGACAGAAAAATGATTATTTTGTACTTCATGGAATAACATTTTCTGACGAATTAACCCTAAAAAACATACATGAATTCTATCAGAAACCTCTGTTTTTATCGAGCTTTTTTCAACTTTTTCACCACCTTTTTTGCATCTTTTTATCAGAAAAAATGCGATGCGCGCACCTCTGCTAACGGTTTATTCTCAAGGAAATTTAATCCAGATAATAACCAGCTCATCTGATCACGCGAGAGTTCTAACACACCAACAACCTCTTTCGGGAAAATAAATTTGCCTTTCTCCAGCCGCTTATAACACAACCAGAACCCATTCCGATCATACCACAGTAGGCGCACCTTATTTGCCCCGCGATTGCGAAAAATAAACAACTCACCCGAGCACGGATCTTTTGAAAGCGCATCCGCCACTAATACAATTAAACCATCCAGTTGACGCCTGAAGTCGACTGCCTCAGAATAAAGCCAAATCGGTGTCGTAAACGATAATTGCATTACAATCGCTCCTGTAAAAATTCTCTTACAAAAACTGCATCATGAAATTCCAACCGACGACCCTCTCTCAGCACCAAGCTGCAAATCACCTCACTCCTCTCAACAGCAGCCTGGACTCGAACAGGCACACATTTTGATACAGCCGCGCACTCTTTTTTTCGGCTCCTTCCCCGCCAATAAATAAATTGATCATAATTCAATGACGCTTGCTCACAGTAGAT
>RFNV01000067.1 GCA_009927005.1 Pseudomonadota bacterium
AGCACCAAATAGAATTCAAATACCCGTAATATCTAAAGATGGTCCGCTAGACGCACCAGTTATAGCTGTAACAAGATCACAAACAGCAACATCAACAGGTACACCGACATCTACGCCATCAAATACACCTTCTTCTACTTTAACATCAACACCAACACAAACACCAACTACAACAGGTACAGGTACACCCACAAATACTCCCACAAATACTAATACACCTACAAACACAGTAACTCCGACTACAACTAGATCTGCAAGTCCTACACAAACACCAACTCAATCAATAACTCCTACTTCATCTAATACACCAACGCCAACAATTACATTAACAAACAGTCCAACTAATTCAAGTAAACCTACCAATACACCATCAAGAACACCGTCAAATACAAAATCGGAGGGTGCAACAGCAACACCAACAACGACACCAACATTTACACCAACTTCAACACAAACTGGAACACCAACATTTACACCTACTAATACACCATCATCTACATTTACACCCACACCAACTAGATCACCAAGAACCACACCAACCACAACAAAAACACCAACATTAACTCAAACATATAGTCCAACACCGACGCTTTCACCATCACCATCCTATAGTCCAACTCCAACTTCAGTTCAGGGTCCATTTAAAGATGTAGTAGCTGTTTATCAATTTAATAGGAATCTTTATGATTCTTCGTGTAATGGATATAACTTAACAACAAACCCTAATATTCAATATAATAATGTAGCTTATAATGAAACTGGAAAATACGGACCTTCTGTGAAATTTGATGGAACAGCAAGTTATGAAGCAACATATCCTTCTACTTTTCCAAATTGTCCTAAAATAACAGTATTAGCTTGGGTTAAAGTTCCATATGGTAATGTTTTTTCAACATTAGATAGTAATCCAGTTTATAAATCAACAATAAATGGAAAATCAATTTATGATTTTGGTATTAATAAAGACGGATATGTATATGCTAAAATATTTGATACAGTCTTTACATCAGGAACAAAACTAAATGATGTTAACGGCAAAGGCGGTACATGGTGTCTTATTTTATGGCAAATTGATACTGCAACAACACCAAAAAGTGTTAAATTAAACATGACTGTTGATGGTGTGGGTTCTATTTATTTGGTTGGAAATATATCACCAAACAATATACCAGATTCTAATAATAGTACAATAATAATAGGTGGTGGTAAGTTTAATGGTGAAATAGATAACCTTATAATATGGAATAGGGTTTTATCAGACGCTGAGATTGCAACAATAAACAGACAACCATACTTAGTTGAATTATGTCCTTCTAATACACCAACACCTACAATAACACCAACATCTACAAAGACTCTCACGCCAACTAGAACACCAACTAGAACACCAAGAGACGGTACAAATCCATTTTTCACCATTTCGAATATAAAAGGGGCATCAAGTCAATATTCTATACAATCATATGATGTATCAGGATCATTTGACTTAACAGTAAGTAGTTATGGTACTAGAGGAACAGAAACTGCATTTTCTGTTAACATTTATGTATCTGATGACATATTTCTTTTAGATTATTATATTCAAAATAATAAAAAACCATCTAATTACTCTGGGGCGCAATTATCTCAATTATATGCGGGTTTTTCATATAAAAGTCCACTATTAAACGATATAAGGACAATTACATCTGGTGCGGAGACACAACCTTACTATGGACTTGGGACCGCATATGATAAAGAAGCATATTCGCGTAAATTAACGGCAAGAACTTATTATGTAGCTATACAAAATAGTTTTGATCAATGGTCTATTATTCAACCTGTAGTTATTCCACTTGTTGAACGACCAACGCCAACACCAACTAGATCGGGTACACCCGCACCTACACCGTCACGCGCACCTACACCGTCACGCTCATCAACAAGACCCTTACCACAATTGCCACCTTATGCTTCTTCATACACGATAACTATGAATTATAATATGCTTTGTCCGGTATCAAATGGTCCAAGAGCTAATCCCGGCCCACCTGTATTCCCACCTACTATACCCGCTATTATAAATTATGATGGTACATGGACACCCGGAATGAACTTTAAAGGTTCAGTAAATGGTCTTAATAATGACTGTTCTGGTGTAAAATACTTTAATGTACGTTTACCAAGAACCGGAGTGATTAAATTATATATTGTATATAACGGTAGAATATATGAATGGACAATCGGATTATAATTTATGAGTAATAATAAGACATATCTAGGAGGTCAAGGTGGACATTTTGGAAATCTAAATGTCTCACCAACGCCGTCTTTTACCCCCACGGTAACTCCTACTAATTCTGTTACTCCAACTAGTTCACCATCTGTTACACCGACAATATCTAATACACCTTCAAATTCACCAACAATATCTAATAGTAGAACTGTTACACCCACCATTTCAAATACAAAAACAAACACACCAACACCATCAAAAACAATACCAGTAACACCCACAAACACACCATCTGGTACAAATCTTAAATTACCATCAACTCCTCCACC
>RFNV01000055.1 GCA_009927005.1 Pseudomonadota bacterium
TAATAAAAATCAAATAATAAAAGCATCTATTATTTCAAAAGATCCAATAGATGCACCAGTTATAGCTGTAACAAGATCACAAACAGCAACTCCAACGCCATCTAATACAAGAACTCCAACGCCAACACCTACAACCACAAGAACATCAACACCAACACAAACGCCAACTACAACAGGTACAGGTACACCCACAAATACCCCCACGAATACTAGCACACCGACTAAAACTTCAACACCCACAACAACTAGATCTGCAAGTCCTACACAAACACCAACACCTTCTATAACAACATCTCCTACCGCATCTAATACACCAACAGTTACATCATCTCCATCTAACCAACCAACAAAAACACCAACTAATACACCAACTCCTACAAAATCAATTGGTATATCTGCAACCCCAACAAGAACACCATCAAAAACACCATCACAAACACCTACAAAAACACCTCCAACTACACCAACAAACTCACCATCTTCTACAATAACTACTACACCAACTAGATCACCAAGAACCACACCAACCCCAACAAAAACACCAACATTAACTCAAACTTATAGTCCAACACCGACACTTTCACCATCACCAACATTATCTAAAACACCAACTTCAACAGTTGGTACAAAAATATATAACGGTGTTGTTGCTTATTATAAATTTGATAATAATCTTTATGATTCATCGTGTAATGGATATAATCTAACTACACTCCCATATTATGAAAATGCAGTTTATGATGCATCTGGTAAATACGGTCAAGCTGTAAAATTTAATGGTTTAACATACCAAGCAATATATCCTTCTACTTTTCCGAATTGTCCTAAAATAACAGTAATTGCTTGGGTTAAAATTCCAAATGGATATACAAGCAGTTTACCATATAACTCTGTATATAGAACATCAATAAGTGGATCTGGTGTGGTTTATGATTTTGGAATGGACAGTAGTGGTTATATATATGCTAATGTTTTTAATAAAACATATACAAACCAACTTAATAAGAATCCTTTAAATGATGGTAAATGGCATCCCGTTGTCTGGCAAGCTGATGTTACAGACCCAACAAATATAAAATTATCATTTTCAATAGATGGTGTTACAACAAATGATTTAGTTGGAAACATATCACCTAATAAATTAACAGAAACAAACAATAGTAACTTAGCAGTTGGTGCAGGTCAATTTTCGGGTATTATTGATAATTTGATGGTATGGGATCGAATATTATCCGGTAATGAAATATCATCAGTTTTAAATCAACCATATTTAATAGAAGTCTGTACAACACAAACTCCAACGCCAACTATTTCACTTTCACCATCATTAACAAACAGTCCAACTACCACCCCTTCAAAACCAAGTGAGCGTTTAACACCCCCGGCATTCACACTTTTAAATGCAACACAAGCTTCTGCTTCAAGTGCTGATGGATCTTTTGAAGTGTTGGTGACAAATTTTGGTCAAAAAGGTACAACAAATGGTTCCTCTGTAAACGTTTTTGTATCAGATGATAATACAGCTTTAAACAATTATGTTTTATTTAATACTTTACCATCTGGATATAG